>CAYLND010000102.1:0-12686 GCA_964384905.1 uncultured Acidobacteriota bacterium
GCGCGGCGAGAGCTGCGCCGGCCCCGTCAGGGCTAAAGCGGCGGCGCCCACCAGCGCCGGCAGCAGCCGGGCGCGCCGCGTGTGGAAGCGCGTCTCGAAGTCGGTCACGCGTCCGGATCTTACTTCAAGCCGCCGAGCGGTGAGATCGATCCATCGGCGGGAGCGGTGTGGCCCCGCCGGGCGGCGCCCGCTCAGAAGCGGACGCCGAGACCGACCACGACCTCGTTGAAATCCTGCTGGCCGTTGACGACGCCCGACGCCTCGAACTGGCGTGTCCTCTCGTAATAGGCCTTGAGGAACGCCGACCCGCTTCCGATCTTGAGCCCCGCCCGGGCGCTGGCCTCGTCCTGGATCGTGTTCGAGAACTCCCCGAACCAATACAGGGCCTGGATGCCGACGAACGGACGGATTGTCCCGGTCAGGATGTCGAGCTCCAGGCCGAGGCCGGCGGCGCCGCCGGTGGAGGTGAACGGCCCGTTCCTGGTGTAGGCGACCTTGACCGCCGGTCCAAGGTGCAGCCGCGGAACGATGCAAAACAGCAGATCGCCGTCGAGGTTCGCGGTCTTGGAGTCGGCACCCTGGATCTGCACGTACGAGGCGGCGATGGTCGCTTCGTTCTTCGTGTCGTCGGCGTGGGCGAGGGTGAGGGACAGACCGGCTGCGAGCAACGCGATCAGTGTTCGCTTCACAGGACCTCCTCGAGGACGGGCGTCGAACGATCCCGGATGGTGCCGCACCTGGGTCCTATTGTCCGTGACTCGCCGGCGATCGTCAAATGCCGGGGAGGGTTGTCGAGCGCGCTGCGGGCGGGGATCCGATGTCCCCGCCCGGCGTGTCTCGTCTGTCGTCGGCTCGTCGCCGATCAGCCGTTGTGGGGGCGCGGCCGATCGTGCCGGAGGTCGCGCTTGTCGCGGCGGATGTCCCGCCGGTCGTGGCGGACGTCACGAGTGTCGTGCCGCGCGTCGCGCTTGTCTCGATGGATGTCGCGCGTGTCCTGCCGGACGTCGTGGCGATCCTGGCGCACGTCGGAACGGTCGGAGCGGATGTCGCGAGTAGTGCTCCGGATCTGATGCCGGTCCTGCCTCACGTCCTGGCGATCGGACGCGATCTCCTGCGGGGTGGCGTTCGGGTCGTGCCGATCCTGACGGAGATCCTGCCGGTCCTGCCGCAGATCGACGCGCTCGCCGTGACGCTGCTGCAGATCCTGCCGGACGCCCTGGCGATCCTGGCGCACGTCGTGCGCGTCCTGGCGCCGATCGTGCCGGTCCTGGCGCACGTCCTGTCTGTCCTGCCGGCGATCCTGCCGATCCGACCTCAGGTCCTGGCGGTCGTGGCGCAGGTCCTTGCGGTCGTTCTGCCGGTCGGTCTGCGTCGCCCCCTGGGTCCCGGCTGCCTGCGGGTCGTCCTGGGCGAAGGCGATCGTTGCCAGACCGACCCCAGCCGCCAGCAACAACGACATGACTGCCGAATGCATTCTGGTCATCGCGGTCACCTCCATGCTCGATCCCTTTGACCGCGGGGAGGGGCGGGAGGTTTAGTCGGCCGGAGGCGGGTTGGGATCGTCGAGGGCGAACTGGATGACGATTGTGGAATAGACCTCGACCGGGCGGCGGTTCTCGACGGCGGCGGCGTATCTCCAGTGTGGCAGGACGGCGAGGATCGCCTCCTCGAAGCCGTAACCGGGGGCGTCGGAGTAAAGGACGACAGGATCGCTCACGGTGCCGTCGACGTGGATGAGCACCTGGATGACGACCCGTCCTTCGGCGCCCTGCCGTCGCGCCCGGCGTGGATATTGCGGCGCGACCCCGTCCACGAGAACAGCATCGTAGAAGCGCCAGAGCTGGCGGCGTACCGCCGGCACGGTGGGGGACGGCGCCGCCGACGTGCCGGCCGCCGCCACAGAGGGCGCCGACGTCGCGTCGGGCGCCGCCGGCAGGAGGAGCGTCAGCCCGAGAACCAGGGGACGGAGGCCTTGCATCGTGCCCGATTTGTAGCACCGGAATGACAAGAGTGCAATGCGATTCCCCCGCTCTCTCCGCTTGCCGGGGGCGCCGACGCAACCTACGTTCAGGACCGTGACAATCCGCTCCCAGTCCGGGTTGCGCCTCGTGTGGGTGATGGCGATCCTGTGGAACCTGATCGCGGCGCCGGCGACCTATCTCGGGGCCGTGCCGGAGATCGAGAAGGGCAACACGGTCGCCTGGGCGGCGTTGATCTTTCCCTTCGTCGGCGCGTCTCTGCTGATCTGGGCGCTGCATCTGACGATGCGCTGGCGGCGCTTCGGGACGTCGCTGCTCGACGTCTCGGGCGAGCGGGTGGCGCTCGGCGGCTGGCTGCGCGGCACGATCGCGACGCACAACCTCCCCGAAGACGCCAGCCCGCACCTGACGCTCACCTGCATCAACCGGGTGGTCACCGGCAACGGGCGCGATCGATCCGTCTGGGAGAAGGTGCTGTGGCAGGAGGAGCAGACGGTGCCGCGCGAGGGTCTCGCGGCGGGACCTGAAGGCGTGGCGATTCCCGTGGCTTTCCGGCTGCCCACCGACGCGCCGGCGTCCCGGAGCGAGGATTCGGACAACCGGATCCTGTGGAGGCTCCAGGCTCAGGCCAGCATCCCGGGGGTCGATTACAAGGAGCAGTTCGAGATCCCGATCGTGGTGGCGCCCGCGGGCCAGGTCGCGGCGGCGGACGACCGCGACCCGGCGGCGCCGGCCTCCGCTTCGACCGCGCCCTTCGGGGAGGCGCCCGAGCGGCCGGCGGACGCACGAGTCACCGTCGAGCCGGGTCCCGAAGGCGGCCAGCGGTTCACGCTTCCCGCCAAGCGCAACGTCAAGGCGGGGCTCTCGGTGATCTTTTTCGCCGCCCTGTTCAGCGGGTTCACCGGCCTGCTGGTTGCCTTGATCAATCGAGGGCTGGTCCCCTCCGCGTTCGCCTTCGTCCCGTGGCTCATGCTGCTGGCGTTCTCCGGCGTCTCCCTGCTCCTGGTGGCGATCGTCCTCCAGGTCGTGTTCCAGACGACGATCGTGGACGCGACGTCCGGCGGCCTGGTCGTGACCGGGCGCGCCCTCGGGCTGACGCACACGCGCCGGATCGCCCGCGACGAGATCGGCGAGATCAAGCTGTCGATCGGCATGCAGGCCGGCACGACACCCTACTACGATCTCTCGGTCGCGCGCACGAACGGTCCGCCGGCCCGGATCGCCGCCATGCTGCGCAACAAGCGCGAGGCGGAGTGGCTCGCCGCGGAGATCAAGAAGGCGCTCCGCTAGTTTCGTTTCCCTTTGCGCATCGGAGAGTGTAGGGTGTCCGGATGAAAGCGGCCCATGTGCACTGTCCCGAGTTCCCCGCCGACTCGACCTGGATCAACGCGCGCCGTCCGCTGACCGTGGCCGGCGATCTGCGCGGCCGCGTGTCGGTCCTCGATTTCTGGACCTACTGCTGCATCAACTGCATGCACGTCCTGCCGGTGCTGCGCCGGATCGAGGAGCGCTTCGCGAAGGAGCCGGTCGTCGTCATCGGCGTGCACTCGGCGAAGTTCATCTCGGAAAGAGACCCCCAGAACATCCGCCGCGCCGTGCAGCGCTACGGCGTCGTCCATCCGGTCGTGGTCGACTCGGAGCACGATATCTGGGACCTGTTCGGCGTGCGCGCCTGGCCGACGCTGGTGCTGGTCGACGCCGCCGGCTACGTGCGCGACACGATCTCGGGCGAGATCGACGAGGCGACACTGGCGCGCGGCATCGAGACGCTCCTGGCGGAAGGACGCGACAAGGGCATCCTCGTCCGCGCGCCTCTCGACGTGGCCCCCGACCCGGACGCCGACGGGACGTTCCTGCGCTTCCCCGGCAAGGTGCACGTCGCGCGCAGCAACCTGTTCATCGCCGACAGCGGTCACAACCGGATCGTCATCGCCGAGCTGGACGGCCGGGTGCAGGGGATCATCGGCGAAGGCGGCGCCGGCGCGCACGACGGTCCGGCGGCGCGGGCGTCCTTCTACGCGCCGCAGGGTCTGACGTCCGACGAGACGACGCTGTACGTGGCGGACACCGGCAACCATCTGCTGCGCGGCGTCGACCTGAACAGTCTCGAGGTGACCACGCTCGCGGGCACCGGCGAGAAGGGTCACGACCGGCACGGCTTCGACCCCGCCGTCCCGAAGGGGATCGCCCTGCGCTCTCCCTGGGGGCTACTGCGGATGGGCCAGCAGATCCTGATCGCCATGGCCGGGAGCCATCAGATCTGGGTCTACGACACCGTCCGGAAACTGGTCGGACCGTGGGCCGGCAGCGGCCGGGAGGATCACGTCGACGGACCGGTGACCGAGGCGGCGTTCGCCCAGCCGAGCGGTCTGGCCCAGGCGGGCCGTTACATCCTGATCGCCGACAGCGAGATCAGCAGCGTGCGCGTCATCGATCTGGAGGACAGCACGGTCAAGACGATCGTCGGGCGCGGTCTGTTCGACTTCGGCGACCAGGTCGGGCCGCCCGAGAATGTCCTCCTGCAGCACCCGCTCGACGTGGCGGTGGGCGACCGGACGATCTTCGTCGCCGACACCTACAACAACAAGATCAAGGCGATCGCCTTCGGCGGGATGGAGACACGCACGCTGTTCGGCGACGGCAGCCCGCGGACCCTGTACGAGCCGGGCGGCCTGGCGGTGGCCGACGGCCGGGTGATCGTCGCCGATACCAACAACCACCGCATCCTGAGCGGTGATCCGGCGACCGGCGCGCTCGAGGAGATCCGTCTAGCGGGCGAGTAGCTCGGCGACGACGAGCGTCACGTCGTCCTCGGCGGGGCGCCCGCCGGCGTGGCGGCGCGTCTCCCGGACGGCGGCGTCGACGACCTCTTCGATCGGGCCTTTCGTCTGCGTCAGCGCGCGCACCAGACGCTCGCGCCCGAACTCGGCGCCTTCCGGATCGCGCATCTCGTACAGGCCGTCCGAGAAGATCGCCAGACGCTCCCCCGGCTCGAACGGCACGCTGGCGCTCGGCTGCGCGCCCAGCTCGATCCCGTACGACAGGAGCGGCGTCGTGGCCGGGAGCAGTCGCTCCTTCGAGCCCAGCCGCCAGACGACGGCGGGCGGATGCCCCGCGTTCAGGTAGTGCAGCGCGCGCCCGGGCCCGTCGACGATCGCCAGGAACATGGTGACGACGCGGTTCTTGTTCAGCGGCGCGAGGGTCTCCAGGACGGCGCGGGCGGCGGGCGCCAGCTCGATGCGGTCCTGGGCGACGCGGTCCTGCAGGGCGCGGCCGACGGCGGTCTTGACCACTCCGACGAGCAGCGCGGCGGCCACGCCGTGTCCCGCGACGTCCGCCACCATCAGGAACAGACGATCCTTCGGCAGCGGCACGACGTCGTAGAGATCGCCGCCGACCGCCTCGCTCGACGACCACGCCGAGGCCACCCGCACCGGCCCGAAGGCGCGCGGCAGGCCCTGCGGCAGGAGCGCCTGCTGGTAGCGCCGCGCCCGCTCGAGATCCTCCGTCAGCCGCTTGATCAGGTCGTCGCGCTCCTCGGCCAGGCGCTGCATCTCCAGGCACCAGGAAACCAGCGAGGTCAGGACCGCCTTCGAGAACGGCTTGGTGATGAAATAGAAGGCGCGCTCCTCGATCGCCCGGACCATCTTCTCGTCCAGGTCGGTGACCGAGCCGGTCACCAGCACCACTTCGGTCCGCGGCCGGATCGACCGGATGGCGCGCGTCACTTCGAACCCGTCGATGCCCGGCATCCGGACGTCGACGATCGCCACGTCGAACGCCTCGCGCCTGATCAGGTCGATCGCCTCGGCGCCCGAGGAGCAGCCGCGCACCTCGTGACGCGGCGAGAGGATGCGCTCGACGGTCCGCAGCATCGCCGGATCGTCGTCCACGATCAGCACGCGTGCCGAGCGCCCCTTCATGCGTCCGGCCCCGCGTCGGCCGGCACCGCGGTCGACCCGGCGTCCGGCGCGCGCCTGCCCTCCTCCGGCGGCGCGCCTTTCTTCCTGCCCGGCGCCGCCTGCGCGACCGGCAGCAGGACGGTCACGGTCGTTCCCTTGCCGGGCTGACTGTCGATGCTCATGTCCCCGCCGTTCTCCCAGAGAATCGATCGGACGATCGCCAGGCCCAGGCCGAACCCCTCCGCCTTGGTCGTGTAGAACGGCTCGTGGATCCTCTTCAATTGCTCGGGCGGGATGCCGGACCCGGTGTCGGCGATGCGCACTTCGAGGCGCGGCCCGGCGGCGCGCGCCTGGACCTTCAGCCGGCCGCCCGCGGCCATCGAATCGAGCGCGTTGGTGAACAGATTAAGGAAGAGCTGCTCGACCCCGCCGCGGCCGGCGCGCACCTCGGGCAGGTCGTTCGGCAGCCTCAGCTCGAGCGTGACCCCGGCCCGTTTCATGCGCGTTCCCAGGATGGCGAGCGTCCCCTCGATGACCCTCGACAGCGGCGCGCTGCCGGCCGGCCGGCTCTCGGAGCGCGCCAGCTGCAGCATGCCGTCGAAGATCCTCTGGCAGATCTGCGCCGACTGCTCGATCTGCAGGAGATCCTGCGCCAGCACCTCGGGCTTGGCGGCGCCGGCCTCGATCTCCTCGCGCGCCTGCTGGGCCAGGGGCAGGATGGCGCCGATGGCGTTCTTGACGTCGTGCGAGATGGCGCGCGCCAGGTCGGCCATGGCGTGCTTCTTCTCGGCGTCGATGATCCGCTCCTCCATCGACAGGGCGCGGCGCGCGTTGTGGATCACCGACGCGATGTGCCGCGACACGCGCTCGACCCAGGCCGCTTCCGCCGCGCCGAACACGCCGGAACGCCGCGCCGCGATCTTGAGGACGCCCAGCAGGTCGCCGTCGTGGTGCAGCGGCGCCCAGAGGATCGTCCCCTCGGCCGGCTCGCCCCTCCTGCCGCCCCAGCGCAGAAGACGCGCCACCGTCTCGGGCTCGTGCGCGCCATCGGCCCGGTGACCGAGCGCCGGCGCGCCGCCGGCAGTCTTCTTCGTCCGGCCGAACGCGACCCAGCGGATCGCCGCCGAGCGGCGCAGCGTGGCGCGGGCCTCGAGGGGAACGCGGATCTTCCGGCCGATGCGATCGCTCTTCCTCTTCGTCCAGGCGATCTGCTCGGCGTGCAGCACCAGGCGGGCCGCGTCCTCCTCGGCGATCAGGAGGGCGCTGCTGTGGTCGTAGCGGGTCAGCGTCCTGAGACCGTGCAGGATCTGATAGAACAGATCCTTCGGCCGCAGCTCGCGCACCGTCTTGTCCTTGATCTGATCGACCACGCGATTGACGCGGCGCTCTTCGCGCAGGGCCGCCTCGCGCGCGACCTTGCGGCACAGGCGCGCCAGCCGCCGTCCGCTGCCCGGCTCGAAGTCGCCCTTGCGACGGCGCAGCGCCAGAACACCCGCCGCCCGCCCCTCGATCAGGATCGGCGCCATGATCACGCCGGGCGGCAGGGCGGGACGCTCCAGATCGAGGAAGGCCGAGACGGTGGCGCCGTCCCAGTCGCCGCCCCCCGCGCCCCAGCCGAGCGTCTGCAGCGCTCCCGACACCGGGTTGCGCAGGATCACGGCGCCGCCGTCCGCCTGGAAGTGGCGGGCGATCTGGCCGACGGCCACCTTGTAGAGCTTGGTCAGATCCTCGATCGGCTCGATCTGGCTGCCGAGCTCGAGAAGGAAGCGATCGCGGTCGGGCGCGCTCTGCACGTTTCGTGCTCCGATGGATGAGGGAAAATGTTCCGATGCGCTGGCCCGGCGCGCGCGGTGGGGCGGAGCGTGCGACGCCTGGCGGCGGGGACGCGCGGCCCGCGCCTGGCCCGATCGATCGGGCCGCGTCTTCATCCGTGAACCCGGCCTCCGGCCGGGTCGTCAGACGCCTCAGGAGCCTCCGTATCCGATCTCGACCCTGGCTCCTTCGACGATGACCGGCACCGACCGGTCGCCCTTGGAGAACTTCAGCATCTCCTGCAGGAGCGCGCGATCCTTGAGCACGTTCTCATACTTGACGTCGTAGCCGTCCTTCGCGTAGGCCTCACGGGCCGCCGTCGTATAGGGTCAGGTGTCCTTGCCGAAGATGCGCACCGTCTTGGGCATGAGGCATCCCTCCGAGGGCCGCATCCTAGCACCGCCTGTGGGGGGGATCAACGCGCGGCGTGGTGAGCCGTGGAGGACTCGAACCTCCGACCCGCTGATTAAGAGTCAGCTGCTCTACCACCTGAGCTAACGGCCCACGCCCGCTTGAAAGTTTGTGGGGTGAGTGATGGGACTCGAACCCACGACAACCGGGGCCACAACCCGGGGCTCTACCACCTGAGCTACACTCACCGCATCTCGTCGAGAACGATCGTGCGAGGGACCTCGGCTCGAGGACGGGTGGCGCGCCTGAAGGGATTCGAACCCCTGACCCACGGCTTAGAAGGCCGTTGCTCTATCCCCTGAGCTACAGGCGCGTCGATCCGCAACCGGCCGCGCCCGGCGACCGCCACCTCACGCACTGACGGAGCGGGGCATCTTACCACAGCGCGCCGCCGGCGCTCACGGCGCCAGGAACGGAAAGCTTCTGAGCCGGCCGGTCGTGTCGACCGAGACGACGGTGTGCGGCCCGCTCACCAGACCGTCCGCGGGCAGCACCAGCTGGACCTTGCCGTCCTTCGTCCCGACCCATGATCCCTGCCAGATCTCGTTCCCGCCCGGCCCCATCAGCTTCAGACGGTAGGGCGGGCGCGCGGCCGGGTCGCCGCCGCCGGGCGACAGCTCCAGCCGGTACGCTCCGCCCGCCTCGGCCGGCGCCGTCAGGTGAGTCGGTGTCGGACCGGCCATCAGCCCCTCGGCGCTCTGCCGGAGCGCCACGATCGGGCCCGCCGGATCGAGAGCCAGCGGCGCCGGACGCGGCGGCGGAACGGTCCGGCGGCCGATGAGCCACGCCACCGGCACGAGCGCCGCGAGGAGCAGCGCGGCGACTTGCACCCCGAGGCTTCCGGTCTGGGAGCGCCGCGTGTCGGCCGTCGGCTCGATCATCGCATCCGCCGTCAAGGAAAAAGCGAAGGCCCCGGCGCCGCTGCTTGGGCGCCGGGGCCGCGCGTCATGGGTGGCGCGCCTGAGAGGATTCGAACCTCCGACACCCAGCTCCGGAGGCTGGTGCTCTGATCCACTGAGCTACAGGCGCGTTCTCGAATCTGGTCCGGTGCGTCCGCGTCCTCGCGTCGAAGCCGGCGTTGGTCGGGGCGAGTGGATTCGAACCACCGACCCTCTGCTCCCAAAGCAGATGCGCTACCAGGCTGCGCTACGCCCCGAACGCGCCGATTCTACAACAACCGGGACCGGGAACGACGTGACGGAAGGACCGGACCTCAGTGATGCGAGCCGCGTGGCGCCGAGCGCGGGGCGGAGTGCGAGCCGCCGCCCGAGCGCGGCGCTCCCATCGGGCGCGTGCCGCGTGGGACGGTGCGCACGCCCCCGCCGCCGCGGCCGGAGAAGCCGTAGCGGTAGTAACGCGGGTAGTAGGAGTGATAGTAGGGAGAGGAGTAGTAGTAATACGCCCCGTATGGATAGCCGTAGTAATAAGGATACGGATAGCCGTACCAGTAGTCGTAGTAGCCACCGTAGTAGCCAGGGTAGTAGTAGCCGTACGATCCGCCGTAAGGCGCCTCTTCGATCCCCTGGCCGTCTTCACCGTACTGCTGCGTGTACTGCTGCTCCTCGTCCGCCGGAGGAGCGGTCTGCTCCTGCCCCGATCCCCCTCCGCCGGAATTGCCGAGACGATTCGGCCGGCCCCAGCCCTCGGTCCCTTGCGGCGCCGGCGCCTGGCCCTGACTTTCGAGGACGGCGGCATGGTCGACGACGGCGTCGATCACCTTGTCGTCCGCACCCGCCGCGCGCAGGCGCGCCACGTCACCGGGCGCGAGCCGGAACGTCAGACCCTTGCTCTCGATGCGCTCGACGATCTTCGCCCGCTCGACGCCCGAGTCGAGCAGCGCGATGACATAGTCCACGTTGAGCGTGGTGGTGTCCTTGGCGGCCGCCAGGGTGCTTTCCGGCAGAGTCAGGAGCGCGACGACGAGCACGAGCGCGAGGAGCACGAGAGCGGGAAACTTCACGAGCGTGGTCGGTTTCATGGGCGACCCCCAGACAGCCTTCCGGCACCTGATAATATACACCCGAATCGACCCCTCGGCCATAGTTCGCGCGGGGCACAGGATATCGACGAAGGCGGGAGGGAGCCTTGAAGATCGGCATGCTCGGATTCTCCAAGGTCGGCAAGACGACCCTGTTCAACATCCTGACCGGGGCCGGCGTGGCCGTGGGGCGTTTCGCCACGGGCAAATCCGAGCCGAACATCGGCGTGGCGAAGGTCCCCGAGCCGCGTCTGGAGCGCCTGTCGGCGATGTTCCGGCCCAAGAAGACCACGTTCGCCCACGTCGATTTCCTCGACATCCAGGGGCTGCAGAAGGGCGACACCGCGTCGGTCGATCTCAAGGAGATGCGCAACGTGGACGCGATCGGCCACGTGGTGCGCGCCTTCCGTGACGAGGCGATCCCGCACGCCGAGGGGCCGATCGAGCCGCGCCGCGACATCGCGACCATGGAGACCGAGCTGATCCTCGCCGACCTCGACGTGGCGCAGCGCCGGCTCGAGCGTCTCGAGCTGAACATCAAGAAGGCCAGGAACAAGGACGACGAGCTCGAGCTGCCGGTCGTGCGGCGCTGTCTCGAGGCGCTCGAGCGCGAGACGCCGATCCGCGAGCTCGATCTGTCGGTGGAGGACCTGCGGAAGATTCGCGGCTTCGCGTTCCTGACCGCCAAGCCGCTGCTGCTCATCGTCAACTGCGACGAGGGCGACGCGCCGAAGATGGGCGGGTTCGTCGAGCAGTTCGGGCTCCAGGGCTCGATGGAGCGGCGGCGGACGGCGCTGTGCGCCATCTCCGCCAAGGTCGAGGAGGAGATCGCCTCGCTCGACTCCGCCGACGCGCGGGCGTTCCTGGACGACCTGGGTCTGAAGGAGCCCGCGAAGGATCGTCTCATCCGCGCGGCGTTCGCGCTCCTGGGGCTCGTCCAGTTCTTCACCGTCGGCGAGGACGAGTGCAGGGCCTGGCCGATCCGCCGCGACACGCCGGCCCCGCGCGCCGCCGGCACCATCCATTCCGATTTCGAGAGAGGCTTCATCCGCGCCGAGGTCGTGTCGTACGACGACCTGATGGCGGCCGGGAGCATCGCCGCGGCGCGCGAGAAGGCCCGGCTGCGCTCGGAGGGAAAGACCTACGTCGTCCAGGACGGCGACGTGATGAACTTCCGCTTCAACGTCTGAAGGTCACGCCAGCGAGACCAGGGCCGACGCGAGGATCGGCTCCTGCTCCTCGAGCACGGTCCGCAGATCGAGAAGCACCTTCCCCCGCTCGATCCGCACGATGACGGGCGTGGGGTGCGCGCGCAGACGCTCCTCGATGGCGCGGGCCGACAGACGACCCGAGGTCACCGCGATCAGCGCAGTCGGCAGCCCCTCCTCCGGCGCCGAGCCGCCGCCCGGAAGCGAGAGTCCGGGGCCGATCGCCAGCGACAGGCCGCCGTCGCCCCGCGCACGCACCGCGTCGATCAGCCGGCGGGCGCGCTCCTCGATCGCCGGTCGCGTCAGGGTGACCATGCGCGCGACCGGAAGACCGGTCTCCGCCGAGCCGCGCGCGTACTCGATCAGAACGCTCTCGAGGGCGGCGTAGGTGATCTTGTCGACCCGCAGAGCGCGGCTCAGCGAGTTCTCGCGCATCGGTTTCACGAGGTCGGGGCGACCGACGAGAAGACCCGCCTGCGGCCCGCCGAGCAGCTTGTCCCCGCTGAAGCAGACCACGTCGGCCCCGTCCTCGAGGGCGTCGAACACCGACGGCTCCTGCCGGATGCCGTGGGGCTTCAGGTCGAGGAGATTCCCGCTCCCCTGATCCATGAGAACAGGGATCCGGCGTCGCTTTCCGAGCGCCGCGACGTCGCGCAGGGTCGTCTGGGACGTGAACCCGACGATCCGGTAGTTGCTCGGGTGGACCTTGAGGATCAGACCGGTGCGGGGGCCGACCGCCCGCTCGTAATCCGCCAGCCGGGTGCGGTTCGTCGTCCCGATCTCCCTGAGGACCGCGCCGCTCTTGCGCATGACGTCCGGGATGCGGAAGGAGCCGCCGATCTCGACCAGCTCGCCGCGCGACACGATCACTTCCCGGCCCTCGGCGAGCGTGTTCAAGGCAAGGAGGACCGCGGCCGCGTTGTTGTTGACGACATGGAAGGCCCTCCCGGGGAAGAGCAGCGCGAGCAGCCGGTCGAGGTGGGAGCCGCGGGAGCCGCGCTTGCCGCCGGCGAGGTCGTATTCGAGCGTGGTGTAGGCGCGCGCCACCTCGATCATCCGGCGCGTCGCGCTCTCCGGCAGGATCGCCCGGCCCAGGTTGGTGTGCAGGACGACGCCGGTCGCGTTGATCACCGGACGCATCGTCGTCGCCGTCCGCCGGGCCGCCTCGCTCTCCACCCAGGCCGGAAGGTCCGCCACCTGCGCCTCGATTCCCGACTCCAGGAGCCGTCCCGCCCGGACGTCCAGGCGCACGGCGTCCAGCCGCTCGCGCACCAGGCCGGCGACCAGCGCCCTACCGTGCCGGTCCACCGCCCGGCGCAGCGCCTCGCTCTCCAGGACGGCGTGGACCTGAGGGAGCGAGCGCGCGGCCGCCCTGGAGGAGGCCCGCGGCGGGAGA
>CAYLND010000103.1:0-12490 GCA_964384905.1 uncultured Acidobacteriota bacterium
ATGCCTGAAAGGGAACAGCCCTTTCAACGTCTATGGTGAGAAATCCGGGCTAGGACGCGGTGCCGGCCGGCGAGGGCCGCGCCGCCGGGCGCGCGCCGAGCAGCTCGAACCAGCGGTAGACGCAGTTGCCGATGGTCAGGACGATGCAGACCATCATCACCGCGGTCAGCGAGGCGTTCAGGTAGTTCTGGAAGCGCAGGGCCGGCGTGGCGGCGGCGCGCGCCTTGGGCAGGAAGTTGTCGGTGATCGACAGCCAGCCGGCGGCCAGGGTGGTGGTGGCCACGAAGGCGAGGGGCGCGAGGGTGACCCAGGCGTAGCGCGCCTTCCCCGACTTGATGATCACCGTGGTGCCGATCGACAGGGCCATGGCGGCGAGGAGCTGGTTGGAGATCCCGAACATCGGCCAGATCGTGCCGATCGAGCCGGTGTGGATGAAGTAGCCCCAGGCGCCGACGATCAGGAAGGACGCGATGACCGAGCCGGGCGCCCAGTCGGTCCTCTCCATCGGCTTGTAGAACTTCCCCACGAACTCCTGCAGCAGGAACCGGGCGATGCGCGTGCCGGCGTCGATCGTGGTGAGGATGAACAGCGCCTCGAACATGATCGCGAAGTGGTACCAGTAGGCCATCAGCCCCTTGAGACCGGGGATGTTGGCGAAGACGTGCGCCATGCCGACCGCCAGCGACACGGCGCCGCCGGTGCGGCCGGCGACGTCCTCGCCGACGGCGCGCGACAGCTCCGGCAGCTCGCTCACCTGCATGCCGAGACCGGCGAACCGATCGGGCGGAACGTTGATGGCGAAATAATCGGCGGGGGCGAGCGACAGCACGGCGACGAACGCCATGACCCCGACGAACCCCTCGCACAGCATGGCGCCGTAAGCGATCGGCCGGGCGTCGGTCTCCCGGTTCAGCATCTTCGGAGTGGTGCCGCTGCTCACCAGCGCATGGAAGCCGGAGATCGCGCCGCAGGCGATGGTGATGAAGCAGAACGGATAGACCTTGCCCGGAATGATCGGACCACCGCCGGAGACGAACTGGGTGAAGGCGGGCATCTGGATGTGCGGCGCCACCACGAACACTCCGAGGGCGAGGGCCGCGATCGTGCCGATCTTCATGTAGGACGACAGGTAGTCGCGCGGGCACAGGAGCATCCAGACCGGCAGCACCGAGGCGACGAAGCCGTACGCCGCCAGCAGGAAAGTCAGCTGGCCGCGCGAGAAGGTGAACCAGGGCTCCAGGAACGAGCCCGGGATGTACCGTCCCACCAGGACCGCGAGGACGAGCCCGATGACGCCGATGATCGTGCCGCTGCGCTGGGCGCCCGGCCTCCAGCGGAACATGTAGAACCCCATGAACAGCGCCAGAGGGATGGTGACCGCGATGGTGAACGTGCCCCACGACGAGCGCTCCAGCGCGTTCACCACCGCCAGGCCGAGCCCGGCGAGCGCGATCACCACGATGAACAGGATCGCGATCATGGCGGTGAATCCGGCGAGGGGATTGACCTCGGTGCGCGCGATCTCCGCCAGCGACTTGCCGTCGCGGCGCACCGACGCCGCCAGGATGACGAAATCGTGCACCGCGCCACCCAGGACCACGCCGACCACCAGCCACAGAAGCCCGGGCGCCCAGCCGAACTGGGCCGCCAGCACCGGGCCGATCAGCGGTCCCGCCCCGGCGATGGCGGCGAAGTGATGCCCGAACAGGACCCAGCGGCTCATCGGGTGGTAGTTCTGTCCGTCGTACAGCCGGTGCGCCGGCGTGACCCGCGTGTCGTCGAGGGCCATGACCCGGGCGGCCAGGAAGGCGGAATAGTAGCGATAGCCGATGACCATCGAGCAGATGGCGAAGATCAGGATCGGCAGGGCGTTCATCGCCCGCATGCTACCACGTGTGGCGGGTCCGCCCGGATCGCGGGACGCGCCGGGTATAATGCCGGATCATGGAACAAAAACAGGAGCCGATCACCTTCGAGACGTCCCCCGACCGGTACCTCCACTGGCGGATGGAGCTGCACGGCGACACCGCGCGGCTGGTCTGGGACGTGCAGGAGGGCCGGCCGCTCCGTCCCGGATACGTCCTGAAGCTGAACTCCTACGATCTCGGGGTCGACATCGAGCTGGCCGACGCCGTGCAGCGCCTGCGCTTCGAGCATCCGGAGGTGCGGGCGGTGGCGATCGTCTCCGGGAAGGAGCGCGTCTTCTCCGCCGGGGCGAACATCCACATGCTGGCGTCGTCCTCGCACGCCTTCAAGGTCAACTTCTGCAAGTTCACCAACGAGACGCGGCTGGCGATCGAGGACGCCTGCGCCCGCTCCGGCCAGCGCTACCTGGCGGCCTGCAACGGCGTGACCGCCGGCGGCGGCTACGAGCTGGCGGCGGCCTGCGACGAGATCCTCCTGGTCGACGACGGGTCGTCCGCCGTGAGTCTCCCCGAGGTGCCGCTCCTCGGCGTGCTGCCGGGCACGGGCGGGCTGACCCGCCTGGTGGACAAGCGCGGCGTGAGGCGCGATCACGCCGACGTCTTCTGCACCACGGCCGAGGGGATCAAGGGCCAGCGGGCGGTCGACTGGCGTCTGGTCGACGCCATCGCCCCGAAGAGCCGCTTCGAGGCCCTGGTCGGCGATCGGCTGGCGCGTCTGGCCGGAGGAGCGCCGCCGAAGGGCGCGACCGGGATCAGCCTCGCTCCCCTGAAGCCGAAGCTGGGCGCCGATGCGTACGCGTATTCCCTCGTGGAGGTCGGCATCGATCGCGGCGCCCGGACGGCGACCCTGAGGCTGAAGGGCCCCGCGGGCGCGCCCCCGGCGGATGCCGCGGCGCTGCGCCGCGAAGGCTCCTTGAACTGGATGCTGCGCCTGTTTCGCGAGCTGGACGACGCCGTCTGCCGCCTGCGCTTCAACGAAGAGGAGATCGGGCTGTGGCTGATCAAGACGGAAGGAGCCCCGGACCTCGTGGCGGCCCACGACGCGGCGATGCAGCGGCTGGCCTCCTCGGACTGGCTGGCTCGTGAAGTCATCCTCATGGCGGCGCGCACGCTGCGCCGGCTGGACGTGACCGCGCGCAGCCTGTTCGCGCTGGTGGAGCCGGGATCGTGCTTCGCGGGGTCGCTCCTCGAGACGGCGCTGGCGGCCGACCGGACCTACGCTCTCGACGCGACCGATCGGCCGGTCCATCTGGCGCTGTCGCCCCTGAACTTCGGCGCCCTGCCGATGGGTCACGGGCCGAGCCGGCTGGCGACGCGGCTGCCGCGCTCCGGCGAGAAGCTCGCCGATCTCGGCCGGCGGGTCGAGAAGGGCGAGCCGGCGCGCTTCGCCGCGCGCGCCGCGGCCGACCTCGGTCTCGTGACCATCGCCGCCGACGAGATCGATTACGAGGACGAGGTGCGGGTGGCGATCGAGGAGCGCACGTCGCTTTCACCCGACGCGCTGACCGGCATGGAGGCGTCGCTGCGCTTCCCGGGCGCCGAGTCGATGGGGGCGAAGATCTTCGGACGCCTGTCGGCCTGGCAGAACTGGATCTTCCAGCGGCCCAACGCGGTCGGCGATCACGGTGCTCTCAAGTGCTACGGCCGTCCCGAGCGGCCGTCGTTCGACTGGAGACGGACTTAGGTGGAATTGCACGAGAAGATCCCGAACAACGTCGAGCTCGCCGGAGACCGCAAGCTGCTGCGCGCCCTCGAGCAGTGGCAGCCGTCCTTTCTCGACTGGTGGCGGCAGATGGGGCCGGAGAGCTTCCAGTCGGCCGACGTCTATCTGAGAACGGCCATCTCCGTCGACGCCACCGGGTGGGCCCATTTCGACTACGTGAAGATGCCGGAGTACCGCTGGGGCATCTTCCTGGCCACCCCGGAAGCGGATCGCACCATCGGGTTCGGCGACCGGATGGGGCAGCCGGTCTGGCCCGAGGTGCCGGGCGAGCACCGCAATCTTCTGCGCCGTCTCATCGTGACCCAGGCGGACACCGAGCCGGCCTCGGTCGAGCAGCAGCGCCGCCTCGGCACGACCGCGCCGAGCATGTACGACCTGAGGAACCTGTTCCAGGTCAACGTCGAGGAGGGGCGGCATCTCTGGGCGATGGTCTACCTGCTGCACCGCTACTTCGGCCGCGACGGCCGCGAGGAGGCGGAGGCGCTCCTGGCGCGCCGCTCGGGCGATCCCGACCGTCCCAGGATCCTGGGCGCCTTCAACGCGCCGATCGACGACTGGCTGTCGTTCTACATGTTCGCCATGTTCACCGACCGCGACGGCAAGTACCAGCTCCTCGCCCTGGCCGAGAGCGGCTTCGACCCGCTGGCGCGCACGACGCGCTTCATGCTGACCGAAGAGGCGCACCACATGTTCGTGGGGGAGACCGGGATCCGTCGGATCGTGCAGCGCTCCTGCGAGCTGACGCGCCAGGCCCCGGACGGCGACGCCCGGCGGCTCGGCGGGATCGATCTGCCGACGCTGCAGAAGTACATCAACTTCTGGTACTCGGTGTCGCTCGATCTGTTCGGCGGCGAGATCTCCTCCAACGCCGCGGAGTATTTCGCCTGCGGTCTCAAGGGACGGGCGGGCGAGAAGAAGTACGACGACCACCTGGCCCTGCAGGGCTCGTACCGGATGCCGGTGCCGGACGGCGAGCGCCTGGAGGAGAAGGACGTGCCGCTGCGCAACGCCATGAACGAGGTCCTCCGGGACGCGTACATCGAGGACAACCAGCGCGGCGTCGACATGTGGAACAAGACGATCGCCGAGCACGGAATCGGTGTCCGTCTGTGCCTGCCGGCGCGGCAGTTCAACCGCCGCATCGGCCTGTACGCCGGTCTGCGCTTCACGCCGCAGGGCGAGCCGATCGCGCCTGAGGAGTTCGAGCGCCGCCGCGACGAGTGGCTGCCTTCCGCGGCGGATCGGTCGTACGTCGGCAGCCTGATGCGCGCGGTGCGCGAGCCGGGTCTGATGGCCGGCTGGATTGCGCCCCCCACCAAGGGGATCGACGGCAAACCGCTCGCCTACGACTACGTCCGTCTCGCCTGACGGTCCGCACGACGGCTCTGCCTCGCTGAATGGGACTTGACGCGCCTCTCCAAGAGCGGTACATGAACCCATAGACGCAGGGCCCCTCGCATGACGAGACGACCGTTGCTGCTGCTGGCCATCGCCTGCCTCGCCTGGGCGGGATCGCCGCTTTTCGCGCAAGTCGCGGGCGGTCTCAAGGGTCTGGTCATCGACAAGGAGGGCCGGCCGATCCCGGGCGCCACGGTCTCGGTGAGCGGCCCCGAAGGAAGGGTCGTGGCGGGCGTCGCCACCGACGTGCGGGGAGCCTTCCGGATCGTCCCGCTGGTCCCGGGTCGCGGCTACCGCGTCAGAGTGTCGTTCCCAGGTCTGGCGACCGTCGAGATGTCCGACGTCGATGTGGCACCCGGATCCGTCTCCAACGTCTCGTTCACCCTGGTGCCGGAGAGCGCCGTGCAGGAGCGCGTGCGGGTCGTCTACCGTCACGACGCGGTCGACCCCGAGGACACGACCACCCAGACGCGCTTCGACGCCGAGTTCATCGACGCGCTCCCTCTCCTCGGCCGCAACTACCAGGACGTCCTCGCGCTGGCGCCGGGCGTCAGCGACATCGACGGCGACGGCAATCCGAACATCCACGGGGCGCGTGACACCGACGTGGTCACGCTGGTGGACGGCGTGTCGACGGTCGATCCGCTCACCGGCCGGGTCGGCCAGCAGCTCGACATCGACTCGATCCAGGAGATCGAGGTCAAGACCTCGGGAGCGTCGGCGGAGTTCGGTCGCGCCCAGGGAGGGTTCGTCAACATCGTCACCAAGTCGGGCGGCAACGAGTTCGCCGGCGATTTCAAGATGTTCGTGCGCAGCAGCGTGCTCGACGGCAGCGGCCACACCGTGGACGATCCGAGGCTCCACGGAGGCATTCCTTCCGACCCGCTCAAGTTCAAGGATCTGCGTCCGTTCGTCTCCGTCGGCGGGCCGATCAGGAAGGACAAGGCCTGGTACTTCCTCTCCGGCGAATACGTGCGCCGGGAGGATCCGGTGAACGCGACGACGCAGCAATACGTGATGCCGACGACGGAGAAACGGGTGTTCGGCAAGGTGAGCTGGGACGTGACCACGAGCCAGAAGCTCGCGCTGACCGCCACCGTCGACCCCCAGGACTACGGCAATCTGGGCATCGACTCCCACACGCTGGTGGAGTCGGGCTACACCTCGCACCTCGGTGGCACGAACCTGGTCCTGAAGGGGACGTCCATCTTCAGTCCCAACTCGTTCCTCGAATCGACCCTGCAGTGGTTCGAGTCACGGCCGCGGCTGATCCCGAACCTCGACCCGGACACCAACGGCAACGGCATCGTCGGGATCGACCGGAATCACAACGGCATCATCGACCCGACCGAGCGCGACCCGGGAGAGGACTGGGACGGGGACGGCGTCTGGGACGTGTTCGAGGACACGAACCACGACGGAATTCTCAACGACTACGAGGATCGGGACGGCGACCACCGCCTGACGCTCGCCAGGGTCGGATGCGAGGGCCCGACCCGCGAGGACCAGGATTGCGACGGCCACCTCGACAACGTCAACGAGGACAAGAACGGCAACGGCATCCTGGACCCGGGCGAGGATCTGGACGGCGACAATCGCCTCGACCTCGGAACCGAGGATCGCAACCACAACCGCGTTCTAGACGACCGGCCGCGACCTTCCCCCGACGACAGCTTCAGCGAGCTGCTCCCCGACGGGACGCTGATCAGGTACCCGTCCTACTACCCCTACGATCGCTTCCGGCCGCTTCCCAGGGACAGGGACTACACGCTCGGTCTGGGCAGGCAATTCAACAACGGGCCTTATTACCAGGATTACAACGGGCATCGCGGCCGGGTGACGCTGCGCGAGGACCTGACGGTGTTCCTGCCCGATGCGGGCGGCCAGCACGACCTGAAATTCGGCGGCATCGCGGAGGTGGAGAACTACGAGCAGATGGTCCATTCGCGTCCGTGGGGCGTCGAGATCCCGAGGACGAAGACCGAGAAAGCCAAGATCGCGGTCCAGGTCGCGGGCGACGTCCGCAACCATGCGTCGGCCCTGACCTTCGGGTTGTACGCCCAGGACACCTACAAGCCGCTCCCCAACCTGACGCTCGGTCTCGGCGTGCGCTTCGACCGGGAGACCACGGATTCCTTCGGCTACACTCCGTTCGACCCGGCGGCCGAGAGGGCGGTCTACGACCGGGACATCGAGCTGGGACCGGGCGAGCCGATCGGCTCCGAGCTCACCCTGGGGAACGGCGACGGGATCGTCAGCCAGGGGTTCTGCTCCGATCCGATCTTCCAGTATTCCGGCTTCAACTGCCACACCAACAACTACCAGGTTCCGCTCGTCGCCGATCTCCTCAGCCTGAAGACGATCGCGACCAGCCGGCTGACCCAGCCCTTCCTCCTGACGACGATCGGGACGGCTCCTTTCCGGGCGTTCTATCCCGAGGCGGTGACGACCGACCCCGCTTCGGGTGCTCCCGTGATCGACATGGACAGGCTGCGGCACCTGTCGCTCGTGCAGGGCAGGGAGCCGTTCCGCCTGTCGAACAACAATCTCGCCCCGCGCCTGTTCGTCTCCTGGGATCCCGCCTCCGATTCCCGCACCAAGCTGTTTCTCAACTGGAGCCGCTTCTACGACAAGCTCTTCCTGGACGCCGTCGTGCGCGAGCAGGGTCCCGACTGGATCTCGCGTTACTACAGCGCGGACCCGGACGGCATCGGAGCCTCGGGCCTGCCGGACAACGGGTACGGGGCGCTGCTCGCGGCCGATCCGCCGAGCGTGGCCCAGGTCGATCGCGGGCTGCGGACGCCGTACGCCGACGAGCTGACCCTCGGCTTCGAGCGGGAGCTGGCGCCGGAGGTCTCGCTCAAGGTCACCTACATCAACCGGCGCTACCGCGATCAGCTGCAGGACAAGGACGTCAATCACGTCATGCGGCTCCTCCCGAACGGCGAGCCGATCGACCTGTTCGGCAACCTGGACCACGGATATCCGATCGCCGACGGTCGGCCGGATCTCTACGTCGTGAACCCGTTCTTCAATCAGGTCCTCGAGATCGGCAACTTCAACTCGGCCCGCTACACCGGCATCGAGGTGGAGCTGACCAAACGGCTCAGTCGCCGATGGCAGATGGAGGCCTCCTACACCTACTCGCGGGCGGTCGGCGCCGCCGAGGATTACCTGTCGAGCCTCGGGGACGATCCGTCGGTCGTGCAGCACGAGTACGGCTATCTCGACTACGACCAGAGGCACGTCGTCAAAGCGAACCTGGCGGTCTACCTGCCGCACGACTGGCAGGTCGGCGCCGTGGCCAGCCGCGCCTCCGGACTGCCCTATTCGATCGTCAACGAGTTCGTGGCTCTGGACAATCTGCAATACAGCCAGTTCAGGACCTTCTACGGCTACGTCGATCGAGACAAGAGCCGGTTCGTCTTCCTGCACCGGAACAGCGAGCGCAATCCGGCCGTCCTGAACATCAATCTGAGGGCCCAGAAGTCGGTCGTCATCGGCCGGCTCGCCTCGAAGCTGTTCTTCTCGGTCGAGAACCTCCTGAACTCCGATGACCTCACGATCCTCAGGGTCAATTCCCACGTCGACCCCATGACCAGCCTGCCGCAGTTCGATTCGGTCCGCCGCTTCGGCCGGCGCTTCGAGATCGGGATGCAGGTGGACTTCTGATGCGGCGTTCGGCCGTCGGATCCGCGTGCCTTATCGGATCGTGATGCACGCGGTTGCATCCTTGTGATCGACCCGCCCGGGCTGGCCGCCGCCCCGTCTTCCTTCCCATCCATCGGTGATTCGGCGGTGCCCGAAACCTATATTCAGGCCGGCTCCCGGCCCGAGGACCGGGTCGCCGAGGGGAGGGGCCGCGGATGGAGTCGGGAGGCCGGGCGGTGCGCTCGCGGGTCGCGGTCCGCGGCGCGGCTTGCGCCGCGGGCATCCTTCTCCTCGTGCACCCTTCGATCCTGGCCGGTCGCTCGGAGGGAACGGTCGGCGGGCGGGTGGCCACCGGCGCGGGCAGCGCACCCGTTCCCGCGGCCCGCGTGACGCTCATGCCGCAGAACGATGCGGCAGCCTCCCGAGTCACGGAGACCGACAGCGCCGGCCGCTACCTGTTCGAGGAGGTCACGCCGGGCCTCTACCGCCTGAGCGTCGTCGCCGATCATTTCGAGGAGAGACGCGTCGCGGCGATCGCGGTCGTCGCCGGGGGCGACGTGCGCGTCGATCCGGATCTGCTGCCGGCGCTCACCGATCGGATCACGGTCCGGAGCGAGAGCGGCAGGGAAGGCAGCGGGCTCTCGCACAGTCGATTCGGGCGCGACGCCCTCGAGGCGCGTCCCGCGGCGCTCGCGGATCCGTTCCGGTCGCTGGCGGGCCAGCCCGGGATCGCCCAGGAGAACGACTTCCAGTCGCAGGTGCGCATCCGCGGCGGCGAGGCGACCGATACCGCGGTGCTGCTCGACGGCCAGCCGCTCCCGTATCCGTTCCATTTCAGCGGCGGGGCGGGCAGCGCGGGGGCCCTGAACGGCGCCCTGGTCGACTCGCTGGAGATCCAGACCGGTGGGTTCTCGGTGGAGTACGGCGACGCCCTCGCCGGCGTGGTTGACCTGTCGACGCGCGCCGGGCGTCCGGACCGCCTGACCGGCCGCGCCGACCTGAGCAGCCTTCTGGGCGAGGCCGTCCTTTCCGGACCGGCGGGAGCCGGCTCCTGGATCGCCTCCGGCCGGATGAGCAATCTCGGCCTCTACGACGACCGCGTCGCGGGCGACGGCGTGCAGGGCGTGGCGTTCCACGATCTGTTCGCCGCAGCGCGCCTGCCGCTGGCGTCCGCGGCGCGGATGGAGGTGGCCCTGCTCGAGGCGGGCAGCGGCTTCAAGGCCGACCTCGGGCCCTCCGGCGAGGCCGCCATGGACGGCGAGAGCCGCGGCGGTCGCGTGCGGCTCGACCTGCCCGTCGACTCCCGGACGCTGCTCCGCGTGCAGCTCGCCGACAGCGTCCTCACGGCCGGCTCCTCCGTGACCGGCGGCATGTGGTTCGACCAGGAACAGAGCCGCGGCGACCTGAGGGTCTCGGCGCTCACGACCGTCGGCGAGACGCACCGGCTGAACGCGGGCCTGAGTCTGGAGCGGACCCGCGGGACGATGCGCGGCCTGGTCCCCGCAGGCTACGCCCTGTCGTCGAGCACTCTCGCTTACGGCGCCGATCTGGCGGGAACGTACGTCGAGGACACCTGGAGTCCCGCGAGCGCGCTCGAGGTGCGTTATGGACTGCGCGGCGATCGATCGTCCTGGAGCGGGGAGAGCGCTCTGAGCCCGCGGGTCAGCGTCGATCTCCGTCCGGCCGCCGGTCTGGTGCTGCGCTGCTCCGCGGGACGTTTCGTGCAGTTTCCGCGGCAGGAGCAGTACTTCCTGGCCGCCGGCGAGGATCTCAGGAAGCAGATCGCCGATCAGTTCGTCGTCGGGGTGGAAAAGACCTGGGGGCTCCGGACGCGCCTGCTGGTCGAGGCGTACGACAAGAGGCTGTTCAATCCGATCGGCGAGGCGGTCAACCGTTACGTCGAGCTGCCCGAGCTGCTGACCCGTTTCGATCGCGGCGCCGTCCGCGGCGCCGAGGCGACGCTCGAGCGCTCGGAGGCCGCCGTCTGGGACTGGGGGCTTCATCTCGGCGTCCTCGAGGCCGTGCAGGAGAAGGACGGGGTCGAGACACCGCGAAACACGGACCAGAGGCGGAGCGCCAGCCTGTACGTGGACCGGCGCTTCGGCCGCGGATGGGAAGCCGGGGGGGTGCTGCGCTACGCCAGCGGCCTGCCGTACACGCCGCAGCGACCGTGGACCGACGGCGTCGATTACGGGACCGCGCTCGGAGAGCTCAACAGCGCGCGGCTGCCCGCTTACCACCGCCTGGATCTGCGCCTCGGCCGGTCGCTGCCGGTCTCCTGGGGGACGTTCTCCCTGCACGTCGATCTTCTGAACGTCACCAACCGGGCCAACGTCCGGAGCGTCGATCTGTCCTACGACCCGGCGGCCGGCCTGTTCTACAGGACGACGTCCTACCAGACCCCTTTTCTTCCGGTGGTCGGTCTGACGGCCGAGTTCTAGGAGCCCCCGGTCCCGGGGGCGTACGCCGGTGGCGTGCCGGTGCCGGGGGCGGGAGGCGGCACCGTCGCCGGCGGGGTCTGGGGTCCCTGCTTTCTCCAGGGCTCCTCGGAGCCGAAGCGCGTCAGGACGGCGATGCCGAGACCCAGGACGCTCACGGCGCCGGCGAAGAGGCCGCCGAAGATCGGGACGAGATAGATCACGGCGTAGACCGCGAACCCTCCCAGAACCGCGGCGAAGTGCGACAGCTCGCGCTTCAGGACGTTGCGCCCGATCGTGTGGCCGAGGAGATAGAGGATGGACGCCACCCCGATCCACTTGATCAGCTTGACGGTCAGCGCCAGCGCGAGCGCCAGCGGGATGCCGATGAGGGTCGCGAACAGGACAAAGCACAGGACGACCGCGGCGCAATAGCTGAGCAGACCCGCCAGGATCGCCATCCCCCAGCGGCTCGGGAAGGCCGTCGCGACGAGCGAGAGCCGGCGCGGCACGAGCGCCGCGATCAGGAGGACCACCAGGAACAGACCCGCGAGCTTGGCCAGCTTGAGCAGGAAGCAGAACCAGAACAGGGCGTGCCAGGTGAACCCGTGGCGCAGGAAGGGGACCGCCTGGAGGAAGTTGAGGTTCACCGTTTCGCCGCCGATGCGCGCGCCGGGCGCCCGCTCGAGGGGTCCTCCGACCATGACCAGGTCGCCGTCGATCTCCGCCTGGTCGGACAGGCGCGTCGCCGACATGATCCCGACAACCTCGCCGTCGACCTTCCCGGTGATCTCGATGCTGCCCATGACCACCACGACGTCGCCCGTCACTTCACCCGCGACCCGGACGCTGCCGAAGATCGCCACGATGTCGTCGTGGTGCACGGTCCCGGCGGGGACGTCGGCCTCGTCGGAGATGGTCACCTGACTGGCCCTGTCCCTCGAGAGATGGATGTGCCGTCGCGGGCTCTCTGCGTCGCCCTCGTCCTGCACCCCCGGCGTCGCGGTCGCCCGCGGCGACGCGCCGCGCTCGTGCGCCGGGGACGGGTACGCCGGGCCGGCGCTGAGCAGCAGGATCGCGGCGACCGGGACCGCAAGGACGCGTGGCTTCATCGGATTCCTCCTCAAGCGCCCAGCCGCGGTGCGGTCTTGCGGGCACTGGCGAAGACGTAGCTGCTGAACAGGATCGACAGGACGCCGCCGGCGGCGGCCAGCGCCGCGGCGGCGCGCGTGATCGGGGTGGCGACCTCCAGAAGGGCGCCGGCCGCGCGCAGGAGCGGGAGGGCCGCGGAGAGGAGGTGGGCGCCGGCGCCGACCATCGCGCGGCCGAGGATCACGGCGACGTGCCACGTCGCCGCGGCCAGCCCCAGGATTTGG
>CAYLND010000104.1:0-12399 GCA_964384905.1 uncultured Acidobacteriota bacterium
GGGGTGCGGGGGGGGGGCTCGGCCCGGGGCAGGGGGGCGGGGGAGGGTGGGCGACGAGCTGGTGCCGCCGAGCGCGGCCGCGCCGGCGGAGATGGCCGAGCGCTTCCTGGCGGAGAACGCGTCCCTGTTCGGAATGAAGCCCGACCTGTCCGACCTCCGCCTGGCCGCGTCGTCCGAGAGCCCCGGAGGCCTCCATCTGCGCTTCGCGCAGACCTGGCGCGGCCTGCCGGTGTTCGACTCGGGCGCCGAGGTCCATGTCGCCCTGGACGGCCGGGTTTTTCTGGCGCACAACGATTACGTCCCGGCCATCGATCTGGCCGTCTCGCCGGCGCGCTCGAAGGACGGGATCGTCCGCGCCGCGCTCCACGATTACCTGGCGACCTGGTCGGCGGCGACCGACAAGCGCGGCGGGCCGCGGAATGGAGCCGGCGGCACGCTGAAGCTGGCCCGGCCGGTCCTTCCCGAGCTCGGGGTCTATGCCGGTCCCGTCACCGGCGATCCCGCCGGCCCGGAGCGCGGGACGCCACGGCTGGCCTACCGGCTCGTGGTCTTCGCCGAAACCCCCTTCGGGGTCACCGAGTACGTCCTGGACGCCGGAACGGCGGCGGTGCTCCGCCGCCGCAGCCTGGTGCAGGATTCCCACATCACCGGGCGCGGGCAGGTGTTCGATCCGAATCCTGTGAACGAGCTGAACGACCCGAGCCTGCGGGACAACAACGACGCCGACTCGCCCGCCTTCGCGCCCGCGTACCGCACCGTCCCGCTGCCGGGGCTCAGCCGGGTCCTGTTCGACGTCCTCGGTCCGATCGGTCTGTCGGGGCGGTACGTCCGGATCAACGACATGGTCGAGGCGCCGTTCCTGCCGTCGCCATTCTCCCAGAACGGCTCGTTCCTGTTCACCCGGGACCGTCCGGAGTTCGAGGACGTGATGGCGTACTTCCACATCGACCGCAACCAGCGCTACATCCAGTCCCTCGGCTTCACGCGGGTCAACAACCGTTCGATCGCGGTCGACCCGCATGGATTGAACGGGGCCGACAACTCGCATTACGTCGGCTTCCCCTTCGGCTTCGGCTGGATCGCGTTCGGAGAGGGGGGCGTGGACGACGCCGAGGACGCCGACGTCATCCTGCACGAGTACGGGCACTCCATCCAGGACAACACCACCGGGGGGAAGTACATCGGTCTCGAGGAATCCGGGGCGCAGGGCGAGGGATTCGGGGACTACTGGGCGTTCAGCAACGGCCCGACCGGCCCGGGCGCGTTCGATCCGGCCTGCCTGGCGGAGTGGGATTTCGGCATTTTCGGCTGCCTGCGCCGGCTCGATTCGACCAAGCACTATCCCGAGGACATCGACCACGAGGTGCACGACGACGGCGAGATCTGGTCCTCGACCCTGCACGACCTGTTCCTGGCGGTCGGGAAGCAGACCGCCGATCGGATCGTACTGCAGAGCCACTTCCTGGTCCCTTTCTTCCCGACGTTCTGCAACGGGGCGCGGGCCCTGCGGGACGCCGACGGCATCCTGTACGCCGGGGCGAACCGCTCCGTCATCGGGTCGATCGCCGCGCATCACGGAATCGCCGGCGACTTCGCCGTGGCCAACCTGGCGGTGACCTCCCCCGGCTTCCCGAGCGCCGGCGTTCACTTCGAGATCGTCAACCGCGGACCCTGCGTGGTCCGACCGGCCGTCCACTCCGTCCGGCTGATCTGCTCGGCCGGCGGCGACCTCGGCGAGGTGGGCCGGGTCGAGACCTCCGCCCTGGGGCGCGGCGCCTCGGCGTCGTTCGACCTGACGCTGCCGTCGGCCCAGGATTCCTGCTTCTACCGCGTCATCGTCGACGCCGAAAACGATGAGCAGGAGACCAACGAAGGCAACAACGCCGCCGACTCGTCCACGTTCGGAACGCGGTCGCTCACTGCGGACCTGACGGTCGACCCCGTGCTTCAGGACCCGGCCGTGTATTTCGAAAAGGCCTCCGCCGCCGGCGATCAGGTTCTGGTGAACGTGAAGCTGCGCAGCTCGAATCGGATCGGCTTCGACGGCATCAGCCTCGAGATCACCTTCGATCCGGCGGTGATCCGGTTCACGGGCATGGATGGCGGCGACACGATCTTGGGATCGTGCGGAGGAGCCGCGTGCGGGCCGTTGTGCGCGAGCGCCGTATCACCCGGCGCCCCCGGAGATCTCCTTCTCGGGGTCTCGGCGACGCCGTCCTGTCCCAACGCCTCCGTGACGGGTGACGTCACGCTCGTCACGATCGGGTGGGCAGCGGTCGCGCCCGGAAGCAGCCTGATTCACTTTGTGCAGAATTCCGGCCACGGGGATTGCGAGATCCTCAGCAACCTGCTTTCACTGGGGATCCCGTGCGTCGACGGAAACGCGACCATCTCGGTCAGGTAGAAAGCCGCTATCCGGAGGATCCAGCTCTCAGCGACCCTGCGTCCTGATCTTCGCCATGATCCTGGCCGAAAGGTCGGCCGGCAGCTCGAACGACTTGCAGCCGCTCACGATCCGGATGGTCGCGCTCGTGCTGTCGAGCACCACCTTGCAGGGGCGGCACCCGCCGAGATGGACCTCCAGCTCGCGCCGCACTTCCGCCGCCGCTCGATCGTCCAGATAGTCGCTCAGGTGATCGAGCAGGTCCTCGCAGCTATACATCCCCCGCCTCCCGCGCCCGCCGCCGTCCGAAGTGCGGCGCCAGCGCCTCGCGCAACATCAGTCGCCCCCGCAAGAGGCGCGTCTTGAGCGTCGCCTCGTTCAACCCCAGCGCCGTCGCGGCCTCCTCGGTCGAGAGATGCTCGAGGTCGCGCAGCATCACGGCGGACCGGTACTTGGCCGGCAGCTTCATGATCTCCTTCTCGACCAGCTCGCGCACCTGGTTCTCCGCCAGCAGCTGCTCGGGATTCTTCTGCCAGGGGCGGTGATTGCGCGGCTCGAACGCCTCCTCGTGGTCGGCCAGCCATTCGTCGAGACTCTCGCTCCTCCGGCTCTTGCGCCGGCGCAGGATCTCGAGACCCTCGTTCGCGGCGATCCGTGTCAGCCAGGAGGAGAATTTCGAAGCGCCCTCGAAATCCCCGATGTGCTGGTAGGCCTTCAGGAAGGTGTTCTGCGTTCCGTCCTCGGCATCGGCGCTGTTCCCGGTGATCCCCAGGAGGACGCGGTAGACCCGCCGCCCGTGGCGCTGCACCAGCGTCTCGAACGCGTCGAGGTCGCCGCTCTGCGCGCGCGACACCAGCGGGGCGTCGTCGTCACGGCGGAGTGCCGCCTCCGTTGTTGCCGGGGCGGCTTCCGTTGGGGGAACTTCCATTGGGGGGTCCCTTGGGGGGCTCCTCGCGATACTGCGACGTCTTCCTTGTAGTCTTAGACGTCCCGGCGAGCCGGGTGGTTTCACCCGTCCAGTGTACCCCGGTTCGGCCCCTTTTGCGGCCGCCTTGACCGGGGTGGAGACGACACCTAAGTTCTTGCCCCGTGAGGATTCCCGGCTGCCCCTGGGGTTCCCTGGTGGCGATCGTCCCGCTCCTCGCGGCCTGGGCGCTGACCTGCTGGGGGGCACGGCGTTTTCTGGGCCGCATCGGGGTGGCGCCACTGGCGGCGCGCGCCCTGGCGGCCGGCCTGCTGATCGCCGGGCCGGCGCTGGCCTTCCTCGATCTGCGCGCCCGCGCGTCCGATTCCCCGTCCGAGCAGGTTGCCGGCGCCAGGCGGATCGCCCTTTCCGACGTCCGTATCGTGCAGGGCGAGCCGGCCTGCCCGAATCGCTGCGTCGCCGGCACGGTCGCGAACCAGGGGGACAATACGGTGGCGGGCGTCGACCTGATGCTCGACTATCAGGACGAGCAGGGACGATCGCTCGGCGGAGAAGGTCTGCCGATTCCTCTCGTGCCGCCCGGCCCGCTCTCGCCGGGAGCGCGCGCCACGTTCGTCCATAGCCCCGCCGTCAGCCTACTCGGCATCAACCCGCGCTGGCACGGCGTGAGCGCGCGCGTCGCGGTCGCGCGCTACCCCGATGCCAGCCTGCTGCGCGGTTTCATCCGCTGGACCTCCCGGACAGTACGCCTGCTCGTCGCCGATCCGTTCCGCCCGAAAACCGCGTGGTACTCGCCCGCCGAGACGCAGGAGTACGCCAAGAGTGTCGCGTTGTCCGGCCATCTCGTCGACGCCGGCGGCGGACAGTACCGCGTCGAAGGGGAGATGGACAACCGCGGCGACCTCCCGCTGCGGGAGGCGGCGATCGACGTCACCGCCCTCGACGCCGACGGCGTCATGGTCGGCGGCGTGGTCACGGAAGTCGTGCGCTCTTATTACGACAGCCAGACTGGCGCCTACGCCTCGCTGCCGGCGCGCGACCGGCGCTCCTTCTCGCTCGCATTGCCGCCGGACGCCACCGCGCGTTCCCGAACGCGTGTCCCGGTGTCGATCGTTCTCGCCCTGCAGAGCCTGAGTCTCGGACCTAAACCGGCCACGCGCTGAGCGCGCGCCGGCCCGCTTCGGTGTACAATCCCGGTCAGATTTCCTCAGCGATACAGGAACGGGGTTCGATGAGCCGACACTGCACGCACGGGTCGCCTGCGTGAGCGCGATCCGCCCGGGACCTCGTCCCGGCCGGCCGGCCCGCGCTCAAGACCGGAGCGGACGACCGCAGGCGGGAGGAGCGATCGCGCGATTCTGTCTCCTGTTCCTGGCGTGCGTCGTGGCGCTCGGCCTTCTCACCTCGACGTCGGTCGCGGGCACGTACCTGCATCATCCGATGGCGCGCACCTTCGCCGTGCTTACATCGCTCGCACTCCGGGCCCTGGGCACCGTGTCGCTGTCAGGCACGAGTCTCGTCTACGACGGCTTCGGCGTGCAGATCGTCGACGCCTGCGACGGCATCCTGCCGTCGATCATCTATCTCTCCGCGGTCCTGGCGTTTCCGAGCCGCTGGCGCGACAAGGGCTGGGGCGTTCTCATCGGCCTGCCCGCGATCTTCCTGATCAATCTGGCGAGGCTGGTCACTCTCATGCTCGTCGGGGCGGCCTGGCCCGACCTGTTCGAGCAGGTGCACATCTATGTCTGGCAGGCGCTGGTCGTGGCGCTCGCGATGGCGGTCTGGGTCTTCTGGGCGGAACGCTTCGTCCGGGCCCGCCCTGTGGCCGGCTCTTAGGCTGCTGCTGCGGGTCGCGGTCACGTACGCCGCGACCTATCTCGTCTTCATACCGATACAGCCCTGGTTCACGTGGTGGCTCGCCGCGGGGGCGGAGCGTGTGCTCCGGTTGATCCAGCGTCCTCCCCTGATCACCTCGGTCTCGCCGAGCGGCAACGTGATCACCATCAGCAGCTACGTGACCGGTTTCGACTCCCCGATGGCGTCATGGAACGACGCGAACATCCACTTCTTCGTGGTCGCCCCGATCGCCATGATGCTGGCGGTGCCGCTGCGCAGCCTGTCCGCCCGGGTCAGGCTGACCCTGGCCGCCGCCGTGGTGGCCTCGGTGGTCTCGCTCGGCATCTGCGTCGTGCAGCTCGAGACCGTGGCGGAGACCTTCGCGCGGATGTATCTCGACATCCAGGTGCACACCGCTCGCGAGAAGGCTGCGCTGGACTGGATCAACCAGGCGCTCGTCACCGTCGGCATGCTGCTGGTGCCCGCCTTTCTGTTTCTGATCACGTATCTCGCCTCCTGGCTGGAGCCGCAGCGGACAGCCAAAGACAAGCCGCGGCCGCGCGTCATGCCTACGGTTCCCGCCAGGTCACCGGCCAGGACGGCACTCCTCGGAACCGGCGGGCTGGCCCTGGCGGCCCTGATCGCTCTGTTTTTCGTCGCGACCCGCCCGAGTACTGACCCGCGTCGCTATCTCGAAGGCTGGGCGAAGCTGGCGGCTCTCAACCCGCGCTTCGCCCCGGCGCACGTCAACGTCGGCATCGGTCTCGAGGAGGCCGGGAGGCTGGACGAGGCGATCGAGGAGTTCCACCATGCCCTACAGGTCGACCCCGACCGCGTCGTCGCGAACTACAATCTCGGGAACACCCTGGTAAAGAAGGGGATGTATGCCGAGGCGGCCGGCGCCTATCAGAAGGTCCTCGACAAGGATCCGGACAACGCCTCGGCGCACAAGAATCTCGGGATCGCGCTTCTGTACCTGTCCCGCCCGTGCGAGGCTCTGGAGCATTTCCAGCGCGGCGCCGACATCGATCCCGCCATTCACGCGGACGCAAAGATGGCGAATCAGATCGCCTTTTTGAAGGCCACCTGCCCCGCCTCCGTGCAGCAAAACACAGCATCTGCTGCGCCCTGAGCAGCCCGACGCGAGTCGCTCCAAGCCATTCACCTCACGCGACCTGTAGAAGATGCCCTGGCAGGCGTTGCTGCGAATCACGGCAGGCGATTCTGCAGCGTCTCTTAGCAGCCAGAACCGCGGGCACGCACGTCGAAGCAATCGTTGAAGATACGCGAGCCATGGCGGAACTCCCCCGCTGGCACCCGATTTGCCTATGCAGATCGCACCGCCGGCGACATCCGCCGGCGAGATTTCAGAGTCGGGGGGACCAATCCGATGAGACGAATCGTGTTCCGCCTCGCGTTGGCGTTCGTCATGCTTCTCTCGTTCGCCCTGCCAAGCCAGGCCGTCCAGAGCATGTCGAACATGAGCATCAACTTCGGCCCCCCGGGCTGCACCGGTGACGTCACGATCAAGATCCAGGTTCCCGGCGCCCCTCTGACGGCCACCGCCCATATCGACACTCAAACAGTTCCTCCGGACACCGCTCTCACGAAAGCCCTCAAGGTTGCGCAGGCCATTTGCAACAACCCTGCATGTGGCGCACCGGCCGCGACTTGCAGCGCGCTGACGACGGTGCCGCCTTCCATCTTCGCGTGCCCGGCCAGCTCTTTCAGCATTGTCTTGTCCGGAGCTTCCGTGAGCGTCAATGGGGTATCGCTCAATGCCGTGCTGTGCAAGGAGAGCACGTGCGAGACCGAGACCATGATCGCGTCCAGCCCCGCGAACATGAACATCCTCAGCGCGGCCCGCCTGACCTCGACCGTCACCGAGGGGAACCTCGTGATCACGGTGAACGAGGGGCCCCCGGTCCGGTCGGTCAGCATCGCGACCGCTGGAAAGCCGGAGTGGCAGATCATGACCGAGGCCGCGGCGGCGCTGAATGCCCTCGGTCTCGGGATTAACGCGGCGACGGCGACGATCTGTAACCGGCTGGCGCTCCCCTCCATGATCACCTCCTTTGGCGTGGAGCTTTATCCGTTGAGGACCGCGGTGACGGTCCTGAATACGGCCGGGAACGCCAACCTGTCGGAGTTCAAGTTCACACCGCCAGGAGCAGGATGGGCGGTGACCTACGAGGGCTCGCCGGAGCTGGCGCCGTCGACGACGGGAACTCCGGCCTTGACCACCTGGGGGATCAGCGCGTTCGTCGGTCTGGTCCTGCTCGCCGGCGCGTGGATGTTGCGCCGCGGGCTGGCGCACTGAGACAGGCGATCGAAGGGCGTCAGTCGGCGCGCCGGGCCGGACCGAGGCCGTAGGAGCGTATCTTGCGCGCCAGCGTCGAGCGGTCGACGCCCAGAAGACGAGCGGCCGAGCTTTGATTCCAGCGGGTCCGATCGAGGGCCCGCTGGATCAACGCTTTTTCGGCCTGGGCGAGCGTGGGGACGTCGGGCGCGGCCGCGCCGCCGATGGTGCAGGCGACGGGCGTCACCGTCGGGAGGTGCCTCACGCTGATCCTGTCCCCCATCGACAGCACCACGGCCCGCTCGATGGCGTTCTCGAGCTCCCGGACGTTTCCCGGCCACGGATAGGCCGCCAGGGCATCGAGGCACTGCGCGGTGAGACGAGGGAGCGCACGTCCCGCGCGCGCGGCCGCCTGCTTCGAGAAGTGCTCTGCGAGGACCGGAATGTCCTCCGTCCTCTCGCGCAGCGGCGGCAGCATGATCGGGACGACATTCAGCCGATAGTAGAGATCCTCGCGGAATCGCCCCTCCTGGATCAAGGCCTCGAGGTTCCTGTTCGTCGCCGCCACGACCTTCACGTCAAGGCGGATCGGCTCGTTGCTGCCGAGACGCTCGATTTGCCGATCCTGCAACACGTTCAGCAGGCGGATCTGCGTCGCCGGGTTGAGATCGCCGATCTCGTCCAGGAAGATGGTGCCCTGCTGGGCCTTCTCGAAACGCCCGATGCGTCGCTGGTATGCGGTCGTGAACGCCCCGCGCTCGTGGCCGAAGAGCTCCGCCTCGAGAAGCGTCTCGGGGAGGGCGGCGCAGCTCGCCTTGACGAAAGGGGCGTGCTGCCGCCGGCTGCACGCGTGGATGAAACGGGCGACCAGCTCCTTGCCGGTGCCGCTCTCGCCACGGATCAGGACCGTGGCATCGGCGTCGGCGACCAGCCGGGCCAATTCCAGGGCCTCCCGGATCTTCGGGTGGCGGCCGATGATCGGCGGCGCCAGCCGGTGGTCCCGCAGCTCGTCCTGGAGCCTCTTCGTCTCGCGCCTCAACTGTCCCCTCTCGAGCGCGCGCTCGACCAGGATCTCCAGACGCTCACGGGTGAACGGCTTGGTCAAATAGTCGAAGGCGCCGTTCTTCACCGCCTCGACGGCCCCTTCGACGCTCGCGTAGGCCGTCGCGATGATCACTTCCGAGTCGGGATGCGACCTCCGGGCCGCCTCGAGCAGGTCGAGACCTCCGACACCGGGCATCTTGAGATCGAAGATCAAAAGGTCAAATGGGGTGCGCTCGAGGAAAGCCAGCGCCTGCTGGCCGTCCTGGGCGCCCGTGACGCGGTAGCCTTTGCGCTCAAGCGTCTCTGAGAGGAAGGAGCGGGAGAGCGGATCGTCGTCGGCCGCCAGGATGAGAGGCGGTCGGGCGCTCATGAGCTCGAGGCCGTCTGTGCGAGCGGCTCGTCGAAGGACGCCGCCGCGTCGTCACCGGCTGCCGTCGAGGCCACGGCGGGGAGGCGGATGGTCATCGTCGTTCCGGCCGCTCCCGACCGGGCCAGCGCGAGCGTCCCTCCGCAGGACTCGACCACTCGCCGGCTGATCGCCAGTCCGAGACCGATCCCGTCCGCACGGCCGGTCACGAACGGCTCGAACAGTCGATCCTGGATGGCGGCGGGCACGCCGGAGCCGGTGTCCGCGAACTCGACCTGGATCCATCCCGGTCCCGCCGCCCGGCATCGGATGTCCAGGCGTCCACCCGAAGGCATCGCCTGGAGGGCGTTCTGGATCAGATTGACGAACGCCCGGCGCAGGGTTTCGCGGTTCGCACGAATTGGGTTGAGGGAGCCTTCCTCGTGCACGTGGAGCGCGATGCCCGCAGGCACCTTTCCCTGCGTCGCGAACGCGGCCGCCTCGCGCAGGACCTCCCCCACCTCGAGCCGCGTCTGCGAGCGCGCCACGTCGGTCGACTGGCTCAGCATCTCCTCCGCCATCCGCCTCATGTTCTGCACGCCCGACTCGATCAGCGCGACCCGCGCGGCGCAGCGCGCGTCCTGAGCGAGATCCTCCTTGAGGAGACCGAGGAGACCGCCCAGGCCGTGGACGGTGTTGCGGATCTCATGGAGCGTCTCCGCCAGGCCGGCGCTGCCGGGCTGCTGGGCCTGCGCGCGCAGGAGACGGTTCCGCAGCTCGGCGGCCTCGTTGCTGATCCGCTCGGCCCGCAGCATCAGGTCGCGGTTCAGGCTCTCGATCCGTCCGGCGCGCGACACGAGCCCCCGCACGATCATCCAGCCGATGACGGCGACCAGCAGCAGGCCGAGGAGCCGCGCGAGCACCTGCTCCCAGGTCAGGGGACTCGGATGGACCGCGAGCAGGACAGCGAAGCCGGCACCCGACAGGCCGCCGGCCACGAGACACCCTGCCGGCGACACCGCGACCGCCGACAGCAGGATCTCCGCGACGTACCCGAGATAGAACAGACTGGCCGGGCCTCCGGTCTGATACATGAACAGAGTCCACAGACAGATATCCAAGACGAGACGCGCCCAGCGGCAAACCGTGGGAAAGAGCCCACGAATCAGCAGCACGTAATAGATGAAGTTGAGGATCGTCGCGGCCAGCGTCAGGCCGAGAAGCGTCCGGATCGAGTCGGCCCGGTCGCGCAGGAGATAGCACGCGGCGGGCAGCAGCGTCACCACGAGCTGCCGGCCGAACAACGCGCGCTCGTAAGGGCGCGGGCGCATCAGGACATCCCTGATCGCGTCGCGCTTCCGCGACCGTCGCACCTGCAGTCTTCCCCCAACGGCGGACCGAGGCTATGCTTGGTGGCTACTTGATACGTGCAAAACCTGGAGTTGTCAAGAGAGGTCTTGGCCTCAGATCACCTTAGGGCTCGAGAACGAGGAGCGTGAAGGTCCCCGGCACGACGCTCGGCCGGGGACGGGGCTGGTCCTTCGTGGGGGCGGGGGGCGGTCCCAGATCCGCGGTCGCCGTGAAGATCCGGTGCGTCGTCTCGTCGAGGGCCAGGGTGCGCGCGCCCCCCCGGGTGACGACGTTGGCCACCACGCGGAACGTGTCCGGGGTGTCCTCGTGCACGACGGTGAGGGTGCCGTCGCCGTTCGAGGCGAACGCCAGCTGCGTGCCGGGATCGAAGGCGCATCCGTCGACCCCTTCGCCGATCGGCAGTGTGGCGATCAGCCGGGCACCCTCCGCGTCGGAGATCGCCATCAGCCTGTTCCCGCAGCCGCTGAACAGCCGGTGGTGCGCGCGGTCGATGGCGAGACCGGTCGGCGAGTCGCACGGCGCGATCGACCAGCGCCGGACCACGCGCATGACGTTCGTGTTGATCTCCGCCACCTCGGCCTTGTCCTCGAGGTTGACGTACAGGCGGCCGTCGCCGGCCGCGACACCGAACTCGGGAGATCCGTCGAGGAGGATCCGGCCGATGGCCCGGCCCGACGCGGGGTCGATCTCGCTGGCGCTGCGCGAGCCGCCGTTGAAGGTCACGATGCGCTTCGTCGACGGGTCGTAGAGAACGGCGTCGTCGCCCGGCTCCACCGCGATCTTCCCGAGCACCTTGAGCGTCTTCCAATCGAACATCGTGACCATGGCGTCGCGGCCCGAGGTCGCGAACCCGCGGCCCGCCTCCTCCGCCAGCGCGATGCCGTGGGCGCCGTTCAGGCCCGGGATCTCGGCCAGGAGAGTGCCCTTGACCGGGTCGACCACCATCACCCGGTTGTCGCGCGCGATGAACAGGCGCTGACCCGCCGGATCGAACTGGAGATAGTCCCAGCGCCCGTCGCCCCCGAGCGTGAAGCGCTTGGTCACGTGATAGCCCGTCTCGGCGCTCTGGATGGAGGCGCCGCACAGCAGCAGGACGATCGCGCCCAGCACCTGGACTCTCGTGCTCACCGTCGCTCCTTCGCTGCGGCACCGCTCGTCCGCGTCGTGGACCGCCTGAACCTACGCCGGATGGGGATCGGCCGCCGGCTCCCGCGGAGCGACCGCCGACGCGGGCGCCATCCGATTGCGCCCGAGCAGCTCCACGACCGCCTGGTACAGACGCGAGCGCATCTGATGGCGCTCGTTGGCGCGCGTCATGTAGCGGATGACGAGCTCGACGCCGCCGCCGACCGGACGGACGCCGACGTCGGGCGCGGCAGAGAACCCCTTCAGCTCCTTCGATTGGGCGACGCGGCGCCATTCCTGCTCGGCGAGCCGCGAGTTCTCCTCGGTTTCCTTCGACACGAGGGCCGAAATCGCCTCCACGATCGGGTACGGGTCCTCGCGGGACGGCAGGTGGATCTGCAGCTCGTCCCACAGCCACTGGCCGGAGGTGGAGAAATTGAAATAGTGCCCCTCGATCGCGAAGCTGTTGGAGAAGGTCACCCTCCGCCCGGTGGGATGCCCCGACTCGGCCCAGTTGCCGGTCTCCAGCAGGACCGTGTGGAACGGACCGAGCTCGACGACCTCGCCGCTGACGTCGTTGATCTCCACCCAGTCCCCGAGACGGATGCCGTTCTTCCCCATCAGGACGAACCAGCCGATGAAGCCGACGATGAAGTCCTTCAGCGCCACCGTGAGGCCTGCCCCGGCGAAGCCGAGGTAGGTCGCGAGCTGACCGGGCGGCCCGATCAGCACGAGCAGGGCGAGCAGCACGCCGACGACGCGCACGCTCACGCGCGTCAGGGTGCGCAGCTGCTCGATGCGACGGCGCTCGAGCGCGAGCCGGCCGACGCCGCGCTCGAGCCACGTGTCGGAGGCCAGGGCCGCCAGGCCGATCAGGACGATCACCAGGACGCCGAGCAGCCCGCCGTGGACCGTGACGCGCTGCCGCGCCGCGACGGCGTCGTCCCAGCGCGCGTAGACCTGGGCGAGATCCTTGTGATCGCTGATCCGCTTGTCGAGCGACGCCAGGGCCTTCCGGTCCGACGACAGACGTCGGGTCGCCGCGATCGACCCCTCGGACGCCGTCGGCG
>CAYLND010000105.1:0-12392 GCA_964384905.1 uncultured Acidobacteriota bacterium
GCGGCTGAGCCGACCGTTCAGGGGCGGCACCATCCGGCGCGTCGGGCGGCGCGGCGGTCCGGCGCGGGAGGCGAGGCAGGCATGAGCGAACAGGTCGTTCTCGACATCCGGAGGATCCTGGACATCCTTCCGCACCGCTATCCTTTCCTGCTGGTCGATCGGATCGTGGCGATGGAAGCGGGGCGCAGGGTCGTGGGGATCAAGAACGTCACCTTCAACGAGCCCTTCTTCCAGGGGCACTTCCCGGGCAACCCGGTGATGCCCGGGGTCCTGATCGTCGAGGCGATGGCACAGGTGGGCGCGGTCCTGCTCCTCCAGGGCGTGCCGGACCGCGAGCGCAAGCTCGTCTACTTCGCCGGGATCGACCGGGCGAGGTTCCGCCGGCCGGTCACGCCGGGGGACCAGGTCCGGTTCGAAGTCGACGTCCTGAAGCTGCGCTCGCGCTCGGCGCGGCTCCGCGGCGAGGCCTTCGTGGACGGCGCGCTGGTCGCGGAGGCGGAGCTGTTCTCCTCCATGGTCGACCGCGATGGTGGCGAGAGCCACGGGGAGGCGGGGTGAGCCGCCCCGCGGCGATCCATCCGACCGCCCAGATCGACCCGGGCGCGCGCCTCGGAGAGGGGGCCGAAGTAGGGGCCTTCAGCGTCATCGGGCCCGAGGTGTCCGTGGGGCCCGACTGCGTCATCGGTCCGCACGCCGTCCTCGAAGGGCCCACCACGATCGGAGCGCGCTGCCGGGTGCTCCCGTTCGCCTGCATCGGGACGCCGCCGCAGGATCTGAAGTACCGCGGAGAGCGCACCACGCTTGAGATCGGCGACGACAACATCTTCCGTGAAGGGGTGACGGTTCACCGCGGGACGTCGGGCGGCGGCGGCGTGACACGCGTCGGCTCGCGCAATCTGCTGATGGCTCAGACGCACGTGGCGCACGATTGCCAGGTCGGGAGCGACGTGATCTTCGCCAATGCCGCCACGCTGGCCGGTCATGTCACGGTGGAGGACTGCGCCACCATCGGGGCGTTCTCCGGAGTGCACCAGTTCTGTCGCGTCGGGGAGCAGGCCTACGTCGGCGGCTATTCGGTGATCACCCAGGACGCGCTGCCCTACGTGCTCACGGTGGGCAATCGCGCCCGCAGCTTCGGGATCAACGTCATTGGCCTGGAGCGCAGGAAAGTCCCTCCCCAGACGATCCAGGCCCTGAAACAGGCATACCGCATCCTGTTCCGCTCCAAGCTCACGCTGCAGGCGGCGATCGACCGCCTGGCGGGCGAGATGGCCGCGTGCCAGGAGGTGTGCCGGCTGGTCGAGTTCATCCGCGCCAGCCAGCGCGGGGTCATCCGCTGAGCGGCTGCGTGGGCGGAGGAGCCGGCGATCGGCCGGTGCAGGTGGCGGTCATCGGAGTCGGCAGCCTCGGACAGCACCACGCTCGCATCTTTGCGTCCCTTCCGGAGACTCGGCTGGCGGCGGTGGTCGATCGCGACCCGGCGCGGGCCTGCGAGGTCGCCGCCCGTCACGGCGTTGCCGCCCTGAACGATCACGCCGACCTGCCCCGCGGCATCGACGCGGTCAGCGTCGCCGTGCCCACCTCCACGCACGCGCCGGTCGTGGAGGACTGTCTGCGGCGCGGCTGGGCGGTCCTGGTCGAGAAGCCGATGGCGGCGACGGTCGCCGAGGCCGGGAGGATGGCGCGCGCCGCCGAGAGCGCCGGGCGTCCGCTCCTCGTCGGCCACACCGAGCGCTTCAACCCCGTGGTGCGGGCCGCGCTCTCCCGCGCGCGCGACCCCCGTTTCATCGAGGCGCACCGCCTGGGCGTCTTCACCGCGCGCAGCACCGACGTCGACGTGGTTCTCGACCTGATGATCCACGACCTCGACGTCGTCCTGAGCCTCGTCCCCTCGGGAGTGGCGTCGATCGATTCGGTGGGCGTGCACGCTCTGACGGAGAAGGTCGATATCGCCAATGCGCGGATCCGGTTCGACAACGGCTGCGTCGCCAATCTCACGGCCAGCCGCATCAGCACGGACCGCGTGCGCAAGCTGCGCATTTTCGAGCGCGACTCCTATGTGTCGATCGATTATGCCCGCCAGGAAGGGCTGGCCTACACTCTGAAGCGGTCGCCGGGCCAGAAGCCCGAGATCGCGCGCGAGGTGCTCGCGGTGGAATCCGAGGAGCCGCTGGTGGCCGAGCTGCGCGCCTTCGCCCGGCGCGTGCGGGGCGAGGACGCCCCGGCGGTGACGGCCGAGGAGGGGCTGAAGGCGCTCGAGACGGCGCTCAGGGTGGTGGAGCAGATCGCCACGGGCGGACCACGGGCCCGCTCATAGGATCCGCACGATGACCAGCGCGGGCCGTCTGGCCGACTACCTCGAGAGCCACATCCGGATCGGAGATTTTCCGGGCGCGTCCTACCTCGTGGCCGAGGAGACCCGCGTGCTGGCGGAGGGGGCGCTCGGCAGCGCGGTGCTGCGTCCCGAGCGGATCGCCGCGTCGACCGGCACGCTCTACGACCTCGCCTCGCTGACCAAGCCTCTGGCGGGGGCACTCCTGACGGCGCTTCTGGAGTCCGACGGGATTTTCGGTTTCGACGATCCGCTGTCGTGTCATCTTCCGGAATGGTCGCCGCGCGACGCGACCGCCCGGGTGACCCTCCTGGATCTGCTCACCCACCGCTCCGGTCTGCCGGCCTGGTACCCGCTGTACGTCCACGCCGCCGATCGGCCGTCGTGCCTCGCGTGGCTCAGCCGGCAGCCGCTCGAACGGCCGCCTCGCAGCCGCGTGGTCTACTCCGACCCGGGGTACATCCTCCTGGGCCTGGTCCTGGAGCGGGTGGCGGGAGCGCGTCTCGATCGCCTGTTCGCCGAGCGCGTCACGCGACCTCTGGGACTGGCTGATCTGATGTTCCGGCCCGGTGAAGCGCTGCGACCGCGGGTGGCCGCGACCGAGGCGGGCAACGCCAAGGAGCGTCTTCTCGCCGGGGCGGAGGCCGACCATTACAATGGGTGGCGCAGGGAGGTGGCCTGGGGCGAGCCGCACGATCTGAACGCGCGGCTGCTCGAGGGGGTCAGCGCGCACGCCGGCCTGTTCGGGACGGCCCGCGCCGTCCTTGCGGTCGCCCGGGAGTTCCTCGGCTGCGGGTCCGGTCTCCTGCGGGATCGAACGCAGGCCCTGTTCGGGACGAGCCTCACGGCGGGTCTCGGCCAGGATCGCTCGCTGGGATTCCTGCTCGCCACCGAGCCCGGCTCGAGCGCCGGCGGGGCGATATCCCGTGCCTCGTTCGGGCACACCGGATTCACGGGAACATCGCTCTGGATCGACCCGGACGCCCGGCGCGTCTACGTTCTCCTGACGAACCGGGTGCATCCCGAATTCAAGGAGATCGACATGAACGCCATCCGGCGGGGTTTCCACGATCTCGCCGCGGCCATCTGAGGGCGTCGCCGTCGACGGCGCGCCCGTCCGGCAGTCCCTCGCGAGGGTCGGTCAGGATCGATGCAACTCCTTTCGCTGCAGGAGTCGGTCGAACAGCCCACGGTCCGGTTGAGCCGTGCGGAAGCGGTGTTCGTGTCGGTCGGCCTGCACCTCTTCCTGCTCCTGCTGTTCCTTTTCGGCCCGCGGGTCGCCACTCTCCTTCTGCCCGAAACGATCATCCAGATGCTCGCGCCGCGGCCGCCCTTGGAGCGTCCCGCCGAGACGGCGATCCGGCTCGCGCAACCGGAGACCAAGACGCCGAAGACGCCCAAGGTGCCGCTCAAGTTCGCCTACGTGCGGACACCGGACGACAACCTGGTCGACAGGAACCCGACCGCGCCCTTGCTCTCGGACAAGAGCCGGCGGGCCCGGCAGGAGGTGCCGACGCCGCCGAATCTGAAGCAGTTCTCGATCGACCCGCACTCGCAGGGAGACACGGTCGAGCGCATTCGTCCGGACCCCCGTCTCAAGGAAGGGCGCGACACGCTCGAGCCGCCGAAGCCGCATCAGAAGGGGAACGCCGGGACCCAGGAACCCGAGGTCCCGCCGTCTCCGGCGGAGCAGGAGCCGGCCAAAGGAGAGGGCCCTCAGACCGCGGAGCGGCGGCCCGGGGGCGATGCCGGCAATTCCCCCGGAGCGGGATCGCTGATCGGGAGTTCCGCGCCGACATCGGCGTCAGGCATTTTTCCGCCGGCGGGGCAGGCGCCGGGAGCCGGTGGGGGACCGGCCGGTGCGGCCCCCGGAGCGGGGCGGTCGGCCCGTGTCTCGTCGGCGGCGCGCCAGAGCCTGCAGCGCGCCCTGGCCGGGGAGGGGGCCGAAAGCAAGAATCTGTTCGACAATCCGTCCTATCTCGAGCCCCGCATCGCGGTCGGCACGATGTCGTTCGACACGCAGGATTTCCCCTGGGGCGACTATATGCGCCGGGTGAAGATCATCGTCGAGAACAACTGGCAGAATCGTCTGCCCCTGGCCTTCCGCAATGGGATCCGCGGGTACACCTGCGTGCACTTCGTCATCGCGAAGGACGGCACGGTACCGACCGTCGATGTCGTCCGCGATTCGGGCGTCCCGCCGTTCGATCGCGCCGCCACGGACACTCTGCGGGATCCCAACCTTGCGTTGCCGCCGCTCCCCGGCGGTTTCCCCGAGGCGCAGGAGGGTGTCAGCGCCTGCTTCTTCTACAACATGCTGCCCGGGGAGATTCGCGAGCTGAGCCGGTAGAGCCGCGGCTCAGAACGTCCTGCCGAACAGACTGGCGAGCAGGGCGAGGTCCTTCCCGTCCACGATGCCATCGAGATTGATGTCGACCGGAAGGCCGTAGAGGGATACGCCCGGGTCGGGATAGAAGGGATCGCTCGGGCTGCAATGAGCGTTCTGCGACGACATCAGCTCGACGGCATGGTCGCACGGCACGACGCCGTTCGGCATGTCGTGCCCCGGGACCAGGACGCATCCGCTCGGGACCAGCACGCGCGTCGCTCCGGAGCCTGTCTGCGTGAGCGTGCCGTCGGGCTGGAAGGTGAAGTTCTCGCCCCGCTGCGCGCCGAACGAGTGCGCCAGAACGGCCAGGTCGTACCCGTCGACGCGCCCCGACCCGTCGATGTCGGCGCGCTGCGTCACGACGTTGGTCAGGATGATCGGCGCCTGGTCGACGCTGCTGAACAGCGCGATGTCCGGGTAGGTCGAGTCGGTCGCCAGATTGATGTTCCCCGAGGCGAGGAACGTCATGCCATCCGGGACGCCCGCCGGGTCCAGCGTCGGGTCGGTGAAGAACAGACCGTTCCCCATGCCGATGTAGACCGTGAGATTCGGAGTCGCCGGATTGCCGTCGCCGGCCGACAGCACGACCAGATCGAGGACGCCGTCCTGGTTCAGATCGGCGAGCAGCGCGCCGTTGGGCGGCGAGAACAGCGGCAGCGGATTGGGGTTGCCCGGCGGCGGCACCATCCCCTGGCTGCTGGGAAGGAGGATCCCGACGCTCGACGACATCGGCTCGAGGACGGCGACCACCGAGGTATCGCCGTCCTTCTCGAAGCGGAACCGCGGATCGTTGTTGGCGATCCAGGGATTGGCGCACACCTTCTCGCTCTCGGCGAGCAGCAGGTCGGTGGGGTCGCCCTGCAGGGCCGTCACGGGAGCGACCGGGGCGCCCGGCGCGGTGAATCCGCCCTGGCCGTCCCCGACGAAGAGCCTGAGCGCGTCGTCGCTGCTCCCGGGACTGCCCTGCTCCGCGACCACGATGTCGGTCTGCGGCTTCCGGCTGCAGTTGGTGTTGCCGAAGCCGTCGGTGAAGCAGGAGAACGAGAAATGGCCGATGAGCGCCGCGGTCGGGTTCGAGAAGCCGCTCAGGGCGCTCCAGCTGCCGGGAGCCGGGCGGAAGTTCCCGGAGGTGTCCCCGATGAGCAGCGACAGAGACCCGCTCCCCTTGTTGACCGCGACGACGTCGTTCACGGGAGCCTCGCAATCGGCATCGGTCTGACAGTGAGCCTCGGCCCTCGGTCCGGCGCTGCACTGGCCCCCGAAGAACTGCACGGTGCAGACGCTGTCGTCGCAGGCGTCACCGATGCCGTTGCCGTTCGCATCGGCCTGGCTGTTGTTCGCCGTCCACGGACAGTTGTCGATCTTCTTCGGAGTTGCCTGGGAGAACTGGTCGTAGTCGGGAACCAGGTCGGTGTCGGTGTCGAGATTCGGGCAGGTGCAGGTTCCCAGACCGCAGTCGTTGTTCGTGGTGCAGGGGGACCCGGAGTTCGTCCCCCCGCTGCAGGCCAGGGCGCCCAGGACCTGGCACTGGTCGCCCACCCCGTTGTTGTCGCTGTCGCACTGGCCGGCGGCGTTCTTCTGGACGCAGTCGTTCGGCACCAGCCCGCCCGGGCCGTTATCCGTGCACGGCACGTTGACGTAGCATTCCGGGTGCCCGATCGGATCATTGACGGGGCAGTTGGGCGGATTGTAGACGGTCGGGCAGTTGTCCATCAGATCGGGCACGCCGTCCTTGTCGTAGTCGTCACCGTGCAGGTTGAGCGGGCCGACGGACGCCTGCACGGGGTTGGCACCGACGACGACGGAAGGCCGCTCCGTCTGTGCGCCGGTCAGCTCGCTGATCAGCGGCGTCACCTTGCCGCCCGGGCCGTCGAGGACCAGCATGTCGAAGACCCCGTCCTGCCGGAGGTCGGCCACTCTCATGCCGGTGGCGCGGGAGGGGTTGGACAGCGGCTCGGGCGGCAGCACGCGGAAGGTCTCGCCCGTCCCCGACAGCACATCGAGACGCGGCGGCGTGCCGACCAGGAGCACGAGGTCCTGTCCGACCGAGCCGTCGGCCGCGAACAGCGACATCGCGGTGATGTCCGACCATGGCGACACCGGCGTCGTGGGCGCGATCGAGAACGACAGGGCTCCGGGCACGCTGTCGTTGTGGATGAGATCGATCCGGTTGCTGGCGAAACCGAGCACGGCGATGTCCGGCAGGGGACCGTTGTTCGGGTCGTAGTTCAGGACGGCGACCGCGGACGGACTGGCGAAAGGTCCTCCCGGAAGGGGGACCGCCGGAAGGACGAAGGAGCCGTCCCCGGCGCCCCGGTACGCCAGGACCTGTCCGCCGGTGAAGTCCGCGACAACCAGATCGACATTGCCGTCGAGATCGAAATCGGCCAGCGCCCCCTTGATCGGCCGGTGACCGGCTCCCAGGTCGATCGTCTGCACGGGTGTCATGGTCGAACCGGTCGCGCAGGCGGAGGGGATGAACGTCTCGACCCGACCGTGATCCGCTCCCGCGATCTGGCACGTGCCTGCGGGGCAATCCGCGTCCGTCACGCAGAACTTTCCGTCCTTGGTCCCGCCGCTGCAGACCTGGATGTCCTGGTCGAGCACGACCAGCATGGAGCAGGCGTCGCCGCTCTTGGCGGGCGCGGCCATGAGGAAGGACGGCCCGCGCTGGGTGGCCAGCGTCGTGGTCGCGGCCGCTGGGAAGGCGGTGCCGGTGTTGATGTAGATCCCCACGCTCGCGTCGGCTCGGTTGGCGACGGCGAGATCGGGGCTGCCGTCGCCGTTGAAATCACCGGCGGCCAGACCCGAGGGCTGGCTCCCCGTCGCCATCACCAGCGTCTGGGTGCAGGTCGACCCCGGACAATCGACGTTGGTGCCGCAGACGACCCCCTTCTTCGTGCCGCCGGCGCAGACCGGTCCGAATTCGCCGTCGACGGCTCCCGTGAAGGCGAGCAGCGCGTTGGTCGCGCTGTCGGAGACCACCATGTCGGGCTTGAGATCGCGGTTGAAATCGGTCACGACCGCCTGCACCGGGCCGATGCTCAGCTGCAGCGAGGTGCGGCTCCGCAGCCCGCCCTGGCCGTCGTTGACGCGGACCCGCATGATGCCGAGGATCGAGCCGCCGCCCGAGGTCGTCTCGACGATCGCCAGATCGGGGCTGCGCGAGCAGGCGGCCCCGACCTTCGAGACGAGGTCGTCGCTCGTGCCGCACAGGCCATCCGGCCCGTAGAGGAATTCGTTGTTGTCGTCGGTCTTGGAGCAGTCGTTGTCGAGACCGGCGGCGGTCTCCAGCTCCTGTCCCGGGTTCGGGGTGAGCGGGCAGTTGTCCAGGACATGGGTCGTCGGGTCGTAGTCCGGGACCCCGTCGCCGTCCGAATCGACGAGAGTCGTGGTCCGGCACGCGTCCCCGACTCCGAGCGATCCGGTATCGGGTTGGATGCCGGCGGTATTGAGCGGATTGTAGACGTTCGGGCAGTTGTCGACGTCGTTGCGGACCGCGTCGCCGTCGACGTCCTCTCGATCGAAGTCGCCGGTCACCAGGAACAGCGGTCCGGCGCTCACCGTGCTGATGGTCGCCGGCCCGACGCTGAACGGAGAGTCCTTCTCGGGCGCGAACCGGCCGTTCTTCTGATTGATCAGAATCGTGATCGTCCCGGCGCGGAAATTGGCGATCGCCAGATCGTCGTAGCCGTCGCGGTTGAAGTCGCCCGAGACCATGTGCAGCGGCCGGTCGATCGGGCCGGGATCGATCGCGAGCACACCGGCCGAGGTTCCGGGAGAAGGCAGAAGGGTCGCGATCCCGATGTAGAGCGAGGGGAGGGCGAGGGCCCAGACCGCACCGCGTATCAGACGGCTCATCACCCTCAGGTATCTTCCCTCAGTTTCGTCGTCACTCAAACTCCAAGCGCATGATGGAGTTGCGCGAGATCGTACCGGCGCCGGCCGGGGAAGTCAAGAAAAGGGGCGGCGGTTCGCGCGGTGTATAATCCACGCTTCGCCTGTCCGGTCGACCGGCAGCGGGCTCCCGGGGGGGCGAGTTGCGGCTTACAGGCGGACAAGCCAGAGGGCGCCGGCTGAAAAGCCCGCGCGGGCGCCTGATCCGACCGACCGCCGACAGGGTCCGCGAGGCGTTGTTCGATATCCTGGGCACGCGCGTTCGTGGGGCCCGATTTCTCGACGTCTACGCCGGAACGGGGGCCGTCGGCTGCGAGGCGCTGAGCCGGGAGGCGGCGCACGCGGAGCTGATCGAGCGGGATCGAGACGCTCTGAATCTCATCGCGGACAACCTCCGCCTCGCCGCCTGGCCGGGCACCTCGACGGTGGTGCCCGGAGACGCGCGCCGCGCGCTGCGCGACCTGACGCGCCGCCGGGAGACGTTCGATATCGTCTTCCTCGATCCTCCCTACGACGACCCGGGTCTGGCGGAGGTCCTCGTGCTGGCGGCCCGCCTGCTCTCGCCACCGGGCGTTCTGATCCTGGAGCACCGCTCGACCCGGGAAGTGGCGATCCCGGCGGCGTCCCTGCGCGTCAGCCGCAGCTATCGCTACGGTGACACCTCGCTGACGATCTGCCGTCCCGCAAGCGGCCCCGCTCCGTCATGAAGGGCTGGCTGGGGAGCGCCACCCTGGGCCTCCTGTTCCTGCTGTGCGCCTCGTTCTGCCTGACGCAGCTTTCGGAGGTCGATTTCTTCTGGCATCTTCTCGCGGGCGAGAGGATCCTGCAGGAAGGGCATGTCCCGCGGGTCGACACCTTCACGTTCACCTCGTCCGGGAAGCCCTGGATCGATCTTCACTGGTTGTTCCAGGTGGCGGCCGCCGCCCTGTTTCACGCGGCCGGCTGGGCCGGGGTGGATGTCCTGAAGATCGGTTGCGTGTGCGGCGCCCTGGCGCTCGCGCTTCTGGCGGCCCGCCGCTCGGGCGCCTCGATCGCGGCCATCCTGCCGCTGACGCTCGTGTCGATCGTCGCGGCCCAGGAGCGGTTCACGCCGCGCCCGGAGATCGCCTCTTTTTTCCTCCTGACCGCCGTTCTGGCCGTCCTTCGGGAGCGTCGCGACCATCCGCGCCTCGTGCTCCTGCTTCCTGTGGTGATGCTGCTGTGGGCCAACTGCCACGCGCTCTACGTCGTCGGGATCGCGGTCATCCTCCTGATCGTCGCCGCTGACCTGATCGAGGCGCAAAGGATGCCCGGCGACAGCCCCGACCGGGGGCGGCCCCCGGGCGCGAGGCTCCTGTGGGTCGCGACCCTCGCGTCGATGGCCGCGACGGTCCTGACTCCCTACGGGTTGTCCGGATGGAGGCTGCCTTATCGACTGCTGTTCGAGCGGATCGCAGCGGACAATGTGTACTCCCGCCACATCGCCGAGTTTCAGGCTCCTTTCGGCGGGTTCCATCCCACCGCCTCGATCGGGGCGTTCGGCGTCCTGGTGGCCGTGTCGATCGGCGCCGCCGTCTTCGGCAGGCGGGCCGCACGAACCGGCGAGCTTCTCGTCCTGGGGGCCCTGCTGGGTCTCGCCCTCCTGGCGCGGCGTAACATCCCGTTGTTCGCCTTCGCCGCCATTCCCTGCGCCGCGCCCGCCCTGGGCGAGACGCTTCGCCGAACCGCGCGCCGCGTCCGCATCCCGGGTGGGGAGGGCGGTGCCTGGCCGACCTGGCCCGCGCGTCTGGCCGCCCTTGCCGTCGCGACGGCATCGCTGTTCCTGCTCGCCGACGTCTGGTCGAACCGCTTCTTCGAGCGCGACGGCACGCAACGCGATTTCGGGCGCGGGCCGGCACCCGGCTTCTATCCGGAAGGGGCGGCGGATTTCATCCTGAGGACCCGCCCGCCCGGCGAGGTGATCAACGGGATGACCGTCGGCGGGTACCTGGCCTGGCGCTGGGTCCCTTCGCGGCGCGTGTTCATCGATGGACGTCTCGAGGTGCACGACGAGTCGCTGTTCAAGACGTATCTCAGACTCGAGCGCGACCCGGTCGCGTTCGAGGACACCGCGAGGACGTTCGGAGCGAATGCGGTCCTCCTGAGTCACCGCCAGAGCCCCGAGACGTCGGCGCTTCTGAAGCACCTCGTGCAGAGCCGTGAGTGGCGGCCCGTCTATCTCGACCTGTCGGCCTGCGTGTTCGCGCGCGCCCCCGCCGACAAGGCGATGGCGCCGGCCGCCATCGACGTGGGCGATCCGGGTCTGGGGGAGGCGATCCTGGATGAGGTCCGCCGCGCCGAGAACGACGCCCGGGCCATGGACCCGGCGCCCGCGTTCCTGCGCCGTCTCCTGCCCCGCCGCGACGTTCCCGTGGCGGAGATCAACGCGGCCCTGTTCTTCGGAGCGATCGGCAACGATCGGGCGGCCGAGACGCTGTTCCGAGCCGCCCTCGGGAAGTCGCCGGGCAACCCGATCATCCACTACGACCTCGGTCTCGTCCTCGATCATTCCGGTCGTTCCGAGGCCGCCCGATCCGAATTCCTGATCGCCCTGGAGGACGATGCCTCGTTCAGCGCCGCGCGCGAGGCGCTCGCCCTCGGACGGCTGAAGGACGGTGACGCCGAGGGCGCGCTGCGCGAGTGGTCGCTGGCCGAGCGCCGCGAGCCCCTGAGCCCCGTCTCCTTGCAGGCCCGGGGAGGTCTGCTGGCGGGTCGAGGGCGGATCGACGAGGCGATCGACGATTACCGCAGGGCCGTCGAGGCGGCGCCGTGGGACGCGCGGCTTCACACGGACCTCGCTATCCTGTATCACCGGCGCGGGCTGCCGCAGCGGGCCGAGACCGAGCTGAAGCGGGCGCTGGCGACCAGCCCGCGTGCCTGCGCGCCGCGCGTGGCGCTGGGTCGGATGTGGGCCGTGGAAGGTCGGGGCGACGAGGCGGAGAGGGTCCTTCGGGAGGCGATGACCGAGGGGGAGGACGGTTGTCCCGACGCCGGGCAGGCGTTGCGGGAGCTGCAGGCAGGACGACAGGCCCCACCCTGACGGGGGCCTCCCCGGGGACACCCGCCGGTTTCATATCCGTCATCGGGCCGATCGCCCTTCAGGCCCATCCCCTGCCTGATTCTTGACTTCCGGACTCCGGCACATATTTTTGTAGCCGTGGCGCCCCGCCGCCCCGTAGCGGCCGGCCGTCAGGAGATGCGAGAATGCACACAGCGCGCGCTTCGTTCCTTGTCCCCGTGGCGGCACTCATCGCCTTCTTCTGCCTGTTCGTCGCGGCCCGGCCGGCGGCCCAGGAGGCGCAAGGCGCGCCCTCTCCCTCTCCAGGCGTGGAAACCCCCGCGCCGCAGGAGCCGGAGACCGCTCCGGCGTCCGCCGATGATGAGAAGAAAGTGAAGAAGAATGCGAAGCGTGCCGGCAAGCGACAGGCGGTCCCTCTCGAGACGGGCTCGACCCTGCCTCCGAAGAATCTGAAGAAGGTCGGCGATCACTGGACTCCCTACGAGCCACCCGATCCCGAATCGTTCCCCGCGGACGCGACCCTGCACATCATCGTCCCGGGGGACACCCTGTGGGATCTCGCCGATCTGGTCTTCGGGAACCCGTATCTCTGGCCGCAGATCTGGAACGAGAACCGGTACATCACCGACTCCCATTGGATCTATCCCGGCGACCCGCTCCTGCTGCCGGCGCGCCCGACGGTCGTGAGCGAGGTCGTTCCCCAGAGTCAGGAAGGGGCGCCCGCCCCGGCCGCCCCG
>CAYLND010000106.1:0-12287 GCA_964384905.1 uncultured Acidobacteriota bacterium
GTGCTCCGGACGACCCGCCGGAACTCGTCGCCGTAGGCACCATCCCGATCGCGCAGCAAGTAGCGAAGCTCGGCGCCGTCTCCGGGAATTGCCTCGCGAATCTGCTGCGCGGCCCAGGCTGCGGTCGGATGGGCGGTGACGTTGAGATGAACGATGCGCCTGCGGTCGTGGGAGAGAATCACGAAGCCGAAGAGAAGCCGGAAGGTGGCGGTGGGGACGGCGAAGAAATCGCAGGCTGCCGTGATGCGAAGGTGGTTCCGAAAAAAGGTGCGCCAGGTCTGTGACGGAGGCCTTCTGCTCCGTCGGGTCATGTACTTGGCCACCGTCGCTTCCGCGATGTCGTAGCCGAGCAGCAAGAGCTCCGAGCAGATGCGGGGCGCTCCGCAGAGTGGGTTCTCTCGGGATATCCGACGAATCAGCCGGATCATTTCCCGACTGACGCACGGCCGACCCCTCGACTTCCATCTCCAGAAGTAGCGGAATCCCTGGCGGTGCCAGCGGAGGAGGGTCTCCGGCCTGACCAGGATGAGGGCCGAGCGCCACTGGTCCCAGACCCGAGCCAGGGTCACCCAGAAGGCACGGTCGGCACGGCGTAACCTGGGCCGGGGGGCCTTGTGGCGCAGGACGGCGAGCTGCTGCCGGAGGGCGAGATTTTCGAGGGCCAGATGCGAGCGGTCCCGGCTGGCCGATTGAGGGACAGGCGCCGGCCCCAGGGGAAGTCCTGTCTGAGCGAGCGCCGATTACCTCGAACCCGCAGGCGGGCGATGCTCAGGGCAGATAGCGCGCCAAGGCGAAGGTGTGCAAGTGGGGGCCCTCGCCCGCCCCTTTCGGGATGACGGTCCGGCCGACGGCGAGCAGGCGGCCGTCTTCTTGAAGGGCCAGCGCGGCGACAGCGTCGAGACTGAGCCTCCCTCCGATGTCGGTCAGGACCTTCCCGCCGTCGCCGAACTCGCGGTCGAGACGGCCGTCCTTCAAGTACCTGGCGAGCGAGAAATCGACCCCGGTTGCGGGCAGCTTGCGTCCGCTCTCGCCGGCGACCACGATCTTGCCATCACGTTGAAGCAGCAGCGCGTGCGCCTCATCACGGCGGCCTTCGAAATCGGTGGAGATCCGGCCCAGCTCGCCGAACGTGCTGTCGAGGGAGCCGTCCGCGTGGAGCCTCACGAGCTCGAAATTCGCGCGCGTCTCGGGGCCGCGATTCCCACCCGCGACCACGATGTCGCCATCCGGCTGCACGGCGATGGCGTGCGCGAGGTCCTCCTGCCCGTCGAAGTCGAAGGTGGCCGAGCCCCCCGTGCCGAAACTGGTGTCAAGACGGCCGTCGGGCCGATAGCGCACCACCGCGAAGTCGAATCCGGAGGATTTCTGCCACGCAGAGCCCGCCAGCACGATTTTCCCGTCGCCTTGAAGGGCGACCGCCGTTGCGAGTTCGGTGCCGCCGTGCAGATTCGTCCAGGCCTTTCCGCCGGCGCCGAACGAGGGGTCGAGCGTGCCGTCGGGCATGTAGCGGGCCACCGCGATGTTCTGCACCAGACACTGACCCGCCACGACGATGCGGCCATCCGGTTGCAGCGCCATCGCGAACGCGACGTCCTGGCTCCCTCCGAAATCGGTCCTGACGTACCCCTTCGTGCCGAACTCGGGGTCTGGAGAGCCGTCCTTGTTGTAGCGAACGAGGGCGAAGTCGGCGCTCCCGAATCCGTCCGACTCGACGAACCCGGCCACGACGAACCCGGCCACGAGGATCTTGCCGTCAGGCTGTACGACGGCCGACAGCGCGTTGCCGACGTGGCCACCCATCTGATCGTGCACCTGGCCGTCCTTTCCAAACGAAGTATCGACCGCGCCCGAGGCGGTGAAGCGCATGACTGCGGTCCGTCCGAGTGACCCGCTGCCCGCGACCACGATCTTCCCGTCCGACTGGAGAGCGACCGCCTGGGTCTCGAACGCCGTGGAGACCGCAGGGATGGAACCAGGGACGAACGCGTACTGCACGGTCCCGTTGCCGCCGAACGAGGTGTCGAGACTTCCGGATTGTTTCGGAGGGGCCGGCGCGGCCGCCGCGGTTGCGAGCGCGGTCCCGGCAGCGAGGGCGAGGATCCATCCCGAACGATGGCTCCCGGCCCTTCGAATTGGACGGCTCATGCTCAGTGGACCCCGCTGCCTCCGGAGAGGTGCTTGACAAACTCGCCGACGACCGCGTTGGCGTCGCCGAACAGAATAATAGGCGAAACAAGCTGCATCGTACACCTGATAAGGGCGGAGTAGGTGTAGTGGTCCAGCGAGACTTGATGACGCTATTCGTTGGGAGTCTCCGGGTGGTGGGAGCGCTGACATCGCGAAGTCGGATAGCGCTGGGGTGGGGTCCCGACGACTCTCTGGCTGTCAGCCAAGCCTCCCCGAGTTCGAACCTTGATCACCTGGGCGCTCACGTGTACCCAGGTTCGAACCAAGCCGAGTTCGAACGTTGATCTACGTGTGCATGCACCCGCACCCCTGGTTCGAACCTCTCCCGAGTTCGAACGTTTCGATCACGTGGGGAGCCAGACCGCATTCATTTCGAACCGGCGGGCCTCTGGTTAACAGGGGCCCGCCGTATCCTCCCTCCCCGAGTCCCGACACCTCCGCGATCTACGCCTGGCGCCAGCGCAGAGTACCGTCCGGTTCCCGGTCTTGAAGAGAGCCGGTCTGATCCGAGGCATGTTGAACTTCGGGGTAGCCGACGGCGAGGACGTTCCCTCAGAGGTCCTCGGGAAGCCCGCCTAGCTGGCGTCTAGCCGAAGAAGTTGCTGGCACTCTTGCTGGGAGCAGGGGGGGTATAATCTCATTCACAGAGGCTCCACGGGCAACCAATGAGCATCACGACCGAAGTCGCACTTACTGAAGTGTCGTCGCCTGACCTGTCCACCCATGCTTGCAGTGCTTATTGCGCTGGACGGCGAGTTCGCCATGTTTATTGAGTTCTACAGGGCAGCATAATTGCCGTTAGGCCGATAGACTTCTGAGGCGCGAGATGTGGATTTTCTTCTTCATGCTTATTACTCTTACCACCGCTCTGACGGGCTTCGGGCTCGTTGCGTACATGATGATTGCCGCCGGTCGCAGGGGTCGGTCGTCCATCAAGTCAAAGCCATCGCACATCTTGTCGATTCCAGTCCCTGGCGACCCACGCAGCGCTCTCAAGACCGTCGTGCGCGCAGTCGCTGGGACCGGCTATGTTATTGACGACATTGACGAGAGCCTCCTCCGCGTGATCCTTCGTGAACCAGAATCCTTCAACAAGCGCGGATTTTTCTATCCCATCTATTTTTCAGACCGGGGCGATAGCAAGACACTAGTTGAAGTGGGCATCAAGCCAATCATGTTTGCTATCCATGGGCCAATTGTCAGCCGGCGACATGAGCAATGTACGAACATGATCCGCGCAGCGCTCATGCAATAGTCGGACATTGGGGGAAGTGGCTGAACGTGACGGAACGGCCTAACAACCGGCTGAAGCTGACGTCGCGCGGGAGCTCCTCGGCGGGTTGGAGGCGGTGTTCGCGCGCCGCAGCTTAGCCGGGGCGTTCGGCGGACAAGGGGGGTGTTTATGAAACTCAGAGACGTGCGAACGATTGGCCGGACGTTACCTCTCATCTTCGGTCTACTGATGCTCGGTGCGGCAACGTCTCCTGCGCGCAACAAGAGCTATCCAATCCCCGGCCACGGTACACTTGAACTTCAGTTGCCAGCGGGGTTGGGCGACTTACTCGATCAGCCGAAAGGTGATGAACCGCCCGCAATAGCCCTTCGGCCAGACGACGGTGGCAGCTTCGGCGCCATGATCGTCGTAGCGTGGCGAGACGCAGATACGCCGGACTTCGGCTCACCCGAGCATCTCCGCCGTGTTCTCGAGACGGAACGCGCACCATACCTGAAGCAAGTGGGCGCGACAGATGTCCCGATCGTGAAATTGAGCGGCGGCCCCAATCCGGGCGTGGCCTACCTTTTGATAGATAAAGCGCTCGTGGGGAAGCCTCCCGAGCCAGGCAATTGGCCGTACATGCGGCAAGGTGTCATTAGAGCTGGCGATTTGCTTCTCAAGTACATCATCATGATGTACGCGACAGATCCCGACCCGTCGCCAGCTGTGGAACGCATTCTTATGAATGTTGTTCATCATCCTCAAGGCACGGCCAAGTGAAGATGCCGCCGAACCACCCGCTGCACCTGACGGCGGGCGTGGGGTGCGGGGTTGAATCACGGGGGACATTCGCCCGCCGCAGCTTAGCCAGGCGTTAGGTCGACGACCCTGAGATAGGCATATGCAGGATGATCCTAGGGACATGAGAGAGAGCATTGAGACGTTGCCGAACGAGGAGCTTCTTCGCATGGTCACGGCCGACCCAAGCGAACATCGTGAGGAGGCGCTCGAATGTGCTCTGCAAGAACTCAACCGGCGCAAAGTTCCCATTCCCCGTGAGGCTTTCGATCGAGCTCGCGCCCCGCTATCCGATGACCCCATGGAGGGAGGACGTGGCATCGCCCCACAAGCGAGCGCGCGCCGCTGGAGCGGGGCTCGGTTTATGGCGTTCATTATCGTGTTGGCCGTGATCGCCGTCTGGATGACGCGGTACTTCAGCTTCGGGTCCGACTCGTCGTCGATCTTGACCGGCGTCGGGCTAAGCGGCGCCCTGTGGTGGTTTGTCTGGTCCGATCGGGCACTATTCGCAAGTTGGCGCTCGTTGTCAGTGCTGAATAAGATTCGTGAAAGTCGCATAGTATTCGGCGCAATCTTCATCACGATCATGACCCTCGTTCTTATTGCCAGGCGGCTTTTGTTCAGTGAGTGACGAGCCACCTAACGGGGCTGAAGCCGCCGACGGGCGGCCTCCCTTACGACCATATCTGCTTCGAGAGCGGCGATGCGCTGGGCGATGGGGCGAAACAGTTTCGAACGTTCGCTCAAGTGTCCACGCACCCTCACCCCTGGTTATGGGTCATCGTGACGCGAATGGGTGCTGTGCAGCGTTGTCGAGACATTACCGCGCCTCTGCTCATCCCATTCGACCACACTTGGGAGCAGGTTCCGTCGAACACCCACCTGCGAATGGCGTTCTTCAGCGAGGGAGGAGCGCGGACCTCAAGACGCCGGCAATTCGAAAGGCTCGGGCTGAAGGCCTGCCACGCAGCCGAGGTCCAGCCCCCGGGTCGAGCCGGCCCGGAACATGGCGTCTGAGATCCCGTTGGTGCAGGCAGTGACCGGCACGTGGCCGCCGGGGACAACCAGATCCACGCTGTTGGGCAGGAAGGAATGGACAGCCTCGCCCCAGCGCGGCGGCGTGACCGGATCGGTGTCGCCCGAGATCAGCAGGGCGGGCACGGCGGATCGGAACGGCTTGAAATAGCCGTCCGGCAGGACCGTCTTCGGCCATTCGCGGCAGGAGGCCATCAGGTCCCTGACGCGCCAGGCGCCGGCATAGCTGCCGCGCGTGGCGGGCTCGACTTCCTCGGGCCGGATGCGGCTGACGAACTCGTTGCAAGTCACCGCGTAGTACAGACCCAGCGGCATGTCGCCGTAGAACTCCCGGTTCGCATTGATCGCGGCCTCGGCAAGCAGGTCGAAATCGCCGGCCTTGGCCCGTGCGATCAGGAAGGGGACCTCGCGGCCGCGGGCGCCCGAATACATCATGACCCGCACGGTGTCGGCGAAGGCCTGCTCGGTCAGGTCGATCGCGGTCCTGGCTCGGGTGACGGGATGGCGCACCCAGGCCCTGACCGGCCCCCGGCGAAGGCGGGCGAGCACTGCGGCGAAGTCGTCTCGCAGCTTCGGATAGGCGCCGTGGCAGGCGGTGTCGGCTTCGCACTGTTCGAACAATCTATCGAGCGCCCATTGTGCCGCCTGCGCATGATAGAGGGGCACGCGATTCTCGAGGGTGAGGAGGCTCGTCAGATACGCGCTTCGCACGTGCTCGCCATGGGCGCGGATGTACATGAGCGCCGCATAGGTGCCGAAGGAACCCCCCTCCAGGTTGATCATGTCGTAGCCCAGGGCCTGGCGGACCTCGTCGAGATCGTCGACCATAACCGCCGTCGAATATTGCGAAAGATCGGACCGCTGCTCCAGCTCGCGGCGGCAGGCGCGTGCGATTTCCGGGGCGAAGGGTGTCTGGAGATAGCCCTCCAGGTGATCGTCTGAGCGCGGCAATTGGCAGACGAGGCGATGTCCCTCGCCTGTGCCGCGGGAGTCGACGAAGACGATGTCGCGGTCCTGCCGGTGGGTCGACTCCAGGAAATCTTTGGCGAATTCGGTGTTCGTCGCGCCCGGGCCGCCAGCGAGAAAGAAGACCGGTGCTTCCTCCGGGTGCGGGCTGCGCGCGGGAACGAGGACGATCTTGAGCGGCAGCTTGCGTCCACGGCGGGTCTGCCGGTTCTCGAAGACCTCATAGATCCCGCAGCGCAGTTTCTCCCGGACGTCAGCCACGCGACACGGCGTCAGGGCCAGCTTCGGCGGCCACGGTTGAGCCCCGGCGGCGGAAGCACCAAGGCTGATAGCGCCACACGCCAGAGCCACGGTCCCTGGCCCGAGCCGACGCGGCGCCGAGCGGATAGACTGAAACATCACGGGCGAGCCTCCTGCAGCACGTTCGCGTGTACTGAAGGACGTATTTCGGGAGGGAAGACATTGGCTGGAAAGAGTGCTAATCCGCCCACTCTCGCTTCCACAGCCCGACTACCGAGAGCACCAACCCGAACAACCCGAGGACACCGAGCACGATCATCGTCCACAGGAAGAACCAGGCGCGATCTCGCGTCGACCAGTCGATGCCGGCCCTCAGGTGAAGGACCGGCATGCACGCCGCAAACAGCGACCCGATCAACATGATGATGTACCCCGATCGGCGTCCAGCCAGTGTCACCGCTCCGAGGAGGAGGACGAACAGGATCACGACGACAATGATATTCCCCGGTCCCGATTCCCAGGCGCCGGACACGCTCGGTCTCAGCGCATCGTCCGTCAAGTGGAACGACAAGAAGAGGATCGACAGCAGGGATGCGATGGTCAGCGGAAGGTTGCGTTTCATGGCTTCTCGGGCATCGCTCTCACGGAAGCACGCCGTCGTACTATATGGAAATCCGATATGAGAGGCAAGACGTTGAACGTTCACTCTTACGTCGTCTCTTGGAGCTCTGCGGCCTGTACACCATGATTCAACATGTTTTGGGGGTTCCGTTCGGGACCGAGATCCTCGGAAAGCCGGTCACGGTCGAGCCCGGCAGCGGGTGCCCCTCCTCGATCTCGCCCCAACTTTCCCGAGGATCAGAGTGGATCGAGGCGTACCGTCACTGGGTGCGTGGCCGCCAAGTCCATAGGCCCGGGTATCGCCCTTACGGTAAGGCAACCCCTCCAGGCGCGGGCTATAGGATAATCCCTGGCGCGGGCGTCGAAGCAAAGTGCCACACCGAACCGAGATCGGATTGCTGGAGGTAGACGCAGATGCCTCGTTTTTCCTTGCGCGAGTTACAGCGACCCTTATTGGCTGAAGGACTGCCATTTCCAGATCAGGCGCCCAACAGCTATGAACTGCTTTCTGATGAGCCAGTCTACGACCCGCGTCGACACCTCGCACCAGCGATGCCTGACACGATCTGGCGCCTGTCGGATCTTGGCTACGATCACGTCGACGTAGCGCGACTCGCCAGCCCCGTCGCCATCACCACTCCATTTCGACTGTTGTCAGATGAAGGCGTCGCGGCTATGCGCCAGGTCGCACTGACACTTCGAAACAAGCGCGAGTTTAGCGACCGTACCGCAGCGTACCTTGCGGGCGGCGTGTACCGCTCCCGATTCCTGAGGGATTTCTGCGCTTGTCCTGTTGTTGCCGGCTTCCTTTCGGAGATTGCCGCTACCCCGTTGGCCCCACACAGCATGCCATCACAGCAAATCTACATTAACTACGCTCCGGACGAAATCGAAAAAGCGGTCGATACGTGGCACACCGATGGCATCGGATTCGACGCCGTCATCATGATCAGTGATCCCTCCAGTTTTGAAGGTGGTGAGTTTCAGTTTTTCCGAGGAACCAAGATGGATGCTGCCCGATATTTGGATGCGCGCCCGGACGATCTGACGGAAACTCATTTGAGCGAGTTGCCGACCCATCGAATCGAGGCGGTTACATTTCCGGCTGCCGGCTTCGCAGTTTTCCAGAATGGAGCAATGATTGTGCATCGGGCGAACAGGCTGCGCCGCGTTTCAGAACGCATTACCCTGGTTCCGGGCTATGTCGCCAGAGATGTTCGCGCCGATGATCCGACTCGTGATGTCGTCGCCGACTGGGAGGAGCCGGGCATCAGGGCGGAGTTTGCGCGGCATAAGGCCTGGTGCTCCCGCGCCAGGCTCGATGCGTTGATACGGGAACTGCCGATGGATGCGGATGACGAAACGATCCGGCAGGAGTTGCAATGGGCAATAGCAGACGTGGAAAGCGTCATGAGAATTCTGCAGCCACAATAGTGGCGACGTGGGGTGTCACATGCGTCGTGCGCTCTCTGGTAACTCCCCTTGCGTGCACGCCTGACCAAGAAAGTCGCTCCCCTGTCCCGGCTGGCGTTCGCAACCAGTGGAGTACCGACGGCAGGCATCATCAGCAACGGGATTGATTATTTTCTCTTCTTCTTTTACAGCCAGATCGTAGGTTTGTCTGCCGTCCTGACCGGGTTTGCGCTCGCTGTTGCCCTTGCATTTGACGCAGTATCCGATCCGCTCATCGGATGCCTGTCGGACAACTGGCGATCGAGACTGGGTCGACGCCATCCGTTCATGTATGCATCGATAGTGCCGATGACCGGCTTGTACGTGCTCATCTGGTATCCACCGGGTGCTTCCAGTGCGCAATGGACTCTATTCGGCTACCTCCTGGTTGGGTCGATACTCCTGCGCGTCTCGATGGTGATGTTTGACGCGCCGGTCCGTACGCTGGTCGCGGAGTTGACCTCCGACTATGATGAGCGTACCCGACTCGCATCGCTGCCGACCACCGTGAGCTGGGTTACCAGCTCTGTGGTGACGATTGCGATGTATTCCATCTGGCTCCGCGATTCCACCGAACATGCCAACGGACAGCTGAACGGCCCCGGATATCAGGAGGCCGCTCTCGTCACGGGAGGAGTCGTCCTGGCTTCGCTCATTCTGTCCTGTGTCGGACTTCATCCAGAAATACCGCGACTTCACATGAGGACCTCCGAACAGGCCCCCGGCATCAACGACACGATCGGCTCGCTTGCCCAGGTGTGGCAGAATCGTTCGATGCGGACTTTGCTCTTGTCCGGCCTGTTTCTGGCGGCCGGTCTCGGCACCAACGCCACTCTGTGGACTTATCAGTACGCCTTCTTCTATGGGATGAGCAGTCGCCAGATGTCAGTTCTCGCCATCGTTCAGGTGATCGCCACGTTCGCTGTCCTTCCTGTCGTACGGTTGTATGTCGTCAAGGGTGACAAGAAGGTCATGGTGATCCGGTTCTTGGTTGCCTCCGTGGTCATCAGCACTGTCTTGCCGCCGCTCCTCGTTTGGAGATTCCTTCCTGCGCGCGGCAGCGATGGCCTGATGTACGTTCTTATCGTCTATGATTTTCTCAGCCAGCTCATCTGGGTCGTGGCGGCTTCAATCATTTATTCCATGTCTGCCGACGTCACGGAGGAGGTGCAGCTACGGGCAGGTAAACGGCTGGAAGGAGCCATACTTGCGAGTCAGACATTTGTTGCCAAGATCGCTACGGCCCTGGGCGCGATGCTTGCAGGCATGCTGCTGACGTTGATTCATTATCCAAGTGTCACGGACAATGTGCCGGTGTCAGAGAAGAGCCTGACACGACTGGGCATGATCTATATGGTCTCATGGCTCCTCCTTGTGTCAATCGGAATCTGGCTGATTTCCAGATACGAAATCACTCGCTCCTCTCATGCCGCAGAGGTCGAGGCTCTCGCGGGACCTATGCGTGAGTGAGTGTGCACCCGTGGCTACGAACGCTATCGCTTCCCGGGCGGGAGGCGAAGCAGCTCAGCACGGTCGACCGGCCCGCCGTCCAGATAGAGCCTCCTGATCTTTTTCAGATTCGCCAGGTCCTCGAGCGGGTTCCCGTCGAGCACGAGGAGATCAGCCCGGCTTCCTGGCGCGATCGCGCCGACCTCCGTCCAGCCGAAGAGCTGCCGAAAGTTGCCGGTCGCCGCCGCGAGCGCCTGGCGCGGCGTCAGGCCGATGCGGACGAGCAGCTCCAACTCCGTATGCAGCGAGATACCCGGCATCGTCCCGAACGCGGAGGTGCCGCTGCCTGCCAGGTACCTCGCTCCCGCCTGCCGGTAGCGTGTCTCGATACGAAGGAGCGCCACCGAGAACGCGGCCGGCCCGTAATCGGCCGTGCTTGGCGGTTCCGGGCGGCGATCGCCCGTCGCAGGATCGGCCGGCAGATGGATCGTGGCGGGATCGAGAATCGAAGCCGCCGGTTCCTTCCAGAGATTCCGGTGCCCGGGCAGATCGAGATATCCGAGCGAGAGCGTGGGGATGAGCCCCACGCGGGCGCGGCCCAGAACCGACGCGTACTGGCCGAGAGCCGGGTCGTCCGCCGGCAGGCGCGTGAGGTAGTCGTAGTACGTCGCCTTCGGCGGGCCGAACGGATCGGCCGCCACCGCCGCGCGCATCTCGGCGGGAGCGAGCTCCAGCGAATAACGGCTCGTGTGGACGAACGCCTGGATGCCAGCGTCAATCGCTGCGGGATAGGGCGTCCGGCCGAGCACGCCGATCGTCGCGACCCCGAGCGTCTTCGCTCTCTCGACCAATGGCCGAATGAGCTCCGGCGGAACCGGGAAGTAGACGACCGCGACCTTGATTCCTCGCTTTGCCGCCGCCTCCAGCTCCGCGAGCGATTCGACCGCGTCGAGCGCATAGATGTGAGGCGAAGGACGGGCATCGAGCTTCAGCTCTCCTCGCCGCTCGCCTCCGGCGCCCACGATCGACGTCACGCCCATGTAGAGGTAGGCGTTCGCCTGAGCCTGGCTGTTCAACCCCGCGAAACCGTCGATGAGGCCTGGAACGACGAACTTCCCAGCGACGTCGACCCTCTCGGCACCTTCCGGAATCGTGATCCCGGCGCGCGGCCCAGCGGCGGCGATCCGGTCGCCGCTGAGGAGCACAACGGAATCGGGAATGTCACTGCCGGAGCTGCCGAAATTCGAAAGATCGAGGAGCGTACCGCCGACGAGCGCGATGGGCCATCGCTCCGCAGCCCGCAAATTTGAAGAAAGAAGAGCGAAGGCGAAGATGCTCCAGAACGCCGTTCCGCGTCTCACGGGCGGCCATTATCTCCGATCCGCGCCGAAACGGTTCTCTCGGCAGCCCGGGGGTTCGAAACACCTGTCACTTGGGCCCCAGACAGCACCCCCAGTAGAGAGGCGAAAAAGGGCGTTCGGCTGGCTAACGGACCGATCGAGCCGAACCGGTGGCGCCCCGCGTGGCCGCATCCTCTTGACCTGTGCACGCGCACGGCCTTGACATCGCTAAGGATCGAGTGTTACAAGTTTCCAATCGCGCCGCGGTTTTCACGCCAGTCCGGGAGCCATGTAAGCTGCGCCCGATGCGCGGAAGACGCAGGCATCCTCCCTCATCTCCCGACGGAGAGTTGTCTGGCGATGAACCGCGAGGGGCGCGAAGCCGCACGGCCCGCGGGATCAAATCTAAAGATGCGGAGGTGCTCGATGAATCACTCCGGTCAGGCTGATCCTCTCGAAGAACTCCGGCGGGCGTCATTCGCGACCTCTGTCCCTCGGATGGTCCGCGCTCCCTTCTGCGGACGGGCCCGGGCATTTGCCGTGCCCGTGCTGATCTCCATCATTCTTCTGTCGAACGCGGCGCTTGTTCATGCGCAGACGCTGTAGAGTAGGCCATGACTCATCACACGGGGAGGTTTGCGATGCGTGTTCTATGGGGAAGAGCTCCACTGCTCCTTCTCATGGCAGCGGTTCCCGCTGCCGGGTCCGACACCGCTCCATCAGCGCCTGCGCCAGGCCCGGCCGTGTCCGGCTCCGAGGTGACGGCCCTCTCCCTGCCCGGCGCCCCGCCGGGCGGCGTCGCCCTCGATTACCTGGCCATCGACCGTGCGCGGCACCGCGTCTGGGTGCCGGCGGGCGGGACCGGCAATACGGACGTGATCGACACGCGCACGCAGGATATACGCCAGGTCGAGAAATTCCCGACCACCGAGGTAGAGCGCAACGGGAAGAAGCGGGTCGTCGGGCCAAGCTCCGCAACCGTG
>CAYLND010000107.1:0-12213 GCA_964384905.1 uncultured Acidobacteriota bacterium
CGACGTAAGCGAGCCGCCTCGCACCGAGGGCGTCCACCCAGCCCGGCAGCCGGAGCCAGGCCCGGCGCTCCGCCTCGAGACGCTGTCTGAGGCCGGCCCGGAAGCCGTCCCAGAAGCCGTCCGGAAGCGGGACCCGGCGCAGCTCCAGGAAGAGGACAGAAGGGTCGCGCTCCGCCACCGACGCCCGGCAGTCGGGGCACGCGGCCAGATGATTCCGGACCTGCCGCTCGCGCTCCTCGTCGAGCGCCCCCGCGACGAACGAGGTCAGGAGCGGCTCGACCGTCAGGCAACCGTCATGAGTGATCGACTCGTCGGTGCTCATCATCGTCTCCCGCTTCCCGGGCGACCGGCGCCCGGGCGAAAATCCACGCGCAACACCGCGTCGAGTGATCTACGAAGAGGCGTGACCCCGTGTCTAGGACTTCCTGGAGCCCCCGGGGGGGCGGCAGTACTCGGGGTAGTGGCGGCGCAGGCCGTCCTGCAGGATGCGGCGGGCCTGCAGGATGTGGTTGCGGACGGTCGATTCCCGGGTCTTGAGGATCTCGGCGACCTCGGCCGTGGACAGGCCCTCGATCTCCCGCAGGACGAAGGCGAGACGCTGCTTCCGGCTCAATTGCGCCGCCAGGGCGGCGAAGATACGCCCGATCTCTCCCGCGCGCACGGTGTCACCCGCGGGCGACTCGCCCGGGCCGGCGGTCTGGACCGCCGGGCCGCCGCCCGGGGCCGGCGCGGCGGCTTCAGGCACGTCCTCCAGCGGCGCCGCCTCGCGGTGCGGGCGCTCGTGACGCAGGAGATCGATGCTCAGGTTCATGGCGATGCGGTACAGCCAGGCGTCGAAGCGGCCGCCGCTGCGGAAGCGCCGGATGACGCGGTACAGACGCAGGAAGACCTCCTGCGTCACGTCGCGCGCCAGCTCCCGGTCGCCGACGACGTGGAAGGCGATCCAGAAGACGCGCTCGCGCTTGCGCTCGACCAGGGCCTCGAACGCCTCGAGGTCCCCCTCCGCCGAACGACGGATCAGCTCCGGCTCGTCCATGACCGATCGGAAGGGAGCGGGTGGGGTCGGTCCCGGGAGACGCGGGTCCGGCGGGCGGTCAGCCGGCCTGACGCAGCCCGCGATACCACCGGATGCCGTACAGGACCACGGGGAAGGCGACCAGCGCGGAGAGCGACCCCATCACCAGCGTGCCCATGGTCAGCGGCACGATCCAGGGACGGCACTGCGCGATGAAGTCGAACAGGCCACTCCACGTCTTTCCTTCCAGTCGCGGCAGGCTGACGTCGGCCCCGGTCAAGAGCGAGCCGAGATAGGCCGAGGCGCTGTAGATCGGCACGATCGTCCAGGGGTTGTTGACGAACGTGCCGGCCAGGACGGCGACGCGGTTCAGTCCGAAGAGGAAGGCGATCGCCAGCGCCAGGAGAGTGTGGAAACCGAGGGCCGGCGTCCAGGCGATGAAGACGCCGATGGCGAACGCGAGGGCGGCCCGCGGCGGCGTGTCGTCGGTGTGCAGGACGACGCGCAGCCACTGCCCGGCACGCCGCGCCCTGCCCTCCCGCATCGGCCCGTCCTCCGACAGCCAGACGCCGAGACGGAGCGCGCTCGCGGGCCCCGCCTGCCGTTCCCGCCGCCGGACTCTCCTGACGGCCGCCGCATGATACGGGCTCAACCGGCGCAGGTCAATGGCGTGCAGGAGCGCGGCGAGCGGCCGTACATCGTCGGCATGGCCCTCGCCGTCGCTCTCGGACCACAGCGCTCCCACGTTCTCTCCTCCCGTCCGCCGACGGCACCGGGGCCGCGGCGGGGCCTCAGGCTTCGTCCGGAAAGTGGCGAAAGCGGCCGGGCAGCTCCTCGAACGAGACGTACCTCCCCGCCCGGGTCAGAAGCCGCACGCCCTGGCGCCGGGGCACGACCTGGCCGATGCGCGACATCGGCAGCCGCATCCGGCGCGCCAGCCGGCGCACCTGCGTCTCGTGCTCCGGCCGCGCCGCGAACAACAGCTCGTAATCCTCGCCGCCGACCAGCGACGCCCGCAGCCCGGGCCCTCGCCCGAGCAGAGCCGCGGCCGCCGGTGCCACCGGGATCGCCGATTCCTCCACGACCGCCCCGGCGCGGCTCGCGGCGCACCGCCTCGGCAGATCCTGCGCCAGACCGTCCGACAGATCGATCATCGCCCGCGCCAGCCCGGTCGCTCCCAGGAGGCGTCCCGCCAGGGCGCGCGGTACCGGGTCGAGATGCGCGCGGATCGCGGCCGCCGCGTGACGCGAGAGATTGCGGCCACCCGGTCGCGCCCCGCGCTGGAGCAGACGCAGCCCCGCCGCCGATCCCCCCAGGCTCCCCGTGACGTACAGACCGTCCCCGGGACGCGCGCCGCTCCGCCGCACCTCGCGCCCTGTCTCCACCACTCCGAGCAGGGCGACGTTGAGGAACAGGTCGCGGGCGGCGCAGGTGTCGCCCCCGGCCAGCGGGACGCCGTGGCGCCGCGCCTGATCGGCGAGACCGCGCGCCACCGCCGCCGCGTAGTCCGGCCGCGTGCCGCGCGGGAAGCCGACGCTGAAGACGAAGGCCCTCGGCAGGCCTCCCATGGCGGCGATGTCGCTCAGGTTCACCGCCAGCGCCTTGCGTCCGAGCAGGAACCCCGGCGCGTAGGCGGTCCGGAAGTGGACGCCCTCGGTCAGAAGGTCGGTGGTCAGCAGGAGGCGCAGCCGGCCGGTCGGCGGGAGCACGGCCGCGTCGTCGCCGATCCCGAGGACGGGGCGTGGGGCCGCCGCGCGGCGGATCCGCCGCGCCGGCGCCGAAAGCCGGGCGACCAGATCGATGAACCCCTGTTCGGTGAGACGCGCGAGCTGAGCCATCGGCCTCGCGGTGGGGTCGCCGGCGGATGGGCGGGCGCGCGGCGAAGCCCTAGATCGCGATCGGTCTCTCGGTCATCGAGCGCTGCCCGGAGCGCCGGGCCACCGCCTCGCCCAGGGCGATCGCGAACACCTCCGTCACGTCCGAGACGAAGCAGAACTTGAGACCCTTGCGGAACAGCTTCGGGACCTCCTCCAGGTTCTTGCGGTTCGCCTCCGGGAGGATGACGGTGTCGATCTTCGCCCGGCGCGCCGCCAGGACCTTCTCCTTCACGCCGCCGATCGGCAGGACGTTGCCGCGCAGCGTGATCTCGCCGGTCATGGCGACCGAGCGCTTGACGGCGCGGTTGGTCAGGATCGAGATGATGGCCGTCGCGATGGTGATGCCGGCCGACGGGCCGTCCTTCGGGATCGCCCCCTCCGGCACGTGGACGTGGACGTCCATGTCGCCGAAGGCGTTCAGGGCGACGCCGATGTCGGCGGCTTTGGAGCGGGCGTACGACAGCGCCGCCTGCGCCGACTCCTTCATGACCGTGCCCAGGTGGCCGGTCAGGATCAGCCGACCCTTGCCCGGCATGATGGTCGCCTCGACGAACAGGATCTCCCCGCCGGCCGCGGTCCAGGCGAGACCGGTGGCGACGCCGACCTGGTTGTTGACCAGGGCCATCTCGGGCGTGACGCGCGGCACGCCCAGGAGCTCCTCGGCGCGCACCGGCGTGACCCGGAACGGACCGCGCTCGCCCTCGGCCACGCGGCGCGCCAGCTTGCGGCAGGTCTTGGCGATCTCCCGCTCCAGGTTCCTGAGGCCCGCCTCGCGCGTGTACTTCTGGATGATCGTCTGGATCGCCTTGTCGGTGAAGCCGAGATGGGCGTCGGTCAGTCCGTTCTCCTCGACCTGCTTCGGGATCAGGTGCCGCCGGGCGATCTCGATCTTCTCCTCCTCGGTGTACCCCGACAGGCTGATCACCTCCATGCGATCGCGGAACGCCGGCTGGATCGGGTCGAGGAGGTTCGCGGTGGCCACGAACATGACGTTCGACAGGTCGAACGGCACGTTCAGGTAGTGGTCGCGGAACGAGTAGTTCTGCTCGGGGTCCAGGACCTCCAGAAGGGCCGAGGACGGGTCGCCGCGGTAATCGGCCCCGATCTTGTCGACTTCGTCGAGCATGAAGACGGGATTGTTCGAGGCGGCCTGCGAGATCCCCTGGATGATGCGACCCGGCATCGAGCCGACGTAGGTGCGCCGGTGACCGCGGATCTCGGCCTCGTCGCGGATGCCGCCCAGCGAGATGCGCACGAACTTGCGGCCCAGGGCGCGGGCGATCGACCGGCCGAGCGAGGTCTTGCCGACGCCCGGCGGCCCGACGAAGCAGAGGATCGGGCCGCGCATCTTCTTCTTCAGCTTGCGGACCGCCAGGTACTCGACGATGCGCTCCTTGATCGTCTCCAGGCCGTAGTGGTCGTCGTCGAGGATCTGCTGCGCCTTCTTCAGGTCGAGATTGTCCTTGGTCTGGAACGACCAGGGCAGGTTGACCATCCAGTCGAGGTAGTTGCGCACCGTGGCCGTCTCGGCGGAGTCGGGGTGCATGCGCTCGAGCTTGTTGATCTGACGCTCCACCTCCTCGGACACCTTCGCCGGCATCTTCGCCTTGCGCGCCTTGTCGCGGAACTGCTCGACCTCCTCCGCCAGGTCGTTCCCCTCGCCCAGCTCGTTCTGGATCGCCTTGAGCTGCTGCCGCAGGAAGTACTCGCGCTGCGACTTGTCGATCTCCTCGCGCGCGTGCGAGTTGATCTCCTGCTGCATGTTCAGGAGCTCGATCTCCTTGTTCAGGAGATCGTTGACCCGCTTCAGGCGCGCCACCGGGTCGATGATCTTCAGGACCGTCTGCGCGTCGTCGATCTTGAGATCGAGATTGCTCGCCACCAGGTCGGCCAGACGCCCGGGGTCCTCGAGATTGCTGGCGATGACCATCACCTCGGAGGAGATCGCCTTGCCCAGCGAGGCGCTCTTCTCGAGCGACTTCTTGACCGTGCGCATCATCGCTTCCTGCTCCATCCCCGGCTTGATCGAGGGCTCGACGATGCGCGTCAGGCGGGCGGTGGTGAACGCCTCGCCGCGCATGAACTCCTCGATCTTGGCGCGGCACACGCCCTGCACGAGCACGCGGATGCGCCCGTCGGGGAGCTTCAGCATGCGCATGATGACCCCGACCGTGCCGGTGGTGAACAGGTCCTTCTCGGTCGGCTCCTCGACCTGGCTGTCCTTCTGGGACACCAGGAGGATCATGCGGTTCTCGGACAGGGCCTGGTCGACCGCCTTGATCGAGCGCTCGCGGCTGACCGAGAGCGGCACGATGATGAACGGGTAGACGACGATGTCGCGCAGCGGCAGGACGGGCAGCTCCTTGGGGATCCGGAGCTGGTCCTCGGGGACCTCCATCGGCGTTCCGGTCATGAGCGCTCCCCGATCTTGATCGTGATCGGGACCATTTCGCCCCGTTTGTCAGGGACCTTCGGGAAGGCGACCTTGAGGACGCCCTCGGCCAGCTCGGTCCTGGCCTTGTGCGTGTTGACCGGCGAGGAGATGTGCACCACCCGCTTGAACTTGCCGAACGGCCGCTCCATCGAGTGATACTTGGCGCCCTTGGCAGTCTCGGTCCTCCTCTTCTCGCCCCGCAGGATGAGATTGTTCCCGTTGATCGTCAGGCTGAGATCCTTGAGGGGGACGCCCGGGACTTCGATCTTCACGACCAGCTCCTCGGGTGTCTCGTAGACGTCGGCGTTCGGGAGCCACTCGCCCGTTCCCTCGCTCCCGGAGGTCTTCAGCTCCAGGAGGTTGTCGAACAGGCGGTTGATCTCGCTCTGGATCCGGCTGATCTCGACGAAGGGACCGATGTCGGCCATGGGGCCTCCGGGTTCGGGGCTCAATATAGTGACGCCCCGGGGCACCTGCAAGCAAACAGGTTACTTCCGCTGCTCCAAGAGGTCGCTCAGTATCTTCATGAACTGGTCGACGTCCTCGAATTGACGGTAGACGCTGGCGAAGCGGACGTAAGCGACCTTGTCCAGCTCCTTGAGGCGCTCGATGACCTTCTCGCCGATCCGGACCACCGGGATCTCGCGCTCGGGCGTGTCCTGCACCATCTGCTCCACCTCGTCGGCCACCGCCTCCAGGGCCGTGGGCGAGACGGGACGCTTCTCGCACGCCTTGCGCAGGCCTCCCAGCACCTTGTTCCGGTCGTACGGCTCCCGCGAGCCGTCCTTCTTGACGACCATGTATGGGATCTCGTCGATGCGCTCGTACGAGGTGAAGCGGCGGTCGCAGGACAGGCACTCCCGGCGCCTGCGGATCACCAGGCCATCCTTGCCCTCGCGCGAGTCGACGACCTTGTCCTCGATGTGGCCGCAGAACGGACACTTCATCGCCCGGCTCCCCCGGTCATGACGCGGAGATGTGCGCCATCTTGCGGACCTCCGCGGGCCGGACGCCCCCGTGCCACATGAACAGAAGGCCAAGAACGATCGTCGGGAGCAGCGTCACCGCATGCAGCGTGATCGCCGCCGCCCCGGCGCTGGCCTGGGCGACCCCCCAGAAGCCGGTCAGCGAGACCTGGCACAGGAACTCGTACGGCCCGACGCCGCCCGGAGTCGGCATGACGATGCCGAGCCCGAGCGGCACGATCAGCAGGAACATGTCGGTGAAGCGCAGCGGCAGGCCGAAGGCGCGCACGCCCAGGAGCACGGAGGCGTCGATGACCAGCCACATCAGGAACGACAGGGCGATGCTCTGGGTCAGGTGCTTCCGGTGACGCATCACGCCGAGACCGGCGATCAGCTTCTCGACCGTCTCGGTCAGGCGCGCCGCGGCGCCGCGCCGCCGCCCGTGCAGCCGGTGCAGCAGGTCGGTGACGCGCCTGGGGAACAGGACCAGGAGGAGCACCAGCGGCAGGGCGACCGCCACCAGCCCGCCGGTGGCCACCACCGCCCGGCGCAAGTAGACCGACGCCTGCCCCGCCTCGCCGGCGCCCCCGCGCGACGCCACGAGCGCCGACCCGCGGGTGGTGAGGACGAACACCAGGAGGAGGCTCATGACGGTCATGACGTCGAACAGGCGCTCCAGCGCCACCGTCGCCAGCGTCGCCGTGGTGCTGACCTTCTCGCGGCGGGCCAGGAGCACCGGCCGCGCCACCTCGCCGATCCGGAACGGCACGAGGAACGAGATCATGAAGCCGATGAACATGGTCGAGGTCAGGTTGTACATCCCGATCCCCTTTTTGACCGGCGCCATCAGGACGCGCCAGCGCCAGGCGCGGATCAGGTAGCCGACCAGGTTGACCAGCACGCTGAGCCCGATCAGCCACGGGCTCGCCGCGCCCAGGGCGTGCGCCGCCGAGCGGACGTCGAAGCGGCGGGCGAACAGCCAGATGAACGAAACGGTCAGCAGGAGACTGATGGCGATTCTGAGGGCCGGTTTCACTGCGGTTGGGGATCCGGTGCGCGGCGCTTGCCGCGCGCGAAGCGGGCACGCCGTTCGCTGCGCGCCGCGCGAAACGCCGCCGAATATACAGGAAGCCGCGCGATTCTGTCCAGAAGCGGGGCGCCGGCGCGCTCAGTGGCGCGTGGTGAACCCGCCCGCCCGATCGGCGAGGGAGCGGGCCCGGTGGCGCAGAGTCTCGAGGACCTCGCGCAGCCGCTCGGCCGCGGCGAGGCTGGTGGCGCAGGAGGCGGCGATGTCCGCCAGACCCTTCAGCACCTGGTCGGAGGACTCGGTCTGCTCGGCGGTGGCGCGGTGGATCGAGGCGATCATCCCGCCGATGTTGCCGATGGCGCTGGTGACCGAGCGCGAGCCGCGCGTCTGCTCGGCGGTGGCCCGCTTCACGTGGGACGACATCTCGCGCATGTTCTCGACCGCCGACATGATCTGCTCCGAGCCGAGGGTCTGCTCGTTGGTCGCTTTCTTGATGTGCGCCGCCAGCTCGCGCACCTTCTCGACCGAGGTCCCGACCGCCTGACGTCCGGTCGCCTGCTCGCGCGTGGCGGCGGCGATCACGCCCACGCGGTCCGAGGACTGCCGCGCCGACTCGAGGATCTCCTTCAGCGCCTTGCCCGCCTCGCGGGAGCGCTCGGAGCCCTCCTCCACCCGGCTCATCCCTTCCTGCATGGCGTCCACCGCCCGGCCGGTCTCCGACTGGAAGGCCGCGATCAGATGGCCGATCTCCTTGGCGCTGGTCGCGGTGCGCTCGGCGAGCAGCCGGATCTCCTCCGCCACGACCGCGAAGCCGCGGCCGTGCTCGCCGGCCTGCGCCGCGATGATGGCGGCGTTGAGCGCCAGCAGGTTGGTCTGCTCGGTGACCTCCTGGATGACGTTCAGGATGAGGCCGATCTCCTGGCCCTTGCGTCCGACCGACTCGATCACCTGCTTCGTCTGGGACACGCTGCCGTAGATCCCGTCCATTCCCTCGATCGTCAGCACGACCGCGCGCATCCCCTTTTCGGCGTTGGCCGCCACCAGCTCCGAGATCGCCTTGCTGTCGGCCGCGTTGCGCTCGACCTGATCGATGACGCGTCCCATCTGCGCCATCGCCTCGGAGGTCTCGGCGACGAACTGGTTCAGGAGCTCGACGTTGCGATCGATCTCCTTGATCGAATCGACCATCTCCTCCGTGGTCGCGGCGGTGTCCTCCACCGAGATGGTCAGCCCGTCGGCGTGGCCCGCCACCTCCTCGATGGTCGCCACCATCGCCAGGATCGACGACGTCGTCTCCTCCGACGAGGCCGACAGGCTGGCGACGCTCTGCGCCACGTGCTTGGTGGAGCGGGCGGTGGACTCGGCGGCGCGCGACACGCGGTCGAGCGACTCCCGCTTGTCGCGGGTCCCCGCGAGAACCCCCGCCAGCGACGACTCGATCGTCTCCATCGCCTCGGTCATGCGGCGGGTCTCGTCCTGCATCCCGCCGACGACCGCCTCCAGCCGATCGGAGAAGGCGTCGATCTCCCCGCCGATCGCCCCGATCTCGTCGACCGATCGCAGGCCGGCGCGGTGGGTCAGGTCGCCCCGCGCCAGACGGGAGGCGGCGACGACGAGCGCCTGCGCGGGAGCGAGCACCAGACGGCGGGCGGCGACCTGGGCGAACAGCATGCCGGCGAGCGCGACCAGAAGACCGAGCAGGGAGGCCTGCCAGGCGAAGGCGCGGCGCGCCTGGTCGAGCGCCGCCGCCGCGAAGGCGATCCGGATCTCGCCCGGCGGACCCGGTCGCGATGCGCTCTCCCCGGAGGCGCCCGAGGTCTCCCGCCGCGACGCGGCGCCGGCGGCACGCGGCCCCAGACCATAGTCGGCCGTGGGTCCCGTGGCCGGCGCCGCGGCGCTCGTGGCCGCGTTCTCCGACAAGGCGGCGCCCGCGGATCGATTCGATCGCCCCGGGATCGGATACGAGAAGATGTACAGCGGCTCGCCCGATACGCCGGGGGTCCGATCGTCGCGGCTTTGCGGCGCCACGGGAACGCCCCGGGACGCATAAACCGGCCGGCTCCCGGACGCTCCGCCTTCCGCCAGGATCGCGCCGTCCCGATCGACGATCTCGACGTAGACCAGATCGCTGGCGCCGGCGATTTTGTCGAGAAGAGGGCCGGCGGAAGCGGAACGGTCGACAGCCTGCTCCGACGCGAGCGCGAGCAGGCGCGCCAGGGCGGCTCCGCGCTGCCGCATCGACTCGAAGCCGATCCGGTCGACGGCGCAGGTTCCGGCCCAGACCACCAGGGCGCCGAGACCGGCGAGCAGGAGCCCGGCGGCCAGGATGAGACGGCGGGTGAGACGCGGGACGAACAGGCGCGCGGCGATTGCGGCTGGCTCCGGGCCCTCCCTTCCGGCCTTCATGTCGCACCGTCCTCCGCTCTGCCCCCGGCGCCGGCGGCCGGACACACTCCAGGCAGGCCACGATCGGCCTGAATATAGGGCCCGGCCGGGACGGGCGCCAACGACTGGTCCGGCCGGCGCCCGCGCTCCTTGGGGCGCGGACCTCGGGAGGTAATAAAGAGGATACCGATCGCCGGGGAGGGCCCTGATGCGGCTGCGTTGACCTGGCGCGAGCCGGAATGGTACAAGGTCGCCACCATGGATCTCGGGCTCGAGGGCAAAGTCGCGATCGTCACGGGCGGCTCCCGGGGGATCGGCCGGTCGGCCGTCGCGGCGCTCCTGCGCGAGGGGGCGTCGGTCATGGTGGCCTCCCTGCGGGCCGCGTCGGTCGATGCGGCGGTCAAGGAGCTGGCGCCTCTCGGCCCCGTCGAGGGGATGCCGTGCGACGTCGCGCTCGAGGAGGACGTCGTGCGTCTGGTGCGCGGCACGACGCGTCGCTTCGGCCGCCTGGACGTGATGGTCGCCAACGCCGGGGTGTCGGACCCCTACAGGAACCTGATCGAGATGGCGGCGGCCGAGTGGGATCGCATGATCGCCATCCACATGCGCGGCACGTTCCTGTGCGGGCGGGAGGCGGCGCGCGCCATGCGGGAGGGAGGCCGGCCCGGCCGCATCGTCACGGTCTCCTCCACGTCGGCCTTCGAGTGCGACCCGGAGGGCGGCAGCTACAATGCCGCCAAGGCCGGCATCGTCGGGCTGACCCGTTCCATGGCGATCGACTTCGCGGCGTGGGGCATCCGGGTGAACAGCGTGGCGCCCGGCTGGATCCACACCGACATGACCACGGGCGACCTGCCGCCGCGCGGCACGCCGATCGAGAATCTCGGGGCCCTGCGGCGGGCGGGCGATGCGGAGGAGGTCGCCGCGGCGATCGTCTTCCTGGCTTCCGACGCCTGCGACTTCATGACCGGCACGACGCTGTTCGTGGACGGCGGCCAGACGATCGTGGCACCGAAGATGCGCTGGTGACACGCATCGTCGGGCCCCGGGGCGGTCAGTCGGCCGTGCCGCCTCCGTCGACCACCAGAGGCGACCCGGTCATGAACGAGGCGTCCTCGGACGCCAGGAACAGGACCGCGCGGGCAATCTCCTCCGGCCGGCCGATACGGCCGAGCGGCCGGTTGGCGGCCCCCTTCAGGTACTCCTCCCACGCCAGACCGCGGCGCTTCGCGTCCTCGGGCAGCATCGGCGTCTCGACGTCGCCGGGGCAGATGCAGTTGATGCGGATCCCCTGCCGCCCGTGGTCGATCGCCATCGCCTTGGTCAAGAGGACGACGCCGCCCTTCGAGGCGCAATAGGCGGCCGCCGCGTCGCCGCCCGACAGCCCCCAGCCGCTGCTGTTGTTGACGATCACCCCGGATCGCTGCGCGATCATCGGCGCCAGGGCGTACTTGGACATCAGGTAGGTCCCCTTCAGGTTGACGTCGATCGTCTGATCCCACTCCTCCTCGGGGCAGTCGGGAACGGTGTGCGGGTAGAACACTCCGGCGTTGTTGAACAGGATGTCGAGGGTCCGGAACGCCTTCAGGGTGTCGTCCACGGCGCGCTTGCAGTCATCCGCGGAGCGCACGTCGGCGCGCACGAAGATCCCCTCCGATCCGGCGCCCTTGATCTCGTGCAGGACGACGCGCCCGCGCACCTCGTCCCGGCCGGTGATCGCCACCCGCGCCCCCTCGCGGGCGAACAGCACCGCCGTGGCGCGGCCGATGCCCGACGTCCCCCCGGTGATGAGCGCCACCTTGCCTGCCAGACGCATCGACGTCCCTCCCCGTTCCGCCGCCCTCCCGGCTCAGGCGGCCACGAACCCCCCGTCCACGATCAAGGGCGCCCCCGACACGAACGCCGAAGCGTCGCTCGCGAGGTAGAGCGCGGCCCGGGCGATGTCCTCCGGTCGCGCCACGCGGCGCAGCGGCACGTCGGCGGCCTGCTCCATGTGGCGGTCGAGCGGATCGCCCAGCATCGCCGCCTCGCTGCGCAGCATCGGCGTGTCGGTATCTCCGGGACAGATGCAGTTGACCCGGATGTTCTGCGGCCCGTGATCGATCGCCATCGCCTTGGTCAGCAGGACGACTGCCCCCTTGGAGGCGCAATACGCGGCGGCGCGCGCCCCGCCGACCAGACCCCAGACGGACGCCGTGTTGACGATGACGCCGCCGCCCGAGCGGACCATCGCCGGGACGGCGTGACGCGACATCAGGAACACTCCCTTGACGTTCACCCGGATGACCGCGTCCCAGTCCTCCTCGCTGGTGTCGGCGACGGTGGCGCGACGGATGATGCCGGCGTTGTTGAACAGGACATCGAGACGGCCGTAGCGGGCCACGGTCTCGCCGACGGCGCGCCGCGCGTCGGCGTCGGCGCCCACGTCCCCCCGCACGAAGAGCGCCCGGCCGCCTTCGTCCTCGATCGCCCGCGCGGCCTCGCGGCCGCCGTTCTCGTCGAGGTCGAAC
>CAYLND010000108.1:0-12027 GCA_964384905.1 uncultured Acidobacteriota bacterium
CGCGGGCGGCGACGGGCGGCGCTGGCGCGGCTACGTGCCCGGCGCGCCATCGTTGGTTCTCCGCCGGCCGCGTTCGGTCGAAGCGGTCGCGGGGGCGCCCGAGCGCGGGTGCGCGCGGTTGTAGACCTCCAGCAGCCGCCGGGTCGAGACCGCGGTGTATCTCTGCGTGGTGGACAGGGAGGCGTGTCCCAGGAGCTCCTGGATCGATCGCAGATCCGCGCCGGCGTTCAGCATGTGCGTCGCGAACGAGTGCCGCAGCGTGTGCGGCGACACCCTCCGCATCAGGGCCGCCGCCTGCAGCCGGCCGCTCAGGATGCGCCGCACGCTGCGATCGGTGAGGCGACCGCCGCGCGCGTTCAGGAACAGGGCGTCCCGCTCTCCCCGGGTCGAGCCGGCGCCCCGCCCCGTCCGCGCCGGCTGGAGCGCGTGCCGGCATCTCAGGTAGCCGAGCAGTGCGGCCACCGCCTTCGAGCCGATCGGCACCAGACGCTCCTTCCGGCCCTTCCCGATCACGCGCAGCATGCCGTCCTCCGTGGCCCGGGAGATCTCCAGGTCGCCCAGATCGGCGCCCACCAGCTCCGCCACGCGCGTCCCGCTGGCGTACAGGAGCTCGAGCAAGGCCCGATCGCGCAGGTCACGCGCGCTCGTTCCGAAAGCGTTGTCCAGCAGCGATTCTACCTCATGCTCGCTCAGGGCATGCGGCAGCCGCCGATCGAGCTTCGGCGTGGCCACCATCGCGGCGGGATTGGCGCTCGTCACGCCCTCGCGCACCAGGTGCCTGAAGAACGAACGCAGCGACGCCAGCTTGCGCGCCACGGTGGCGCGGCTGACCCCGCGCTGGTGAAGGTAGGAGAGGTATCCCCGGATGACGTGATGATCCACGGAGACGAACGGCGGGTCCTTCCGGCCGGGAAGCCGTCGGCGGAGGTAGTGCTCGAACTCCACGAGATCGGTGCGGTAGCAGCGCACCGTCTGGGAGGAGGCGTTGACGTTGTGCTGCAAATGACGCAGGAAGTCGCCGACCCGGTCCATGCGCCGCCGATTCTACTCTCCCCGGCTCCGTGCGGCGTGCGCGGCCCTACACGGCGCTCGTGCAGAACTTGCACTTCTTGGCGACCGCCAGGATCTGCTCGGCGCACATCGGACAGCCCTTCATGGCCGGACCGGGCGGTGCGGGCGCCGGCTTCATCGCCATCTTCGTGATCAGATAGATGCAGAACGAGATGATCACGAAGTCGATGACGCTGTTGACGAACAGTCCGTAATTGAGCGTCGGCGCACCGGCTTTCTTGGCCTCCGCCAGGGACGTGTAGCTGGTCGAGCCGAGATTCAGGAACAGGCCGCTGAAGTCGACATTGCCAAGCAGGAGCCCGATGGGCGGCATCAGGATGTCGTTGACCAGCGAGCTGACGACCTTGCCGATCGCCCCGCCGATGATCACGCCGATGGCCAGAGCCAGGGCGTTGGTCTGCAACAGGAACTGCTTGAACCCCTTCATCCGTCACCTCCTTCTGGAGCCGCTGGGGCCGCATAGTAGGTCAGATATGAAAAGTAACGTCAAGAGCACGGGTTGCCGGGACGTCAGTTGACAGAGGGCCCGAGTCGGGCGTAAATAGTGGATACCACGGACAACGGGGCCGGTTGCGTCACGAGGCCGGCGGGGTCTCGGATATTTCGCAAGGTATCGGAAAGAGGGACGCTCTTATCTCAACCGTAATGGAACTTCCGGTCCGGCCGCGCTCGGTCATCGCCCGCCCGAAGTCCGACGCGCTCCGTTCCCTCACGGAGCACATGCCGTCGTGCCTCAAGACGAAGTACGGCAACGTGAACGTGCAGACCCGCGTCGTGGCCCGCAGCAAGGCCTCCACCTACGTCGCCACCGACGACCCGGCCCTCCACAAAGGCCACCCGACCATCACCCGCGAAGAGGCGGGCCGGATGGCGCGGCTCCAGGACGATTACATCCGGTCGCGCGACATGATCGTGGTGGACGGGTACATCGGCAACGATCCGATCCTGCGCACGCCGGCCCGTCTGATCATCGAGTCCTCCAACGCCAACATCGCCGCCATGCAGCAGATCCTCTACTACCCCCTCGAGCGCGCCGACGAGCCGGCGTTCGAGCCGCGTGTGACGGTGATCTACACGCCCCACCTCGCGGCGAGCGGATATCCGAACGAGCGGCTGATCTCGGTCGACCTGGAGCGCGGCGTCACGCGCGTGTTCCATTCGGACTACTTCGGCGAATCGAAGAAGGGCGGCCTCAGGATGTGGAACAAGATCGTCTACGACCGCGGCGGGCTGGCGATGCACGCCGGCTGCAAGATCATCCCCGTCGACGGGCGCAGCCGGGTCGCCCTGATCATCGGTCTGTCGGGCACCGGCAAGACCACCACCACCTTCTCGAAGCAGAACGACTCCCAGCCGGTGCAGGACGACTTCCTGGCGATCATGCCGGACGGCCGCATCCATGCGACGGAGAACGGCTGCTTCGCGAAGACGTTCGGCCTGGCGGACGAGACCGAGCCGGCGATCCACCGGGCGGTGCTCAAGTCGACCTCGTACCTCGAGAACGTGTCGCAGAAGGACGGCGAGCTCGACTTCTTCGACACGTCGTACACGCAGAACGGCCGCGCGGTGTTCCGGATGTCCGACATCGAGGGTGCGGGGGACGCGCGCTCGATCACCAAGGCCGACATCCTCCTGATCCTGAACCGCAACGAGAACGTCATTCCGGCGGTGGCGCGCCTCCACGGACCGCAGGCGGCGGCCTACTTCATGCTCGGCGAGACCCGCGGCACGAGCGCCGGCGGCGCCGAGGAGGCCGGACGGTTCCTGCGCATCCCGGGGACGAATCCCTTCTTTCCTCTCGACCACAGCCTGCAAGGGAATCGGATCCTGGAGATCCTGCGCTCGAACCCGATGGAGGTCTACCTGATGAACACCGGCCGGATCGGAGGTGGCGACGACGACGCGCGCGGGCTCAAGGTCAGGATCCGCCACAGCAGCGCCATCGTCGAGGCGATCGCCGAAGGAACGATCCGCTGGGATCGCGACCCCGATTTCGGCTACGAGGTGGCCTCCCGTGTCCCCGGCATCGACGGTGACGACGAGCGCCTGCTGCGTCCGCGCGAGCTGTACGCCCAACAGGGCCGCCTGGACGAGTACCGCGGCATCGTCGAGCGCCTGCGCGGCGAGCGCCGCGAGTACATGAAGTCCTTCCCGCTCCTGCAGCGGGACATCGCCGAATCGGTGTCCTGAAAGCCCTCCCGCCGATCGTGCGACGGCCTGAGTTTGACTCTCGCCAGGGGATCACATAGGATCTCGCGCGCTCTTTTCAACCCGAAACCCCATGGGAGAGAGGTGAACCCGATCATGGCACATTCGTCCACGAAGCTCATGGCCGCCTGCGCGGCGGTCCTTCTGGTCCTGCTCGCGGTCGCGTGCGCTGAGCAGCCGACGACCCCGGATCAGACCACCACGCCGGCGACCACGACCACGTCGCAGGCACCGGCCCAGGACCAGGCCGCACCGGCCCAGGATCAGGGCGCCGCTCCGGCCCAGGACCAGCCGGCGGGCCAGCCGGCGCAGGGTCAGGCTCCTGCCGGACAGCCGCCGCAGAACTAGCCTTACCTCCGGACCCGCCCCGATCGCCGGGGCGCGTGGCTCGGAGAGAAGTTCGAGGGGGGACAGGGACACCGTCCTTGTCCCCCTTGTCGCTTCGGCCCGGCGGTGCCGGCCGGCCGGGGTATCCTGAACGATGTCATGCCGGTCACGCTCTATACCGTCGGGCACTCGAACCGGACGCTGGACGCCTTTCTCGACATCCTTCGCGCGCACCGAATCGAGCGCGTGGCGGACGTTCGCACCGTGCCGCGCTCGCGCCATAACCCGCAATTCAACGCCGAAGCGCTCGAGATGTCCCTGCCGCAGGCGGGCCTGGTCTACGATCGGCTGCCGCGGCTCGGCGGCCTGCGCAGGCCGCGCAAGGACTCGCGCAACCTGGCGTGGCGCAATGCCAGCTTCCGAGGGTACGCCGACTACATGGAGACGCCCGACTTCGAGAAGGGAGTCGCCGATCTTCTGGCGCTGGCGCGCCAGGGCCGCACCGCCATCCTGTGCGCCGAGGCGGTCTATTTCCGCTGCCACCGGTCGTTGATCGCCGACGCCCTCCTGTGTCGGGGCGTGGCCGTAGTGCACCTGCTCGACGTCGCGAGGATCGCGGATCATCGCCTGACACCCTTCGCGAGCATCGAGGACGGCCGTCCGGTCTACCCGGCGGAGCAGGCCTCCCTGCCGGACGCCGGACCGGGCTCGTCCCGGTGAGCCCGGCGTCCGGCGTCCGCGGCGTGCTGTTCGACGTGGACGGCACGCTCCTCGTCAGGGACGAGCCGGTCCCGGGCGCGTCCCGGGCGCTCGAGCATCTGCGCGCCCGCGGCATCCCCTTCCGGATCGGGACCAACACCACGCGCCGGCCGAGGTCGGCGGTCGCCGAGATCCTCCGTCGCGGAGGCATCGAGGTCCAGAACGACGAAGTCCTGGCTCCCGCCATCCTGGCGCGCCGGCGCATCCTCGACTCCGGTCGGAGCCGGGCCGCGCTCCTGGTCCCGCCACCCTCCCGGGAGGACTTCGCCGGCGTCCAGGAGGACGACGACCATCCCGACTGGGTGGTCCTCGGCGATCTGGGTCGCGAGTTCACCTTCGAGCGCATGAACCGCGCGCTGCGCTTCCTGCGGAGCGGCGCGCGGTTGATCGCCCTGCACAAGAACCGGGTCTGGGACAACGGTGTCGACGGCGTGGTACTCGACGCCGGGCCGTTCGTCAGCGCGCTGGAGTTCGCCACCGGTCTCGACGCCGATGTGGTCGGCAAGCCGGCGCGGGGGTTTTTCGAGCTGGCGCTCGAGGAGCTCGGGCGCGCGGCGGGCGAGACGCTGGTCGTCGGGGACGATCTCGAGGCGGACGGCCGCGGTGGCGCCGCGGCCGGCTGCCGCACGGCGCTGGTGCTGACCGGCATCACGACACGCGCCGACATCGAGCGCTCGGGGTTCCGGCCCGATCAGGTGTGGAATTCGGTGGCCGACCTGTCGCTCCCGGATTGAAGCCGCCGGGCTACCCGAGGAGGCCGGGTCGTTCCACCGGGCCACGACCCGCGTCGTGGCCGGACGGGGCGAGGGCGGGAACGGAGCGGCCGATGAACCCGCCGAGATCGTCGAGGGCACGGCGGACGAGCTGCGCCTTCTTCTGCCTCTTGTCGCGGACGTCGCGGTCGAGAGGCGGCAGCAGGCCGAAGGCGATGTTGGTCGGCTGGTAGTTGGCGGAGTCGGCCGACGCGATGTAACGGGACAGGGCGCCGAGGGCCGTGGTGGCGGGGAAGATCAGCGGCGGCAGACCCTCGGCCAGACGGGCGGCGTTGACCCCCGCGATCAGACCCGAGGCGGCCGACTCGAGATACCCCTCGACGCCCGAGATCTGGCCCGCGAACAGCAGATCGGGCCGGCGGCGGGCCTGGAAGGTCGGCAGGAGGATGGCCGGGGCGTTGATGTAGGAGTTGCGGTGCACCTGGCCGAGACGCGGGAACTCGGCCTGCTCGAGACCAGGGATGAGCCGGAAGACGCGCTTCTGCTCGGCGAACTTCAGGTGGTTCTGGAAGCCGACCATGGAGTAGAAATCGGCCGCCAGATTGTCCTGGCGGAGCTGCATGACGGCGAACGGCGTGCGGCCGGTGCGCGGGTCGGTGAGGCCGACCGGTTTCATCGGCCCGAACAGGAGGGTCTCGCGGCCCCGCCGGGCCATCTCCTCGATCGGCAGGCACCCCTCGAAGTAGCGGACGTCCTTCTCGAACTCATGGGTCGGCGCCTCGGAGGCGCCGAGGAGCGCTTCGAAGAAACGGTCGTACTCCTTCTCGCCGAGAGGACAGTTCAGGTAGTCCTCGCCCCCCTTGCCGTAGCGCGAGGCCCGGAAGACCTTCGACATGTCGATGCTGCCGGCGTCGATGATCGGCGAGATGGCGTCGTAGAAGTACAGGTACCCGCGTCCGGTGAACCCGGCGATCGCCTCGGCGACCGCGTCGGACGCCAGCGGCCCGGTCGCCAGGATGCACGGCCCGGCGGCGGGGATCTCCTTCACCTCCTCGCGGACGATCCGGACGCAAGGCAGCGCCTCGATCGCCTCCGTGACGCCGCGCGCGAAGCGCGCGCGGTCCACGGCCAGGGCGCTGCCGGCGGGGACCTTGACCGCGTCGGCGACCCGGATGATCAGCGAGTCGCAGCGCCGCATCTCCTCCTTGAGCAGGCCGGACGCGGTGTCGAGCAGGTTGGACTTCAGGGAGTTGGAGCAGACGAGCTCGGCCAGGTCGGAGGTCGCGTGCACGGGCGTGCTGCGCGCCGGGCGCATCTCGTAGAGATCGACGCGCAGGCCGCGGCGACCCGCCTGCCAGGCCGCCTCCGAGCCGGCCAGCCCGCCTCCGACGATGATCACCCGCGGTGTGCCCACGACCGTGCGCTCCTGGCTGAACAGGGACTCCCGCGAAAGGTTTGTCCGCGCGGAGCTGACCTCAGAATGAGGGCGGGATTATAGCACGCCGGCGGCCGGTCCTCAGGGGATCGCGCCGTACGGCCTGGCGAGAGCGCGGAATTCCTCCATCGACGGCGCGTCGGGAAGGACGGCCTCGACGCCGGCCAGCGGCCGCTGGTTGACCATGAGCACCAGGACGGCGAACGCGACCAGCGCGTCCTGCGCCTTGAAGTTGCAGTGGCCGTACCGGTCGACGGGAATGTTGACGCGCCGCGTGAAGGATCCGTTGAGCAGCGTCTTGAGCGTGTACAGCGACTCGTGCCAGTAGGGGATGAGCTGATCGCCGGTCGTGTGCAGCGTGACCAGCGGCACCCTCAGACGGCCGGTCGTCTGATAGTCCTTCTGAATGGTCCCGAGCGCCGTCAGATCGGGCGTGGCTCTCTCGATCTTCGCGTTGAGGAGCGCGTCGTTGTCCGAGCCGGTGTAGAAGCGCAGGCGGTTCCCGAACGGCTGGCCGCCGAGCTTCAGGGTGGCGTCGTTGGTGGCGAACACGACATACCAGGACAGACGGTCGATCGTCTCCTCCACCGTCGAGGGATCCTTCGGGTCGGTCGGCGCGCGCGCGACCTTCAGGAGCTGCCGGACCCCGTCGGGGTCGTTCTGGATGGCCGCGTGGATGGCGGGGACGTAGGTGTCGAAGAAGTGATCCATGACGTCCGCCGGCACTTCGATCGGGCTCCCCGGGAGGACTCCGGGGAAGAAATAGTCGAAGACGACGCGAAAATCGCCGTCGTAGTTGATCTGCTGGCGGAAGTCGCCGATCGGACCGCAGGCGGCCAGACCGCCGTCGAACACCTCGGGATGCCGCTCGACGGCCAGGGTGGTGATGAGCCCGCCTTCCGAGACTCCGGTCAGGTAGACGTGACGGGGGGCGCGATGGGTCGCGTCGAACAGACGCACCAGATCGACGAGGTCGTCGATCCCCCGCACCACCGCCAGCCCGTTGGTGCTGTAGCTGGTGGTGGCGAACGCGAAGCCGAGGGCGTTGGCGATCCCGGGAACCGAAGTCCCGTCCGGCAGCGACAGCTGGTTCTCGGGGATCGCCACCGGCTCCCCGGCGCCGACGTACCCGTGGGCGAACAGCACCAGATCGCCGTTCCAGACCGCCGGCATGCAGATGCGATAGATCGCCCCGCTCGCCTGCACACCGTCCGGCTCGCAGGTGACGGTCGGCGCGGCCGCCGGACGCGCCGCCGGCAGAGCGGCGAGAAGGGCAGCACCCAGAACGCCGCGCATCGTTCGTGGCATGGATCTTCCCCCAGGTCCGACGAAAGTTACGACGCGCGGCCGGGGGCGTCAAGTTAGAATCGCGACCGTGGACGATTCCAGGAAGATCGCCGTGGTGACCGGGGGCAACCGCGGCATCGGTTTCGAGACCTGCCGCCAGCTCGCGAAGCACGGTCTAAGGGTCCTCTTGGGATCGCGGGACGAAGGCAAGGGCCACGCGGCGGCGCAGCGTCTGCGTGACGAGGGGCTGGACGTCGACGCGGCCCCCCTCGATGTGTCCGACGACGGGAGCGTGCGCCGGTTCGCCGATTTCATGCGCCGCACGCACGGCCGGGTGGACGTCCTGGTGAACAATGCCGGCATCATGATCGACTCGGACGGCGCGTGGTCGGAGGGAGCCGCCAGCGTGTTCCAGGCGAGCATCGAGACGATCCGCCGGACGATGGAGACCAACGCCTACGGGGCGCTGCGCGTCACCCAGGCGCTCCTGCCTCTCCTGCCGCGCGACGGGGCGCGCATCATCAACGTCTCGTCCGGCATGGGACAGCTCGCCGACATGAACGGCGGCTGGACCGCCTACCGGATGTCCAAAACCGCGCTGAACGCGCTGACGCGCATCCTGGCCGACGAGCTGAAAGCGACGGGCATCCGCGTGAACTCGATCTGTCCCGGCTGGGTGAGGACCGACATGGGCGGCGCGGGCGCCCCGCGCACCACGGAGCAGGCGGCCGACACGATCGTCTGGCTGGCGACGGGGCGCCGCGTGCCGACGGGCGGATTCTTCCGCGACCGCAAGCCGATACCCTGGTAGGAGTGCGCCGTGAGAAGACCGACGCTCCTCCCGATCCTCGTCCTCGCGGCGCTCGGGTCGCCCGCGGTCCGCGCCGGCGTGATCTACGGCGACGCGATCCCCGGGGTGATCCGACCCTCGGACCTGGAGCGGATCAAGCGCGTCCTTCATCTGGATCGCTTCTCGGTGATCGCCGCCGTGCGGCTGGGCGCGGAGGAGGGCCGCGAGGCGGTGATCGCCGAGCCGCTGCCTGAAGGGTCGCTGCAGAAGGTCACGCGAGCGTGCGAGGCCGGCGGCTTCTGCCCGGACCCGCTCGGCTTCGTCGGCGTGCGCGTGAGCATCGTCCTCCTGCAGGACGCGGACGTCGTGCCGGTGGTCACGATCGGGAAGGAGATTCGCGGCGCCGCCCGGATCCTCGTGGATCTCCGCCAGCTCGGGGTCGCGGGCGGGATCCTCGGGTGGAACGGCCGCGCCGAGGCGGCGAACGGCCACGTGGCCCTGAGGCTCACGCCGATCACAGAGACGCCCGAAGACCGGACGGAGGCCGGTCTCGAGCCGCCGCTATCGATTCGCTGGAACCCGCGGCGGGATCGCTTCCAGCTCTTCGGGTGCGTGTCGGGAGAGGACGGCGTGACGCGCTGCGATTTCCGGGACGAGCCGGATGGCTGAGGTCAGGAGTTGACGGCCTTCTTGAAACCGCAGCCTTCGTGGTCGCAGAACCGGGTGGTGCCGTCCCTCTTGGTGACCTTCTCGAGGACGTAGGGGTTGCCGCACGAGGGGCAGCGCTCGGCGATCGGTCGGTACCAGGTCACGAAATCGCACTTCGGGTAGTTGCTGCAGCCGAAGAAGACGCGCCCGCGCCGCGAGCGGCGCTCGACGATCCGGCCGCCGCACTTGTCGCGCGGGCAGTCGAGACCGACCTCCTTCAGCTTGATGTAGCGGCACTCCGGGTAGTTGGAGCAGGCGGTGAACTCCCCGAAGCGGCCGTCCTTGACCGCCAGCCGCTTGCCGCACTGCGGGCACTTCTCGTCGAGGAGCCGGTCGGGCTTCTTGGTGATCGTGATCTTCCCTTCCTTGTCCATGGCGATCTTCTTGGTGTTGCGGCACTTCGGATAGGCCGAGCAGGCGATGAACGGGCCGAAACGCCCCTTGCGCAGCACCATCGGCGAGCCGCATTTCTCGCAGGTCCCATGGTCCTCCGGGATTGCCGGCGCCTCCGCGGCCGCGGCGCTCCCGGGCTTCGCGCCGGGGTCGCCGTTGCCGTTGACGACGGCGGCGATCTCCTGGGTGTTCTTGCACTCCGGGTACCCGGAGCAGGCGATGAAGCGGCCGTAGCGGCCCCACTTGATCACCATCGGCTTGCCGCATTTCTCGCAGCTGCGATCGGTCGGCTCCTCCATCTTCTTGATGTTTTCCATGTTGGCCGTCGCCGCCTTGAGATCCTTGACGAACTGCTTGTGGAACTCCTTCAAGGCGTCGACGAAGTTCAGCCGGCCCTCCTCGATCTCGTCCAGCTCCTCCTCCATGCGCGCCGTGTACTTGACGTCGAGGATGTCCTCGAAATGCGCCACCAGGAGATCGTTCACCGTCAGCCCGAGCTCCGTCGGCACGAACTTCCCCTCGTTCTTCTCGACGTAGTCGCGCGTCTGCAGGGTGGCCAGGATGGTGGCGTACGTGGACGGACGGCCGATGCCGTTCTCCTCCAGCTCCTTGACCAGGGACGCCTCGGTGAAGCGCGGCGGCGGCTGCGTGAAATGCTGCTTGGGGTCCAGCTTCTGCAGCTTGAGACGCTGGCCCTCCGCGAGAGGCGGCAGGGCGCGGGCGGTCTCGTCGTCCTCGGCGGCGTCCGGGGCCTCCTTCCGGCTCTTCTCGGCGATGTCCTGGTAGACCGCCAGGTACCCCGCGAACTTCATGGTCGAGCCGGTCGCGCGGAACAGGCACGTGCCGGCCTCGATGTCCGCCGTGGTCACGTCGAACACCGCCGGCTTCATCTGCGAGGCCACGAAGCGATTCCAGATCAGCCCGTACAGCAGGAGCTCGTCCTTCTGGAGATACTTCCGGACGCGCTCGGGAGCCAGATCCATCGAGGTCGGGCGGATGGCCTCGTGCGCGCCCTGCGTCATCTTGCCGGTCTTGTAGTAGCGCGGCTCCTCCGGCAGGAACTCCGGACCGTGCGCCTTGGCGATATGGTCGCGCACCTCCTGCAGCGCCTCGGGCGCGATGCGCGTCGAGTCGGTCCTCATGTAGGTGATGAGACCGACGGTGCCCAGCTCGCCGAGGTCCATCCCCTCGTACAGGCGCTGCGCCAGGGTCATCGTCTTGCGCACGGTGAAGCCGAGCTTGCGCGAGGCGTCCTGCTGCAGCTTGCTGGTGATGAACGGCGGGACCGGGTTCTTCTTCTTCTCCTTCGACTCGACCGAGCGGACCGTGAACGGGGCGTCCCGGAGCGACGCGACGACGGCGTCGGTGTCGGCCTGCGTCTTGAGATCGGCCTTCTTGTCGCCGACCTTGATGAGCCGCGCCTCGAAGGGGGGCGGCTCGTCGGACTCGAGGAGGGCGCCGAGGGTCCAGTACTCCTCGGGCTTGAACGCCAGGATCTCGCGCTCGCGCTCGACCACGATGCGCAGCGCCACCGACTGCACCCGGCCGGCCGACAGCCCGCGGCGGACCTTCTCCCACAGGAGCGGGCTGACCTTGTAGCCGACCAGCCGGTCGAGGATGCGGCGCGCCTGCTGCGCGTCGACCTTGTTCGAGTCGATCTTCTGCGGGTCGTTCATCCCCTGCTGCACGGCCCGACGGGTGATCTCGTTGAACATGACGCGGTGCAGGTTCTTGTTCGTCTTCTTCAGGATCTCGGCGAGGTGCCAGCAGATCGCCTCGCCCTCGCGATCGGGGTCGGGAGCGAGAAAGACCTTGTCGGCCGTCTCCGCCGCCTTCTTGAGATCGTCGATCACCTTCTTGCGGCCGGGGAGGATCTCGTAGGTCGGCTTGAAATCGTGCTTCTCGTCCACGCCGAGGCGCTTCTTGGGCAGATCGCGCACGTGCCCCATCGAGGCCTTCACCGTGAAGTTCCTGCCGAGGAACTTGTTGATCGTCTTCGCCTTCGCCGGCGACTCGACGATGACCAGCGATTTGCCCACGCGCCGTCCTCCGCTTCCTTCTCTCTTTTTGAAAATAATGGCTGCCGTCAAATTTTGCAAGTCGCCCTGACGAAACGGCGACCCGGCAGCTGTTGCACCAGCCCGAGCAGCTCGAGCTCGAGCAGCGTCGCCAGGAGCGCTCCCGGCTCGACCGCGCACGTCGCGCCCAGCCGCTCGATCCCGATGCCGCGGGTGAGCGGCAGCCGCCCGAGAACGCGGCGCTGCTCCGGGCTCAGACCCCGGGGCGGCGCGCCCGGCGCCGCCGCGTCATCGACCGCCCGGCGGTGCGCGGCGCAG
>CAYLND010000109.1:0-11997 GCA_964384905.1 uncultured Acidobacteriota bacterium
TTTCTCGCCTGCGGCCGGACCCCGCTCGCCGCCGCCTGTCTGGCGGGTTTCGCTCTGGTCGTGGTGCTGGGACGCGTCCGCGGGGAGGGGTATGAGGAAGGCGTTCGGGCGGGCGTCCTGGCCGGACTGCTCCCCTGCCTCCTCCCGTCGGTGCTGCGCGTCGTCGATCGGGATCTCTGCGACGCGCTGTTCGCCCAGGGTCCGTGGCTGTGCGCCCTCGGCGGAGTCGCCGCGGGCGTGATTCTCGGGTTGCGCTACCGCGCCGCCGCCGGAGCCTCGTTCTGGGGAAGCGCGCTCGTGACCCTGGCGCTCGCCGCCACGCTCGGCTGCCTCCCCGCCGGGGCGATGGGATTCGGCGGGCTGGTGGCGGGCGTCGTCGCCGGCGGCCTGCCGGCGCTGGCGGCCCGGCGCGCCTCGATCTAGCGTCACCCGGTCACGCTTTCCGCGTCACCCGCCTATCCGGTACGAATCCGCCGGCGATGATCGCGGGCGGCTGATCGAGGAGAAGACGAGATGAGAATCGTCAGCGCAATCCCGTTCGCTCTGGTCCTCATGAGTGCGGCTTTCTACGCGCACCTCGCCCCGCGAGCACAGGCGGCCTCCCGATCCGGCGAGACCGCCCCTGCCGTGAAGCAGGAATCGCCGCTGGCCTGCAACGTGACGGCGCTGACGCCCGAGGAGCGCAAGCGGCACTTCGACGAGCTGGGGCCGAGGCTGCGCGATTTGAAAACCGGAGTCCGCGAGCTTCCCGACGGCTACGAGTTCGAGTTCCCTGCGGACACGGCCACCTACCGTCTTCTGGCGGAGTGGACCGCCGGTGAGCGCCTCTGCTGCCCGTTCTTCGACGTCGATCTGCGCTCGTCCCGCGAGGGCGGTACCGTTCGCCTGATCCTGACCGGGCGAAAGGGCGTGAAGCAGTTCATCGAGGTCGACGGCGCCGAATGGCTGAAGCAGTAAGGCGTCCGTGGCGTTTTCGGCGATCGGCCGGGTTTCCCCGTAGCCACTGGCGACCAGCCGGGAGCCGTCGACCCCTTGGCTCACGAGATAGTCGCGGACCGATTCGGCGCGGACTTCATGGACTCTCAGAATGACATGCAGATCCCCGCGGGGAAATCGGGCGAAGGCATGCCGGGTTTCCCCGCGCAGTCGACCGCCGGACTGGATGACATGAGAAAACAGCAGCCGCACTCGTCCCCGTCGCAGGAAAACGCGCTCGACCCGATCGTCGCCGTGGGGCGCGCGGGCCACGCCGCCAGGTTACCCTGCCGATCCACCGCCTCGATCCTGAATTCGAGAGCCGAACCGGCCGCCAGAGCGATCGGGATCTGGCGATACTGCCGCATGATGCAATCCAGCAGGAGCGGATCGGCGCCCGGATTGACGAACGCCATGCCCCGCGAGTACTCCGAATCCCCGGCGACGGAATCGTTCGAATCGAGCAGATACTGCCTGGGGCTGCACGCGCAGACGCCGGACGATTCGTCGGTACATTCCTCTCCAACGGTGGTCGCCTTCTGCGGGAAAGGGAATCGGGTCGCCGAGCCGTCGTCGAAAAGGACGAGGCTGATCTCGTTCCCGGTCACGGGATCGTCGTAGCTCGCGGCTACGAGCAGGACATTGCTCTGTTCCGGAGTCGATTCAGGATCGGTGACCCGGGCCTTCGCGACGATCATCGTATCGCTGCCGGCGATGAACACGCCGGGGCTGGCCGCAGCCCCCGGAGCGCCCAGGCTGCACAGGTAGTCCTGGACGATCCCGGTGAAATCGCACCGCACGGGTTGCTGCGCGATGGTCTCGAAGGTCACGTCTTCGATGTCGGGGGGGTTGCCGAAGATTCCTCCCTCCGCGGACACAAAATCAGGGGCCTGGATGCTCGCACCCGACCCGTCGGAAAACGCGATCAGAAACTCGTAGCCACCACCCACTCCCAGCCCGGGAAAGGAGAAGCTGACGACGGTATCGCCCGGCGGGCCAGCCAGAATATCGCTCTCGCGCACCTCGCCCCCGATGGCGACGCACCGTTGCGGCACGCGCCGGCCCGTCAGGAAGCTCGTTCCGCTCAGAGTGAGGACAAAAGGCTCGTTCGCGAAAACGAATCGGGGGTGAAGAGGATCCCCCGTCGCGTAGTCGGAGATTCCTGGCGGGGGCTGCTCGATTCTGTAGGTGAACTGCAGCGGACCGGCCGGGGTGGCGGCCTCGATCCCATCCACCTTGACGCTGACGGTGACGACGTCGGGATCCCTGGGATCGACCTTGTTCGGAACCCGTACGCGGATGATCCGATCGCTTCCGCCCGGACTGTAGGGATCGCGCGCCTGGGCCCCGCCGAATCCAACCTCGAGAGCGGCCCCCGCGAGGCCGCTTCCTCGCAGGGTTACGACGTGGCCCACGGCACCTGCCGGAGGATCGATCCCGTCCACCACCGGCGCGGCGGCTGCCGTGGCCACGGACACGAACAGCAGCGCGGTCCCCGTCAGCCCGAACGCCAGGCGAGCGCGCGGCAACACGTCCACCGGGGCGTCGCGGTCATCGTCAGGCTGGCCGTGCCGTCGAGCTGGACGGGCCGCCAGAAGAATCATCGACCTATCTCTTGATGGATGTCGGTCCTGGCGCCAGCATAGCGCCGTTCGAGTCGGTCGCGACCTGTGAAGGGGCGAGAATCTTTCAGGCGGGCAATCGCCCCTTGAGATCCCTGGCCTGGAACGGCCCCGGCTCGGCCATGAGCCTCCGAGCCGCGTCGACCTGCTCCCAGACGTTCCACAGCAGCACGCCCCTGACCCGGCCGTTTCGCAGGTAATAGACGACCCCCTCGCGATACGGCGCCTTCCAGTCGGCCACGGTCTCAAGACGCGCGTCGAGATCGCCGACGGCCTCGTATCCCAGGTCGAAGAGATCCGAGTAGAAGAAGGACAGATGTTCGTACGAGACGGCCTCGCCCGCCATCGACCTGCCGGCCAGGCGCCCCATGGTGTTGGCGTTGTCCTCGTGCTCGATGCGGATCCATTGATCCAGGAGCGCATTGCGGATGCTCGCCACGTCCCCCGCCGCGAAGATGTCCCGGTGCGTCGTGCGAAGGGACGCATCGACCCGGATCCCGTTCTGCGTCTCCAGGCCGGACGCCTGGGCCAGATCCACGTTCGGCACGACTCCGATCCCGGCCACGACGCCGTCGACCTCGAGGGTCTGCTCCTCCCCGGTCTCGCCGGCGCGGACCTTCAGGAGAGCCCCGTCCCGGCGCGCTTCCATGCCGACCACGGAGGACCCGGCCATCACCTCGACGCCCTTGCCGCGGTAGTGATCGTTCAGGGACGCGGCGAGATCGGGCGGAAAGAGCCGGCCGCCGATCCCCGCGTCCGGAAACGCGATCACGACCTCCTTGCCGCTCATCGCCAGAGCCGCGGCGACTTCCGATCCGATGAACCCGCCGCCGATGACCGCGAAGCGCCGGCCCTTCTCTGCCAGCGCGCGCAGTCTCCGGTAGTCGTCGAGCGTCCGGTAATAGATGATCTGCTCGGCCCCGAACGGCAGGCGGCGCGGCGTGGCTCCGGTGGCCAGCAGCAGCCGGTCGAACGTGTAGAGGGCCCCCTGGTCGTCCGTGACCTGCTTGTTCTTCGGGTCCAGATGCCGGGCGGTCCGTCCGCGGTGGTACGTCACTCCGCGGTCTTCGCCCTTGCGCCAGATGCTCTCCAGCGGCTTGCCCTTCCAGAGGCCCTTGGACAGCGGCGGGCGATCGTAGGCGGGATGAGGCTCGGCGCCGATCAGACCGATCGAGCCGGCGCCGTCCAGCTCGCGGATCCCGTGCACGGAGGCGTCGCCGGTCATGCCGCCTCCGACGATCAGATATTTGTAGCCTGGCATCGTCGTCAGTGTCCTCGCGCGGCTCGTTCGAGAGCCTCCAGCAGCGCGTCGCGATCCCATGGACCGTCGAGGCGCTGCCCGTTGATGAAGAACGTCGGCGTGCCGTTGACGCCGCTCCGCACTCCGGAACGGAAGTCCGCGCGGACGCGGTCGGCGTAGGTGCCCGCCTCCAGCTCCCGCTTCACCCGGGCGGTGTCCAGGCCGAGTCGCTGCGCGTAGCGCAGCAGGTTCTCGTCCTCGAGGGCGATCTGATGCTTGAACAGATGATCGTGCATCTCCCAGAAGCGACCCTGGGCGCCGGCCGCTTCTGCGGCTTCCGCGGCGTGCACCGAGTGCGGGTGCGCCTCGGCGAGAGGGAAGTTCCGGAACACGAACCGGAGGCGATCTCCCATGATCTTCCGCACCTCGTGCACGATCGGATGGGCCCGACCGCAGTGCGGGCACTCGTAGTCGCCGTATTCGACGAGCGTCACCTGGGCTGCGGCCGGACCGGCGCTGTGGTCGGAGTCCGAAACGGCGGGCGTCAGATGGCTCATGGCTTCCCCTTGCCAGGTCCCAGCTTCTCGAGGGCCTCGAGGATGCCGTCGGCCCCTGGATTGACGCCGATCGGGGAGACGTACGACCAGCGGATGATGCCGTCGCCGTCGATGACGAAGAGCGCTCTCTCGCACTCTCCCTCCACGGCGCGGTAGACGCCGTACTTGCGCGCCACCTCTCCCTTCGGCTCGAAATCGGCCAGCAGTGGGAAATGCAGCCTGCGATCCGCCGCGAAGGCCCCGTGGCACCAGACGCCGTCCACGGAGATGCCGATGATCTGCGCCCCGAAGCGCGCGAATTCCTGCCGCATCTCGTTGTAGAGCGCCATCTGATCGCCGCAGACCGGGCTCCAGTCCGCGGGATAGAACGCCAGGATGACCGGCCGGCCGCGCAGCTCCGACAACCTGAGCTTCTGGTCCGGCGTGGACGGCAGGGCGAAATCCGGCGCTTTCGCTCCCGCCGGAAGCGCTGAGGTCTTCATCACTCCCTCTCCCTCACTGCTTGTAATCTTCGACGACTTCCTTGGGACGGACCCGGGCCTCCTCGGGGTTCTGACCGTACTCGCGCAGAGCCCGCCGCTGCCGCAGGAGATCCCAGCACTGATCGAGCTCGATCTTGATCGCGCTGAGGCGTTGCTGGTCCGCGGCGGTCAAGGCGTTCTGTTCATAGAGCGCATGCTCTTCCTTGACGAGCCGCTCGATGTGGTTCCGCACTGGCCGATCGCTCTGATCCTTTTCCATCGTGGCACCTCGTGTCAGGTTGGACGTGCGAGGAGGGCCGGCCACCGACCCGTCGCTTCGGTATCGAACGAAGGTTGCGCATCGCCCGTCTTCAGTCTGCGTGGCCCAAGTATGACCCAGATCCGAAGGAAAGGCACGCCTCCCGTGCCTCCAGGCGCCGGCGGGCCTGCCGCGCACGGATCGGTCTTGCGCCGCCGTCTCGCCCCGTGCTGAAATCGTCCGATGAACACTCGGAAAGTCACCTCGGACGATCCGGGCTCGATGCGGCCGACGGTCACGGAGCCGCTGGCGGTCATCGACATCGGCGCGAGCGCGGCGCGCCTCACCATCGCGGAGCCCGACCGCGACGGCGGTCTCCGCATCCTCGAAGAGGCGTCTCGCGGCGTCCTGCTCGGGAAGGACACCTTCACGCACGGCCGCATCACGGCTCCGACCATGGAGGCGGCGCTCAAGGTTCTCGAAGGGTTTCGGCGGCTGCTCGAGGATCACAGTGTCTCGCGGATGCGCGCCGTCGCCACGAGCGCGATCAGGGAAGCGTCGAACCGCGACACGTTCCTCGATCGGGTGCGGCTCAGGACCGGTCTGGACGTCGAGGTCATCGACGGATCGGAGGAGAACCGGCTCACGCACCTGGCGGTCAGGCAGGCCCTCGGCGACCACCCGGGGCTCATGAAGGGGACCTCACTCCTCGTCGAAGTCGGCGGCGGCAGCGGCGATCTGACGATTCTGGTCGACGGCGTCCCGAAGTTCTCAGGAACCTACGCTCTCGGAGCGATCCGTCTGCGGCAGAGCCTCGGGTCCTGGACGGGGACGCATGAAGGCAAGGTGCGCCTCCTGACGCGCCACATCCGCAACGTCGTCGAGGACATCAAGCGGGAGGTGGCGCTGCACGACGTCAGGCACGTCATTGCGCTCGGCGGGGACGTCCGTTTCGCGGCGTCGCGCGTCGAGCCGCTCGAACGGAGGGACGGCCGCTTCACCCTCCTCGCGCGGGACGCGTTCATCAGGACGTGCGGCGAGCTGTCCGCCCTCGCGACGGAGACGCTCGCGGAACGCTTCCGCCTGGGTCCTGTCGAGGCCGAGACCCTGGTGCCTGCGCTCCTCGCCTACCAGGCTCTCCTCGCCGAGACCGAGGCGCGGGTCCTCATCGTTCCCCGGGCTTCGCTCCGACTTGGTCTCCTGCTGGACATGGCGCGCGGGGAGGGCGCCGGCGGGCTCGCGGATCTCGCCCCGCTCGTGATGGCGAGCGCCGTGGCGCTGGGCGAGCGCTACCGGTTCGACGCGGCCCACGGCCACGCGGTGTCCCACCTGGCGACGCGTCTGTTCGACGATCTGCGATCCGAGCACGGCCTCTCCGAGCGTGACCGTCTGCTGCTGATGGTCGCCGCGCTCCTCCACGACGTCGGCATTCACGTCAATCGCAACGGACATCACAAGCACGCCCAGTACCTCCTGGCGGCCTCCGACATCTTCGGCTTGAGCCGCGAGGATCTGGCGATCGTCAGCAACGTGGCCCGCTACCATCGGCGCGCTCTTCCCCAGAAGTCCCACCTGCCCTACGCGCAGCTCGAGCGCGGCGCACGGGTTCGCGTCAGCAAGCTGGCGGCCCTGCTGCGCGTGGCCAACGCCCTCGACGCGGAACACCTGCAGAAGATCTGGGAGGCCCGGGTGCTCCGTCGTCCGGACGAGTGGGTGCTCGAAGTGGAGGGCACGGGCGACTTGACGATGGAGCGGCTGAGCGTGCAGGCGCGAGCGGACCTGTTCACCGACGTGTTCGGCCGGCCTCTCGCTTTTCGACAGGCGAGCGGATCGTGACCGGTCGGGAGCCGCAGCGTTTCTTCAACCGCGAGCTGTCCTGGCTGGCGTTCAACGACCGCGTCCTCGAGGAGGGGCGCGATGCCGCGACGCCGCTCCTGGAGCGGCTGAAGTTCGCGCTGATCGTGTCGTCCAATCTCGACGAGTTCTTCATGGTGCGGGTCGCCTCCCTCAAGCGCGCCGTCCGCGAGGGGAACGCCGGGCGGGATCCCGCGGGGATGACGCCGCTCGAGCAGCTCGAACGGGTCGGACACGCGGCTCACGCGCAGGCCGAAGCGCTCCACCGGACGCTCGCCGAGGACCTGTTGCCCAGGCTGGGCGGGCAGGGCATGCGACTCTCGACTCCGTCCGAATTGCCGCTCACCGGACGTCGCTGGCTGGCGCGCTTCTTCGAGGAGCAGGTCGCCCCGGCGCTCACGCCGCTCGCGATCGAGCCGGACCGTCCCTTCCCGCTTCTGTCCGGTCTCAGCCTGAACCTGGGGCTTCTGCTCGACGCCGCGGACCGATCCGAGCCGCGGTTCGCCCTGGTCCAGCTCCCCGCGAAGGTGCCGCGACTCGTGCGGGTGGCCGGAGAGGGCCCCGGGTCGCACGTCCTCATGGAGGAGGTGGTCCGCGCCGGGCTGCCCGCCCTGTTCCCGGGACAGCCCATCCTGTCGTCAGCCATCTTCCGGGTGACGCGCGATTCCGAGCTCGAGCTGGACGACGAAGGGGGCGCCGCGTTCGTCGACAGTGTGAGCCGCGAATTGCGCGGCCGGAGGCGCAGCGACGTCGTTCGCCTGGAGGTGGAGTCGGGGGCCGATGCGGATCTGGTTCGACGGGTCGCCGAGGGGGTGGGAGTCCAGGAGCAGGAAATCTATCGGCTGGCACCGCCGCTCGACCCGCGATCGCTGCAACCGCTCCTTGACCTGACGGCGCCGGAGGCGTTGCGCGATCCTCCGCAGCGTCCGCTTCCTCTCGTCGATCTCCTGGACGCGGGCGATCTCTTCGCCGTTCTCGAGGAGCGGGACCTCCTGCTGCACCATCCCTACGACTCGTTCGAGCCGGTCGTGGCCCTCCTGACGCGGGCCGCGGAGGATCCCGACGTGCTGGCGATCAAGCAGACGCTCTATCGCACGAGCGGGGACAGTCAGATCGCGCGCGCGCTGGCGCGCGCGGCCGACCACGGCAAGCAGGTGACGGTGCTCGTCGAGCTCCTGGCGCGGTTCGACGAGTGGTCGAACATCCGCTGGGCCCAGGAGCTGGAGCGCGCGGGGGCCCACGTCGTGTATGGCGTCCGCGGCTACAAGACGCACGCGAAGGTACTCATCATCGTGCGGAGGACTCCCTCCGGAATCCGGCGCTACGTGCATCTGGCGACCGGCAACTACAACGATCGGACGGCCCGCCAGTACACCGATTTCGGTCTCATGACGACGGATGCCGACGTCGGCGCCGACGCCTCGGCCTTCTTCAATGCCCTCACTGGCTACTCCGATCCGCCGGACCTGAAGAAGCTGGTCATGGCGCCGACGCGCCTCCGCGAGCGCATTGTCGCGCTCATCGAGCGTGAGCGTCGCCGCGCCCAGGACGGACAGCCGACGGGGATTCGGGCCAAGATGAACGCGCTCGTCGATCGGGACGTGATCGAGGCTCTCTACGACGCGGCCGCCGCCGGCGTGCCGATCCGGCTCAACGTCCGCGGCATCTGCTGCCTGCGCCCGGGCGTCCCGGGACTGAGCGAGACGATCGACGTGGTTTCGGTCGTCGACCGGTTTCTCGAGCACGCCCGGGTCTTCTGCTTCCACAACGGGGGAGACGAGGAGGTCTGGCTCAGCAGCGCCGACTGGATGCCACGGAACCTCGACCGCCGCATCGAATTGATGTTCCCCGTTCCTTCGGAAGCAGGACGGCGCAAGGTGCTCGGAGCCTTCGAGGCCATGTGGAGGGACAACGTCAAGGGGCGACGCCTGGGCCCCGACGGTTCCTGGATCCGCCGGCGGCCCGGCCCCGGCGAAGAGGCGTATCGCGCCCAGGTGGACCTGTACCGCGAAGCCGCCGAAGAGATCCACAGGGCGCAGGAAGCCGTGGGAATCGTCTTCGAGCCGATCTTGATGCCGCACCGGAAGGGAGAATCGCCATGAGGTCCATGCCGCCGGTCGATGCCCTCAAGAGCCGCGTGAAGGAGGCGCTGGCGCGGATTCCCCGCGTCGAAGAGAAGAAGATGTTCGGCGGCACGACCTTCATGGTCCGCGGCAGGATGTGCGTCAGCGTGGGCAAGGGACGAATCATGTGCCGCATCGACCCCGCCGGTCACGATGCGGCGCTCGAGCGCGGCGGCTGCCGAACCGTGATCATGAAGGGGCGGGAGTACCGGGGATTCGTCTACGTCGACGCGGCCGCCCTGCGGACGAAAAGGGATCTCGAATACTGGATTCACCTGGCGCTCGATTACAACAAGAGGGCCAAGGCCTCGAGAGCGAAGAAACGATAGGTCCCGGCCTCAGAGCTGAATCATGCCGCCGTCGACGACCAGCTCGGTTCCCACCACGAACGCCGATTCCGGCGAAGAAAGATAGAGAACCGCCGCGGCGATCTCGTCCGGACGGCCGAATCGCTTCAGCGGGACCCGCTCTGTGATGGTCGCTTTCAGCTGGCGCGTCTGATCCTCCGGGAGCCCCATCCGATCGAGGATCGGAGTGGACACGGGACCGGGGCTGACCACGTTCACCCGCACGCCGCGCTGCAGGAGATCGGCGGACAGGGTCTTCGCCAGATTGATCACGGCGGCCTTGGAGGCCCCGTAGACGCTGGAGCCCGGCATCCCCAGGTGCGCGTTGATCGACGCGTTCAGGACGACCGCGGCGCCGCGCGAGAAGAGCGGTGCGGCCTTCTGAATCGTGAAGAACGCGCCCCTGAGGTTGGTCGCCATGGTCTCGTCGAAGAACTCCTCGCTCACCTCCTCGAAGGGGACGAACCGGCCGATACCGGCGTTGACGAACAGCGCGTCGACGTGGCCGAAGCGCTCCTTGACCTGTTTCATCGCCTGCGTGATCTCGGCCACTCGCGACATGTCCGCTTTGATCACGAGGGCCCCGGGCCCCAGCTCGCGCTGCGCCAGCTTCAGAGTGTCGTCGCTGCGTCCGCTGATCGCGACCTTCGCTCCCTCGCGGGCGAACGCCCTGGCGGTCGCGAGCCCGATTCCGCTGTTGCCACCGGTCACCACCGCCACCTTGTCCTTGAATCTCTCGCTCATCGTTGCCTCCCCTCAATCATCAGCCGCGATTCGGTTCGATGTTTCCCTCGACCCGCATATTTCAATCCGCGTGCCAGGTAGACCGACGACAGCGTCGACGATGGAACAGGCTGACACGACGTCAATTCTTGCCGAGGTCCCTGGGGCTCCACCGGGCGGCTTCCGATGCACGGAATTGGACACCTGCGGGAATTCGCTCAACAACCGGATGCCGCCGCTGGGCGGAAGATTTTGAGCGCCCGATGCGGCCGTCTCGTCCCTACGCGCTCTTGCGCTCGAACCCGGTTCTTGCCATGCCCCAACCGACCGGGGCCCGGCTCAGCCTTGCGGCGTGGAAGAGTATGAGCGCCGCGAGCTTGCGCGCCTCTTCGCCGTTCAGCCTGATGAGGCAAGGAGCCCCCCCTGTCGCTTCGCCGATTCTCACCTCGACGCTGGACCGCTTCGGATCGCGTGTCACGAAGATCTCCTCGATACCTTCATCCATGACTCTCATGACCTGAACCTCCTCCGCTCTGTGCTCTTTCACGAATCATGCCAGGGCATCAGAACGCCTGAACGAACGCCAGAGCGTTCACTCCGGGGTTCCGGTCGTACAGCCGCGCGTTGGAGATGTGGTAGACGGTCAGACCGATCCGCATCGTTTCGCCCAGAGCGCGTGAAATGTCGACGCTGGAACGGAACTCCACCGGCCCGCCGAGGTCGATGTCCCCGTTCCGGTCGTACGCCCCAACCGCGAATCCCGGCGTCAGCCGCCAGCGTTGCGTGAGATCGAGATCGGTACGCAGGCCCGCATAGACGAAAACGGCGTCCTTCGAGGTTCCGACGAGCCCGAAGGCCGGGACGAGCGCGAAACGCGCCGACGCGCTCGGGCGCCAGGTCCGCGACTCGAGGCGATACTCGAGCCCGACGCCGCCGGAAGGGTGCGTATGCCCGAAATTGAACGAGCCCGCTCCGACACTCAGGGTGCCCACGTGCCGTCGCTGGGGGTCCTGCGCACCGATCGCTCCCGACGCAGCGGTCAGGACCAGGGCGCTCAAGACCGCTGCTTTCGTCCACATGTCGATCCTCGTTCCATCCTCGACTTCTCCGTCGTTTCGTCATGCCGACATCTCGCCTCATTTCACGCGGCGTGCCAGCGCGGCCGAGATCGCGCTCGCGGCAGACAAGTTGCGATCCAGTCATCAGATGCAAGAGAGCGCCCGGGTTGCGTGCCGTGACTCGTGCCTGTCCGGGGCTCGGCAGGTGCGCAAAAACCATCAACAGGCCGGGCAGCCGGTCGCGGGACGCGGAACCGCCCGCCCACGCGCTGAGCCATAATCGCTTCATGGTCTCTGCTCCGCCGTGGCGCGCTGGCGGTCGCCATCCCCGACGGAGACGCGCGCGCTGGCTCCGGGGGACGATGCTGCGCCGCCTCGCGCGATCAGTCCGGCGCCTGGCCGGCTCAGCGAAGCGGTCGATCAGGAGGCTGCGCGCCGCGCCGTCCTGGGTGCAGGCGGTCGCCGCGGCGGTCATCCTTCTGGCAGCCTGGGCCGCGGCCAACTGGGCGTATCAGGCAGCCCACAAGCCGACGGAGCTCTTCTTTCCGGTGAGCGGCGCGCTCGACAAGACGCCGGCGGAGACGTGGCGGAGCTACGGGCCGCTCTTCATCGAGCACTCGACCGCGGTCATCACGCCGCCGCTACTGGCCGCGCTCGCCCAGGTCGAAGGGTCTGGCAACCCGGTGGCGCGGACATACTGGCAGTGGCGTCTGGCGCCGAATCCGTTCGAGGTGTACCGGCCGGCGTCGAGCGCGGTCGGCATGTACCAGATCACCGA
>CAYLND010000110.1:0-11873 GCA_964384905.1 uncultured Acidobacteriota bacterium
CTCTTGCCTATTCCATCGTCGCACCCGCACGCACGCTGATCCTGGTCGCCGAGCTGCGCTGAATACTCCCGGTCGGCGCGGCGGTCACGGCATACGAGCGGGACGTTTCGAGCGGTGGCGAGTGAAATGACCCAGGCGAGGGGGGGCCTGCTCTAGGGCGAAGTTTCGCTTCGCGACAGCCGGGGGGACTTATAATGAAGGGTCGAACAGGCCTGATGCCGGATAGGCGCGGGGAGAGGTGATCGGATGTTCGCGAAGGAGGGGCTGGAAGGAGTCGTCGCGGCGCGCACGGGGTTGAGCCTGATCGACGGCGAGAAGGGCCGTCTCAGCTACCGCGGCTACTCGATCCAGGACCTGGCCGAGTATTCCTCGTTCGAGGAGGTCGTGCATCTCCTGTGGTACGGCGAGCTGCCCACGCGGGTGCAGCTCGATCAGACCCGCAAGGATCTGTCCTCGCAGAGAGGCCTGCACCCCGATGCCGTGGAGATCCTGAGGCGGTTCGCGCGGGACGCGTCACCCATGGACATGATGCGGACGGTCGTGTCGGCGCTGGCCGTCCACGACCCGGACGTGCACGAGTCGACCCGCGAAGCCAATCTGCGGAAAGGAATCCGTCTCACGGCGCAATTGCCCACCATCGTCACCGCCCACGAGAGGCTGCGCAAAGGGAAGGACCCCGTGCCGCCCGACGCCGGTCTCGACCATTCCGCGAACTACCTGTACATGCTGCACGGGCGGAAGCCCGACCCCTTGAGCACGCGCTCGCTCGACGTGGCGATGATCCTGCAGATGGACCACGGGCTGAACGCCTCCACCTTCGCGGCGCGGGTCACCGCCGGAACCCTGGCCGACCTGCATGCGGCGCTCACCTCGGCCATCGGCACCCTGAAAGGCCCGTTGCACGGCGGCGCCAATCACGACGTCATGGTGATGCTGCGGACGATCGGCGAGGTGGAGAAGGCGGCGGAGTTCATCCGCATGGAGATCCTCCAGAAGAAGAAGATCCCTGGATTCGGGCATCGGGTCTATCGCACCATGGACCCGCGCGCCCCGATCCTGCGCGCCCTGGCCGAGCGGCTCGGCAGGCAGGTGGGCCAGGAGAAATGGTTCCAGATGTCGGTCGTGATCGAGAAGACCTGCAAGGAGCAGAAGAATCTCAACCCGAACGTCGACTTCTACGCGGCCTCGGTCTATTACCTGCTCGGGTTCGAGATGGATCTGTTCACCCCGATCTTCGCCTGCAGCCGCGCCCCGGGCTGGATCGCGCACGTCATCGAGCAGCATACCGACAACCGCCTCATCCGGCCCCTTGAGGAATACATCGGCCCGCCGGAGCGACCGTACGTCCCGATCGAGAAGCGGGGCTGACATCGGCGTCGTCGGACCGCAGGGCGCAACCGGGACTTGATGCCCCCCGCCCGTTGTGAGAGGATCGAAAACCCCAGCGGAGGAAGCCCGTGCCGGCGCCGGCGGATTACAAGAACAGGTTCCTGAAGAAGCCTCCCAAGCGTCTGGCGGTGGTCGACCAGAACAACTGCTCCGGGTGCGCCAATTCACCCGCCTGCGTCACGTTCTGCGAGACCGTGACCGTCAAGGACGCCGTGGTCGACGCCATCCGCTATATCGCGTCACCCGACGCGCCGAACAACCTGGCGATCATCGAGTTCGACAAGTGCATCGGCTGCGCGCTGTGCGCCGAGGTCTGCCCGTGGGACGCCATCGCGATGCACAATTTCGACGAGGCCTGGGACGTGGCGCCCCAGGTCACGGTCGTGCCGTACAGCCCCGAGCTGGACGTGAACCCGAGTCCGAAGGAGAACGAAGCCGTCGCATCGGCCCCTGCGAGGTAGCCACCGCCGTTACGGAGAACCGTCCCGATGGACGTGGTCGCACTGCTCCTCGCCGCCGGCGAGTCGGAGCGCATGGGAACGCCCAAGGCGCTCCTCGAATGGCGCGGCCAGCCGCTCCTGTCCCACCAGCTCCAGCAGCTCCAGAAGAGCCGCGCCCGCGAGTGCGTCGTCGTGCTCGGCAGGGACGCCGAGCAGCTGCGGCGACTGGTGCGGGCCCCGATGCGCCCGGGCTGGAAGGCCCGCCCCGTCTACAACCCCAGGCATCGCGAAGGGAAGTGCACCTCGATCCAGGCCGGCCTGGCGGCGATCGCCACCCCGCCGCAGGGGATCCTGATCGCCTCGGTGGATCAGCCGCTCGACCACCGGCTGATCAACGCGCTCCTCGCCGTGGCAGAGTCGGAATGGGAGCGCTGCGACGCCGCCGGCCGCCGCCCGATTGTCGTGCCGGCCTTCCATGGACGCCCCGGGCATCCGCCGCTGTTCTGCGTGTCCCTGTTCGCCGAGCTCATGGGGGTGAGCGAGGAGACGCACGGCCTGAAGGCGGTCGTGAGGCGGAATCCGGACCGCGTCCTGCACCTGCCGTGGGACGACGCCGGCATCCTGCTCAACCTGAACACGCCGGTCGACCTGCCGACGATCGACGCGTGGCGTGAGATGCACTGACGGGAGGGAGAGTCCATGGCGCGTCCGGCGGGGAAGCCGACCGGCAGGAGACGCAGGACGAAGACGGGCGCGCTCACCCGGCGCGCCTTCCTCAAGGGCGTCGGAATCGGCGGCGGCGCCCTCGGCGCCGGTCTTCTTGCGGCGGGCGCGGCGGCGCCGCCGGCCCCCGCGAGCGGCGGCAGCCGGACTCTCGGGCCCGGTCCTGTGGATCTCACCCTGAAGGTCAACGACCGGACCCGGAAGGTGCGGGTCGAGCCGCGGGTGACGCTCCTCGACGCCCTCAGGGATCGTCTCGATCTCACCGGCACCAAGAGAATCTGCGATCGCGGCGAATGCGGCGGCTGCGCCGTGCTCCTCGACGGCCGGCCGGTCTACGCCTGCATGATGCTGGCGCTCGACGCGCGCGGCCGGTCGATCACCACCATCGAGGGGATCGCGCCGAAGGACAGCCTGCACCCGCTGCAACAAGCGTTCATCGACAGGGACGCCCTGCAATGCGGCTATTGCACGCCCGGCTTCGTGGTCGCCGCGAAGGCGCTCCTGGATCGCGAGCCCAGGCCGGACCCCGACCGCGTTCGTGAGACGCTCGCGGGGCACATCTGCCGCTGCGGCACCTATCCCCGCATCTTCGAGGCGGTCCTGTCGCTCGGCGGCCGCAGCCGCCCGGCCGGGACAACCTAGGGCTCCTCCATGGCGAGCCGGCGCACGATCACGGTCGGGACGGACGGCGGGTCGCAGAAGGTCGAGATCCAGGTGCCCGAGACCGAGCCGGCGATCTGGGACGCCGACGCGCGTCTGAACGTCGTCGGGAAGCCGGTGCGGCGCCTCGACGGAACGGCCAAGGTGACCGGCGCGGCGCGCTATACGTCCGACATCCACCTGCCCGGGATGCTGTACGGAAAGATTCTTCGCAGCCCGCATCCGCACGCCCTCGTCCGGTCGATCGACGCGACGAGAGCCGCGAGACTCCCGGGCGTGAAGGCGGTGATCACCTTCGAGGCACCGGATTCCTTCTCGAGACTGGACCGATCCGAGGACTCCGGGAACCCCTCTCCGGCGGCCTCCGAGGCGCCGGGAAGCCCGGGGCGCGCGGGACGACGCATCCTGTTCGCCGGCGAGGAGGTCGCCGCGATCGCGGCCGTCACGGCGGAGATCGCCGAGGACGCTCTCGAGATGATCGAGGTGCGTTACGACATCCTGCCGCACGTGGTCGATCTCGAGGACGCCCGCAAGCCGGACGCGCCGAAGGTCTACGCCAAAGGCAACCTGCCGTCGCCGAGCATCGGCGGGCAGGGCGACGTCGAGGCCGGGTTCAAGGCCGCCGACGCGGTGGTCGAGGGGACGTACACCACGCCGGTCGCGCTGCACAACGCGCTCGAGACGCACGGCGCGGTCGCCCGCTGGGAGTCGGGCCGGCTCGATGTCTGGGCCTCCACGCAGGGGGTCTTCGGCTTCCGCGACGACCTGGCGAAGTTCTTCGGGATCCCGATGGCCGGCGTGCGGGTGCAGAGCGAGTATCTGGGGGGCGGATTCGGCGCCAAGTTCGGCGCCGGGGTGACCGGCGTGATCGCCGCGCTCCTGGCGAAGAAGGCCCAGGCCCCGGTGAAGCTGATGCTGGATCGGCACGAGGAGAACCTCGCGACCGGCAACCGCCCGAGCTCGGTGCAATGGATCAAGGTCGGTGCCCGGAAGGACGGGACGCTGACGGCCATCCATCTCCGGTCGCACGGCACCGCCGGGATCGCGCCCGGTGCCGGGGTCTCCGGACCGGTGCGCATGTTCTACGCCTGCCCGAACATCCGGACCGAGGAGCAGGACGTGTTCACCAACGCCGGGTTCGCCATGCCGTTCCGCGCCCCCGGATTCCCGCAGGGCTCGTTCGCCCTCGAGTCGGCGCTCGACGAGCTGGCGGACCGGCTGGGCATCGACCCTCTGGATCTCCGCAAGAAGAACTACCTCGAGCAGAGGGCCAAGGCGCTCAGGCAGCAGTACGACCTGGCGGCGAAGGCGATCGGCTGGTCGCGCCGCCGCGCTCCAGCCGCCGCTCCGAAGAACGGCGAGATCCGCCGCGGGCTGGGGATGGGGACGGCGGCCTGGGGGATGTACGGCGAGCCGCCCGCCGACGCGACCGTGCGCATCGGCTCCGACGGCCGGGTCGAGTGCGTCTGCGGCACGCAGGATATCGGCACCGGGACGCGTACCGCCATGGCGATCGTGACCGCGGAGGTTCTGGGGCTGGGACCGGATCAGGTGCAGGTGATTCTCGGCGACACCGGCACGGGGATGTACTCGCCCGCCTCGGGCGGCAGCGTCACGCTGACGTCGATCCTGCCGGCCGTGCGATCGGCGGCGGAGGGCGCCCGTCGGAAGCTGCTCGAGGCCGCCGCTCCCGGTCTGGGCGCCAGGCCGGAGGACCTGGATCTGAAGGATGGTCGCATCAACGCCGCGGACGGCGCCCGGTCGATGACCTTCGCCCAGGCGGCCGGCCGCCTGAAGTCGGCGGTGATCTCCGCGCAGGCGTCGCGCGCCGAGAACTACGAGGGGATGGGTGGCGCCTCCTGGGGCGCTCAGTTCGCCGAGGTCGAGGTCGACACGGGGACCGGCCAGGTGCGCGTCCTGAAGATCACCGCGGCCCACGACGCGGGCCGGACGATCAACCGCCTGGCCTCCGAGAGCCAGATCAACGGGGGCGTGATCATGGCGCTGTCGTATGCCCTGCTCGAGCAGCGCGTCATCGATGCGCCCACCGGTCTCGTCATGAACGCCAATCTCGAGGACTACAAGATCGCGGGGCCGATGGAGATGCCGGAGATCGTGCCGATCATGATCGAAGCCTACGACGCGGCGAACAACATCGGCGTGAAGGGGCTGGGGGAGCCGCCGGTGGTCCCGACCGCAGCGGCGATCGCCAACGCGGTGAGCAACGCCATCGGGGTCCGGGTGCGCGACCTGCCGATCACACCCGACCGGATCCTGGCGCTCCTGGGCAAGGTGAAGGAGGCCTGAGGCTGTGCGACGTTTCGCATTCATCGAGCCGTCGTCGGTGGGCGCCGCCACGGAGATCCTGGCCCGCCAGGGAGGGCGGGCCCTGCCGCTCGCCGGCGGGATCGATCTGCTGGGCGAGCTCAAGGAGGGCCTCGCGCGCCCCGAGACGCTGGTCGATCTCAAGTCGATCCGCGAGCTGGAATTCGTGCGCTTCGACGCGGACGGCGCGCTGCGGCTCGGCGCCCTCGCCACGCTGACGTCGGTTGCCGAGAACGACCGCATCAGGCACGAGTTCCCCGCCGTCGCCCAGGCGGCCTGGAGCGTCGGCTCGCCGGAGATCCGAAACGTCGGCACCGTCGGCGGCAACCTCTGCCAGAGACCGCGCTGCTGGTACTACCGCTCCGCGCTGCACCCATGCCTCAAGAAGGGTGGCGACGTCTGCTTCACCACGCTGGGGAACAGCCGCTACCATGCCATCCTCGGCGGGGGACCGTCGTTCATCGTGCACCCGTCCGATCTCGCGCCGGCGCTCATCGCCTGCGACGCGCGCGTCCGCATCGCGGGGCCGGACGGGAAGAAGGAGATGCCGCTGGAGGAGTTCTACGTTCTCCCGCGGGTGCGACTCGACCACGAGACGGTCCTGAAGGCCGGCGAGATCGTGACCGAGATCGTCGTGCCGCCCGCCACCTCGGTCTCCGCCGGCGCGAGGAGCCTGTTCGTCAAGTTCAGGGAGAAGGAATCGTTCGACTTCGCGCTGGCGAGCGTCGCCGTCGCCCTGAGGATGGACGGCGCCATCTGCCAGACGGCGCGGGTCGTGCTCGGGGGCGTCGCTCCGGTGCCCTGGCGCTCCGGACAGGCGGAGACGATCGTGACCGGCCGCCCGATCGACGTGCCCACCGCCGCGCAGGCGGGGCGCGCGGCCCTCGAGGGCGCGTCGCCGCTGCCACACAACGGCTACAAGGTGCCGCTGGCGGCGGCGCTGGTCCAGAGGGCGCTCCTCGACCTGTCGGGACGCGGTCGCGAGCCGGGGCCGGCCTGACCGCGGCCGCCGCGGAGGGATGAACCGATGAGCGACGACGGCGCTCCGACCGGTGGCGACAGGATCCCGGGCGGTCTTCCCGGGTTCTGCGTCCATCTGAGGACCAAGCGGTACTATTACGGCTCGATCGACCAGGTGCTGGAGGTGGCCGACCTGTCGACCACCGCCCAGTTCTGGTGCCTGAGGACGATGCAGGTCGTCGGTCCCGACGAAGAGTTCGTTTCTTCCCGCACCTGCCGCCCCGGACGATCCTGCTGCGTCCCTCCGGAAGCCTGACCCGGAGCGGCGTTCGGCGATCACGAATCCGTCACGCCCCGCCGATTCCCCTGGACCCCGCGCGTCCTCGCGGTATATTTCGGGCTTCTATCCTTATGTATACGCCGCGTCTCGAGCCTTCCCGACGGATCCCGATCGCCCTCGTGTGGTGCCTGGCGTGCGGCGTCGTCTCGAGCACACCCCGCCCGGGCTCGACCGTCCCCGAGATCCGCGTGGCGATCCGCTCCGGCGATCCCGCGCCCGGAGCGGCCCGCCTCGCAGGCGATGTCCAGAGCGTGACGGCGTCCCCCGGCGGCCTGCTGTTCATCGACGGCGCCGGGACCGCCCTGTTCCGGAAGAGCGGCGAGGCGATCGAGGTGCTGGCGTACTCCGGACAGACGACCGCCGGCGGCCGGACGATCGGATCCCTGGTGCGGGTCGCGGCGGGCGGCGACGGCACGATCGCCGTCCTTGCCCTGCTCGCCGATCGCAATCAGGGGATTCTCCGAGTCACACCCGGCGGCGGGCCGCCGGAGGAGGTCGTGCTGTCGAACGAAAGCCTGGATCTCCGGGACGGCCCCGCGACGGTCGGCTACGTCTACGATCCGGTGGTCGAGCCGGACGGAACGGTGCTGGCGGCCGCCGGGTTTCTCGAGGTGCCGGCCGCCCTCGTCCGCTTCCGGCGCGGGTCGGCGCCGCAGGTCGTCATCCAGTCGGGGGATCCGCTCGGACCGGGGTCGTTCGTCGCGCCGATCGCCGCGCCCGCCGTCAACGGTCAGGGGCGCATCGTCCTGGGCGCCGGTCTCGATACCGGTGACACCGTCATCGCCACCATCGACCCCGGTCAGACACCGGTGGTGCTCACCCTGCTCCCGCCGCCCTTCCTGCAGACCGATCCGACGCTGGCGAACCTGCCGCCGTCGATCAACGACACGGGCCAGGTCGCCTTTCTCCTGGTGGACCGGGGTGCCTTGAAGGTGAGGGAGATCAGCGACGGATTCGGGTTCACCGTGGTCGCTCGGGGCGCGGCCGCTCCCGGCGGCGGAACCTTCAGCGACATCGCCGACTTCCCGCCGGTCATCGATGCGGCGGGCCGCGTCCTGTTCGCGGCGACCCGGTCGAACGGGAGGCACGGCTTCTACCTGGCCTCCAGCCCGATCACCCGGCTCGCGGAGGAAGGCATGCCGGCCGGCGATGCCGGCAGCGTGACCGGCATCCCGACGGTGCCGGGGATCACGCCCGTCGCCTCGCTGGGGCAGGACGGCGTGCTGCATTTCGCGGCCGGCGCCACGACGGCCTCCGGCATCTTCTCGAGCACCGGAACGATCGCGGTCGCCGAGGTGCGCTCCGGAGATCCCGTTCCCGGCCCCCGCTTCGCGTCGTTTCTGGATGCGCGCGTGCCCTTTCAGGGAGGGGGGCCGTCGCTCGCCCCGGGCGGTCTCATGATCTTCGACGCGACCGTCACCGGGGGGTCGCGCGGTCTGTTCGCGCGCGATCGCTCCGGCGCGATCACGAGCGTCGTCATCGACGGCGACCCGGCGCCGGGCGGCGGGACGTTCGACGGAAGGTACTTCTCGTTCCACTCGATCAACGACAGCGGCACGTTCGCGTTCCTCGGCTGCGGGCCGTGCAGCGCGGGGCCGACGATCGCGCTCTATTACGGCGACCTGCACGGGGCGGCGCTGAGGAGGGTGGCGGTCACCGAGAGCGCCACGGGCGTCGGGCCGGGCTACGGGGGCCACGGCCTCGCCGATCGTCTGCGCGCCGCTCCGTCGCGCATCAATCGCCTGGGTCAGATCGCCGTGCCGGTGTCCCAGGCGGACGGAACGACCGTTCTGCTCGGCTTCGACGGCACCTCCCTGTTCCGCATCGCCGGCCCCGGTGATCCGGCCCCGGGCGGCGACACCTTCACGACGGCGTTCACCGGCTCGTTGTTCACCGGCCTGCCGGTGCCCCCGGTCGTCACGGACGGCGGCGCGGTGCTGTTCGGCGCGCAGACGGCGGCGGGTGACTCGGCGATCTTCTCGGCCCGTCTCATGCCCGCGGGCGGCGGCGTGCCGGTCCGTCTTCTCGGGCAGGGGGACGAGGTCCCGGGCGGCCGTCTGTCGCCGTTCGAGATCCAGGCGCTCGATCGGGACGCCTCGGGTGCGATCGCGTTCCAGTCGGTCTACAACGAGGATTTCTATTTCGCCGACTTCGTGAAGGGAGCGGGGCCGGCGATCCGCGTCGCCGCGAGGCTGGATCCGATCTTCGAGAGCGGGCAGATCCTCGCGGTCATGCCCTCCATGGCGTTCGTGAGCGAGGGGACGCTCGCCTACGGCGTCGGATTGTTCGACGGCCGCTCGGTGATCGTCGTCGGGGAGCCGGGCGGAGGCGAGCCGCTGGCGGTGGCCGCGACGGGCGAGACCTCTCCCGACGGCGGCGTCTACCTCTCCTTCCAGTCCGCGGACGCTTTCTTCTCGCAGCGCCCCGGCCGTCTCGCATCGGACGGCCGGGGATCGCTCGCCCTGTCGGCGGCCACGACGCGGGGTCCGGAGGAGATCGTCCTGATCGGACGGGCCAACGAGGCGCCGGCCGCCGACGCGGGCCCGGATCAGACGGTCGAGTGCGCCGCCCCGGCCGGGGCCCTGGTGACGCTGGATGGCCGCGGCTCCTCCGATCCGGAGGGCGCCAGCCTGCGCTACCACTGGACCTGGGCCGGCGGGCAGGCGGAGGGCCCCGGCCCGTCCGTGATGCTGCCGCTCGGGGTGACCCCGATCACGCTGATCGTGGACGACGGAGAGCTCGGCTCGAGCCCCGACACCGTGAACGTCGAAGTGCGCGACACGACCCCGCCGACGGTGATCGCGCTGGCCGACCGGGGTGTCCTGTGGCCGCCCGACGGACGCCTCGCCGGCGTGTCGTTCGACGTGGCCGCCCGTGACCTGTGCGATCCGTCGCCGGCGATCATGCTCGTCTCGGTGACGAGCAGCGAGCCGGTCGGCGGAAAATCGTGGCCGCAATACGCGGGCGCGCAGTTCGGGACGGACGATCGCGCGCTGTCGCTGCGCGCCGATCGATCGGGTTCCGGACCCGGCCGCACCTACCTGATCACCTACCGCGCCACCGATCGATCCGGCAATTTCTCCGACGCCGGCGCCACCGTCTTCGTGCCGCACGATCAGCGGCACTGAGATCTCGCCGGGGCGCGGCCGGCGCGCCGCCGTTCCGTGCTAGACTCCCCGCCCTGTGTCGCGGCTCTCCGCGACGCGGCGCTGCGGGCACACCGTCCTCATGAAACGGATCGTCCTCACGGCCGTTTGCATGGTCGCGGCGGTCGGCGCGGCGGCCCCCATGGTCCGGGCGGCCGCCGCCCCCGCCGAGTCGGACATCCTCCCCCTCGGATTCACCGAGCAGGCCTGGGATCAGGAAAGCGCCCTCGAGGCCGAGTACGCCGCCCTTCTGGATCGGGGCCGTCTGTCCCGAACCCACCGCGAGCTGACCCGGGAGCCGCATCGCGCCGGGACCGAGGGCGGTCGCCGCGTCGCCCGGTACATCGAGCAGGAGGCCGAGAAGGCCGGATTCCGGCCGGAGGTCTCGGAATACCTGTTCTACAACTCCCACCCGGGAGCGCGCTCGATCGAGATGACCGCGCCCGTCCGGAGGGCGCTCTCTCTCGCCGAGGACAGGATACCGGGCGACCCGTTCACCGAGCGCTCCGGCGAGCACCTGGCGTTCTGCGCCTACAGCGGCTCGGGCACGGCCGAGGGGGACGTCGTGTACGTCGGGCAGGGGACCGCGCCTGAGTTCCAGGCCCTCAAGGAGCGCGGCATCTCCCTCGAGGGACGCGTCGCGCTGATGCGCTACTTCGGCGAGGACGAAGGACGCAAGGTCCTGCGGGCGCAGCAAGAGGGCGCGGTGGCGGCGATTCTGTACGCCGACCCGCTCGAGGACGGTTTCGTGCAGGGCCCGGTCTATCCGCAGGGGAACTGGCGGCCGCCCGGCTCGATCATGCGCCGCTCGCTCCTGGCCACTCCGTACGAAGGCGATCCGCTGAGCCCCGGATGGGCCGCCGTCCCCGGCGCGAAGCGCCTGGACCCCCGGAGCATCGACGGGCTGCCGAGGATTCCCGTCCTGCCGATCTCGTACCGCGACGCCGCTCTCATCGTGTCGCAGCTGGGCGGGCCGGCGGCGCCGGAGCCGATGCAGGGCGGGTTGCTCAAGCAGGCGGTGGTCGCGCTCGCGCCGCGCTCCCGGCGGGCGGCGCCCGTGCCGGAAGGCGTGACGCTCGTGGACAGTTACCGGCTGGGGCCGGGTCCCGCGCGCGTCAGGCTGTCGGTGAAGATGGAGCCGAGGACCGACACGATCCGCAATGTCCTGGTACGCATCCCGGGCAAGGAGGAGCCCGAGGCCTGGATCATCCTGAGCAATCATCACGACGCCTGGATCTACGGGGCGGGCGACCCGTCCAGCGGGACCGCCGCTCTCCTCGAGACCCTGCGCGCCTTCGGCGCGATGAGGAGCCGGGGCTGGCAGCCGCGCCGCACCCTCATCCTGGCCTTCTGGGACGCCGAGGAGATGGCCCTGGGGGGATCGACGGAATGGGCGGAGGATCATGCCGAGACGCTGCGCCGCAAGGGGGTCGCGGTCATCAACATGGACTCGGCCGTGTCCAATGGCGAGCCCCCGCTGTTCGTCGGCCCGGTGGCCGAGGTGCACAAGCGGGACCCGACCGGCACCGGTGATGCGTTCCGTGCTGGTTTTCTCGCGGCCGTGGGCTGGGGCCTGTCGCTGGAGCGCGCCGCTCAGCTTGGCAATCTCGTGGCGGTGAGCGCGCTGGAGACCGTGGGGCCGCAGGAGTACGAACTCAAGCCTCCACAGGTGGCCGGGCGCCTGGCGGAGACCTACGGCGACGCCGCCGCCGCCGAGATCGCCGCGCACTATAGCTAACCTGGCTGGGTGGCAGGGAGCGAGTACACCGGGCCGCCCGCGCTCACGCTGAGCCGTGCGATCACTTCCTGGACGCTCGACCTCCCGGTGCTCGTGGCGGTCCTGGTGGCAGCGGGGCTGTATCTGGCGGGAATGCGGCGCCGCGGGGGTCA
>CAYLND010000111.1:0-11868 GCA_964384905.1 uncultured Acidobacteriota bacterium
GGCCGGGCTCACCCCGCCCGGCGCCCCGCCCGCCGCCGTGGCCAGGACCGCCGCGGCCACCGCGGCCCGGCTCTATGCCCCGGGTTTCTTCCCCCGGCTGCAGGGACGCTCGAGCCTCGTGTGGCCGCACAGCGGGAGATGGGTGCGGCGCGGCAGGACGATCGTGCTTTACGGCGGCTGAGCGGGCACGCGCCGAGTATGCGGCAGCTCTTAACCGGAAACCGTCACGGAGGGTCCGATGAGCTTCGAAACAGAATCTGAATTCGAATACGGAGAGCTCGGCGAGCTGGGCGAGTTCGGCGAGGCCGGGGAGTTCGGCGAGGCACTGGAAGGGCAGGAGCAATTCCTCGGCAGCATCCTCGGCTCGGTCCTGGGAGGCGAGGTGGCGAGTCCGCTGGGCGAGGCCCAGGAGACACAGCTCGCCTCCGAGCTGCTCGAGATCAACAGCGAGGAGGAGCTCGAGCAGTTCCTCGGCAGCCTGGTCAAGAAGGCTGCGGGAGCGGTGGGGCGGTTCGTCAAATCTCCCGTGGGGCAGGCGCTCGGCGGTGTCCTCAAGGGGGTCGCCAGGAAGGCACTGCCGATCGTCGGAGGCGCTCTCGGGTCGATGGTCGCCCCGGGGGTCGGAACGGCCATCGGCTCCAAACTCGGCTCTCTGGCCAGCGGACTGTTCGAGCTGGAGCTGGAGGGCATGCCGCAGGAGCAGGCCGAGTACGAAGTGGCGCGCCGCATCGTCGGTCTGGGTGCCGCCGCCACGCGTCACGCCGCCCAGGCGAGGCCGCGGCCGGGCGTCAGTCCCGTCACGGTGGCTCGCGCCGCCGTCGCGCGAGCGGCCCGCACGTACGCGCCCGGACTCTACCGCAGCATGATGCACTCGTTGAAGGCCGGGCTCAGGCCGGTCGGCGCCAGAGGACAACGGCCGATTCCCCGCCCTGGACGGAGGCCGATCCCTCCGGGATTTCCGGCCGTCGGAGTGGCGGTCGGCGCGCCCGGCTACGGGTACTACGACGGCGCACCGATCGCGCCCTCCGATGACGCTCCGCCCGCCTACGATCCCGGCGCCTTCGGTCCCGAAGGAGCGCCGCTCAGCGGCCGATGGGTTCGGCGCGGACGGAAGATCGTCGTGCTCGGGATCTGATCCATGTCTGCGCAGGCTTCGCCCGCCCTCCCGCTGGCCGTCGCATGGCCGAGAGTCCTGCCTGCGGCCGCGGGATCCCCCTGGGCCGCCGCCTGGCTGCTCGAGCGGGAGGCGCGGGCGCTCCTGACGCGGCTCAACCGGGTCAAACCGTTCGCGCTGCAGGAGACGATGGTGGCGGCGGCCTCCCTCATGCCCGAGTCCCAGATCGCCATCGAGAAGCATCTGCTCGACGGGAGGCGCGTTCTCCGCGAGCAGGTGCGCGGCTATATCCACTGGTTGCGCGGCGCGGGCCGCGCCGTCCCGCCGCGGGAGATGCAGAAGCGGTTCACGCTCCTGAAATTGAGCTTCAACGCCGCGCTCTCCCAGCTCGACCTGTTCGCCGAGGCGATCAGCCAGCGCAGCGAGCACGAGACCGGTGTCTGGCTGTCAGGTCTCGACGTGGCCGCGCAGGACGCGCTTTCCCTGCCCGAAGCGTATTTCGAGGCGCCGCCGATCATCTGCCATCTCCATCGCGGGATGGGAGGAGCCATTCGGCGCGCCCGGACCCGTCTGCCCGGCGGGGGGCTGAGCCCCGTCTCTCTCATCCGCATTCCGCGGGAGCGCATGATCGGCTACGGCGTCGCCTCGTCCCTGGTCCACGAGGTCGGGCATCAGGGCGCCGCCCTGCTGGGGCTGGTCGAATCGTTGCGACCGGCGATTCAGGAGGTGGGGCGGAACGCTCCGGTCGCCGAGCGTCAGGCGTGGGAGCTGTGGGAGCGCTGGATTTCCGAAATCGTGGCCGACTTCTGGGCGCTCGCGAAAGTCGGGATCGCTTCCACGCTGGGCCTCATCGGAATCGTCAGCCTGCCGCGGTGGTTCGTCTTCCGGGTCAACCCGGACGACCCGCACCCGTTTCCCTGGATCCGGGTCAGGCTGAGCTGCACGATCGGCAACGCCCTCTATCCGCATCGGCAGTGGCGCCGGCTCGCCGCGATGTGGGAGTCGTTCTATCCCTCCGCGGGCCTCGACGCGGCGCGGGCGGCGGTCATCTCGCTCCTCGAGCGCACCATGCCGAGCTTCGTCGCGCTGCTGATGAACCATCGTCCGCAATCGTTGAAGGGGCGCTCGCTCGGAGAGGCGCTGAGACTTCCGGATCGGGTCCCGGAGCTCCTCGACGGCCTGTTCGAGCGCTGGAGGCACTGGCCCGAGGCGATGAAGGGGGCACCGCCCGCACTGGTCTTCGCCGTGTTCGGCCGGGCCAGGGCGGCGGGCGGGCTCAGTCCCGAACGAGAGAATCGATTGCTGGGCGACCTGCTCACTCACTGGGCCCTGCGCAGCACGCTCAGGATTGCGGAGGAGTGCGCGGCGCGGCCACTGGCCTGAAAGCCAACGAGGAAGGGAGGACGGAAATGGCAAAGATCGAGTTGAAAGCGCAACCGCCCAAGATCAAAGCAGGCGGAACAGTGACACTCCAGGTGAAGCTGCCTTCGCGCATCGAGGGCGCGGGAGCCGCGCTCGTATGGGACGCCGCAGGCCACGGCGAGTTCTCACCGGGGGCGGGTGGAGAGATGGCCGTCATCAAGAGAGACGGGATGGAGCTCGCTCTGACCCTGCACACAGGCAATCAGCAGCAGATTCACGTCAGCTGGGAAACCGGGGGCGTCTCCACGGGGACGTATAGGGTCTCAGTGGAGGTCTGGCAGGTGCACAAGAGCATGCCGGTGAAGGATCTGCTGGAGCATATCTCGTCGAAGGCTGAACAAGCCCCGAGTCTCGAGTTTACGGGTAAAGCGGAAACGGTGGTGACCGTCGAGGCCGCTGAAGCCACTGTTCCGCCCGACGTCATCGTCCAGGCGAGCGATGCTTTTCCGCGCGCCCAGGTCGCGACGCGCACCCAGCTGATGCGCTCGTTCAAGCCGGAGACGACCGACGAGGCCCTCTGGCCCGTCATTCTTCTGAGCACGGAGAGCCTCTCGTACAGGAACTACGAGACCTTCATGGATCGGCTGATGTGCCCGAAGGACGCGGGACAGGATCCCCCCGAAAAGGCGAACGTCCTCGGCACGATCTCGAGACGATCTCTGCCGTTTCCCGACATCGAGCCCTATCGACTCCTGAAGGTGGGGACCGAAGTCTTCCTGGAGATGTACTGCGGGGTCGCGTGGGATCCCAAGGATCCGCATGCTCCCTCCATCTGGGACCTGGAGAGGACCGAAAAGGCGGGACTGATCCGCAAGTCGGCCTTCCTGACGGATGTATCGGGGCGCCGCTACAAGGGAACCAACCAGGACGACCTCAAGGCGTTGCTGAACGGGTATCTCGTCGAGGCCGATGGATGGAAGTTCGAAACGATTCCCTACCTCGAGCTGGTCCGCAGAAACCTCGGCGGCATGGGAGTCTCCGATGCGGGCGACCAGAGCGCACAAGACGATCTCGTGAAGGTGTGCTACAGGATTCTCCGCGAGAAGCTCACGCGCCCCTGCTTCCTCGAGCTGATCTGGTCGTACTGGCACGAAGAGGGGATGCTGGTCCAGGCGATGAACGCCATCACGTGGCGCTTCCAGAATCGCCGTGGCCAGGGTGATCGCGACCCGCTCGCCCTCGTCGAGATCGACCCGCTGCGTCCCCTCAACAACTTTCTCTGGGGGATGATCCAGGACGAGCAGCACCGCCTGAGCCTGCCACGCCGCGTCTACGAATACGATCATCACTACGGCCTGACGATGCTGGGGAGGGCCGTCCCCCAGGTTCGCGGAGCGGACAGCCGCTCGCGCTTCCTGGAGGCCTTCCACCACCTGCTGCACCTCTGCACGATCTTCTACAAGGAGGACGACGACACGACGGTGGTGGCCGACGGCTTCCCGATCCTCAACGCGCTTCGGGAGGTCCATCTGCTTCTCACCCAGGGAGCGCACAACCAGTACAGGGACCTCCCCTGGACGGCCCGGCAGGAGATGCTGATGCAGCAGTGGCTCCTGGCCCGCCCGGAGTTCCGCGAGTTCCTGCCGCGGAGAATCATGGTGGCCTACCCGGAGGCCTGGATGCACTCGGTCGAGACCATGAAGACGCTGCAGGGCTGGACCGCGACCTCCATCCTGCACTTCAGGGAGCTCGGCGTGTTCGGTGAACGGATCCTGTTGAGCGCGCGCTTCAACAACTGGACGGAGATCATCAAGCCCGAGAACGCCGCTCACTGGGCGCGCTTCTGGCGTCCCGAGATCCAGGGGTACATCCACAACTACCGGGCGGTCACCGGAGTGGATCTCGCGGAGCGCGTGGACGCGACGATGCCCGCGCTGCTCTTGAAACAGCGGCTGGCGCCCCAGGCCATCGGACGGTGAGCCGGGCGCCTCGGTGCTGGACTTCACGTCGGCGCTCTACCTGGGACTGCGGCACGCCGGCGCGCGCTTGCGGTCGTGGGCCCGGCTCACCACCGGCGTGCCGGCGGCTCTCGAGACACCGCCCTTGTCGCGGGCGATTGCCTCGGACCTCGCCGACCTGACGGGTGTGGAGCGGGCGACGCTGGCCAGCTCCACGCTGCATGCCTTCTGGGACCTGTTCGTGATCCTCTCGCGTGAGGACGCGGTGGAGATCTGCATGGACGCGGGAGCGTATCCGATCGCGCGGTGGGGCGTGGAGCGTGCCGGGGCGCGGCGCGTGCCGGTGCGGACGTTCGCGCATCACGACGCCGGCGGTCTCCACCATGTCCTGCTCTCGCGCCGGAGACGAACGCTGCGTCCGATCGTCGTGGCCGACGGGTTCTGCCCGGGATGCGGGAAACCGGCCCCGCTCGGCCGTTACATCGACATGGCCCGCCCCTACGGAGGCCGTCTCGTCATCGACGACACGCAGGCTCTCGGGATCTTCGGAGCGGGCGTCGGACGTGGCGGTCCTTATGGCAGCGGAGGAGGAGGGTCGTTGCGCCGCCTGGGCATCGGCGGCCCCGACGTGATCGTGGTCAGCTCTCTGGCCAAGGGGTTCGGAGTTCCCATGGCGATGATCGGCGGCGGTGAGGACGTCGTGCGGCGCTTCGAAGCGGAGAGCGCGACCCGCGTCCACTGCAGCCCGCCCTCGTTCGCCGAGCTGCACGCCGCGCAGCGCGCCCTCGAGATCAACCGCACCCAGGGGGAGGGGCTCCGGCACAGACTCGGCCAGCTGGTCTTCCGATTTCATGACGGAGCGCGACGGCTCGGCGTCACGACCGGTTCGACCCTGTTCCCCGCGCAGATCCTGGAGCCGGAACCGGACATGCCGGCCGTCACGTTGCACCGCAGGCTTTCGCGGATCGGAGTTCGCACCGTGTTGTCCAGACCCGCCTGCCGGCCGTCGACGGCCGTGGGCTTCATCATCACGGCGCGGCACAGCGCCGCACAGATCGACTCTGCGCTGTCGGCTCTCGGCGCCGCTCTCGGCCTGGTCGCGCCCCCATCGTCCCGGTTCGAGGTGACGACCTCATGATCATCGACAGCCATTGCCACGCGGGGAAAGGGGACGGCCTCACCGGACCCTGGGATACGGCGGCTCCTCTGGACCGATACCTGCGCCGCGCCGCGCAGTCCGGCATCTCGGCGTCCATCCTCCTCCCGGCATTCCATTCGGACTACCGCAAGGCGAACAGGGAGCTCGCGAGGATCGTCTCAGCGCGCCCGGATCGGTTCATCGGCTTCGCGATGGTGCACCCCGCGCGCGACGCGGGGCGGGTGGCGCAGCTGGTTCGAGAGGCGGTCGAGGAGCACGGCTTCGCCGGCATCAAGGTCCACCGTCACGATGCCCGCATGACGCGGGAGATCTGTGAGGTCGCGAGGGCTTTCTCCCTGCCGGTGCTGTACGACGTGATGGGCGACACGTCGGTCGTCGAACTGCTGGCGGGGGAATACCCGGAGGTCTCCTTCGTGATCCCCCACCTGGGAAGCTTTTCCGACGACTGGCGCGCCCACGTCGGTCTCATCGATCAGCTGGCCCGGCTCCCCAACGTCTACACGGACACCTCGGGCGTCCGGCGATTCGATTATCTGGTGGAGGCGGTGCGGCGAGCGGGGCCGGGGAAGATCCTGTTCGGCTCGGACGGCCCGTGGCTGCATCCGGGACTGGAGCTGGCGAAGATCCGCGCCCTGGGTCTTTCCCCCGAGCACGAAAGCCTGATCACCGGCGGCAACCTGCGTCGACTCCTGTTCCGACCCGCAAGCGTGGCGATCGCGGGTTCCAGTCCCATGCGAGGGTGAAATGGGGCGGTCGATTCAGGACCCGGTGCGGATCGAATTGCGGCGGCTGGCCCGGAGCATCTGAAGGTAGCGATCCGTCACTCCCAGCCTTCCGGAAGCGCGCTGCAGATTGCCCCCCTCGGCGGCGACGGCGATGCGGATCGCGGTCTCGGACGCGGCCCGGGTGATCTCGCGAAGGTCCGCTCCCTGGGCCAGGGCCCGACGCATCGACAGCTCGAATGAAGCGCCGCGCCAATCTTCCGGGGACTCGTCCTGAATCGGCCTCTCCTCCGGGGGAATATCCCCGGCCGTGATCGGGCCCGGTCCCTCGTGGCGGCTGTTGATGCGCGCCACCAATTGCCTCAGGTCGCGCGCGTTGCCGGGATAGACGCGCTTCAGGAGGAAATCCATGACCACGCGATCCACGCCGACCTCGCCCTTGTCGCGCCGCAGATCTCTCAGGAAGTGTCGGGCGAGCTCCGGTATGTCCTCCACCCGCTCGCGCAGGCTCGGCAGCCGGCAGATGCAGGCGGCGATGCGATGATAGAAGTCCTTGCGGAATTGCCCTCGCGACTCTTCCTGGATCAGGTCCTTGTTCGTCGCGCACACGAGCCGGAACGCGGTCCGCCGCCATGTGTTGCCGCCGACGCGCTTGTACATGCCCTCCTGCACGACCCGCAGCAATTCCGCCTGCAGCGACGGCGGCAGCTCGCCGACTTCATCGAGGAAGAGCGTCCCCCCGTCCGCGAGCGCGAAGGCTCCGTCACGCGCGGCCACGGCGCCGGTGAACGCCCCCTTTTCATGGCCGAAGAACTCCGAGCCCGAGAGGGTCGCGACCACGCTCGCGCAGTCCAGGATCACAAGGTCCTTCTTGTCGGGGCGCGGATCCAGCGCATGGATCAGGTGGGCGGCCAGGTCCTTGCCCGTGCCACTCTCGCCGGTGATCAGGATCGAGGCGTCCGTGAACCGAGCCGCTTCGACGAGCTGTCGAAGGGCGGAGCGCCAGGCAGGGCAGCGACCCACCATGTGCCCCTGCACGAGCGGGGAGTCGACCAGCTCATCCACGGACGTCCATCGCGTGAACCGTGCCCTGATCTCGGCCGCGGGATCCTGAAAGTGATTCCAGGCAAAGACATCGGAAGCACCGGCCATGAGCAGGCGCCACGCGCTGGCTCCCTCCAGTATTTCGCCGCTCGAGGCGATCACCAGAACCCGCTCGCGTCCCTCGCGGCTCAGCTCGCGCAGCCGGCCATCGATGAGGGAGGACGTTCCCTCGAGCCAGACGATCCCGGGTCCCTCCGTCGCGTCTCCCGGCGGCGTGTACACCTCGAACCCCGCGTCCGCGAGGGCGCCCTGGATCACCGTCATGGGGACTGAGCCGCTCGCCTCCTGACAGACGAACCACGCCCTCCTCGTCTTATTGCCCATACCCCACCCCTCGGGCAACAGATCGGAGCGCGCCTTGGAGGCTGCAGTGAACGAACGGACGATGACGCAGAGCCCGCGACAAAAGGCACCCCCCAATCCGGCCCGCAGAGGCCGGAACCTGCCGAGTGTCGCCCGAACTGCGCCCTACCCTGGGGCCATCGCAGAACTACTCGCAAGGCTGAGCGTGGGGCATTCCGTTTTTCTTCCTTCTACCGGGATCGGCGCGCAGTGTCAAGAGGAAAGGATATGGACGGCACTCAGGACTCCGGGCGGTGATATTCTCTGCGGGAATCATGAGCGATTCGGACGGGCGGCAGTCGTTCTGGGCCACGCTTCCCGGTATCCTGACCGGCGCGGCCGCGCTAATCACGGCGGTCACGACGCTCTACCTCGCGCTCCACAAGGAAGCCCCGACGCGCAAGGAGCCACCGAAGATCGTGTCCCCCGGCGGGGCCCCCAGCCCCACTCCGTCGGCGTCCCCGACCGCCCGACCGACTGTTGGAGGGAGGATCAACTTGCCGAACATCGAGACGATCCCGATACCCAGCTTCCGGATCGCGCTGACGCGCCGCAACGGTATTCTCTATGGGCCTGGGGATCTTCCGGTCTGTCCTCGGCCTCCGTCGCTCCCACCAGGCTCCTGCTTCGCGCTCCCGCGGGAACTGAGGAGCCGGTACCACAACTGACCTCTTCAGCCGCTTTGCGATATCTGGCCCTGGGCGACTCCTACACCGCCGGTGAAGGGGTCGGCACGCGCGATCGCTGGCCCGTCGTGCTCGCGGCCGAGCTGCGCCGCCACGGCATGCCGGTCGACGAGCCGGAGATCATCGCCCGCACCGGCTGGACCACAGGCGAGCTGACGGCGGCGGTCGAGGCCGCGGCGCCCCCGGGACGCTACGATCTGGTGTCGCTTCTCGTGGGCGTGAACGACCAGTATCGCGGCGGCAAGCCCGAGGAGTACCGGCTGGCGTTCGGCGCGCTCCTGCGACGCGCCGTGGGGCTCGCCGGCGCCGATCCGGAGCGGGTCATCGTGCTGTCGATCCCCGATTGGGGCGCGACGCCGTTCGCGGCCGGGCGCGATCCGGCGCCGATCGCCGCCGCCATCGATGCGTTCAACGCGGTCAACCGCGACGAGACGATCCGGGCGCGGGCGCGCTACGTCGATGTGACCACGGGCTCCCGGAGCGTGGGGCGGCCGGGCTCGGAAGCGCTCCTCGCCCCCGACGGCCTGCACCCCTCGGGACGGATGTACGCGGAATGGGCCCGGCTCGTCCTGCCGCAGGCGCTGGCCGCTCTCGGATCGAAATCTCCCTAGCGGCGTCCAGCCGGCGGCCGGCCTCCCCGGCCGGCGGCCGCACGATCGATTACAGCAGATCCCCGCCGGCGAAGTGCCGCGAGTGCCAGAGCTGCAGCATCAGCAGGTTCCACAGCAGGCGGCCGTTGTCGCGGCGGCGCTCCATGTGCTGGCGCAGCAGGGCGGTGACCGTGTCCGGACGCAGGAGACCGCCGGCGCGGACGCGCTCGGGGTGCAGGGCGCGCTCCATCAGGGGGGCGAGACCGCGGTGCATGAAGCGGGCGAGCGGGATGTTGAAGCCGCGCTTGCGCCGCCCGGTGATCTCGGGAGTCAGCCGGTCGCGCATCGACTTCTTCAGGATGTGCTTCGAGGTGAGTCGCCGCAGCTTCATCCCGGCCGGCAGCGCGGCGACGTACTCGACCAGCGGGTGGTGCAGGAACGGCGCCCGCACCTCGAGCGAGGTCGCCATCGAGGCGCGGTCCACCTTCGTCAGAAGATCGTCCTGCAGGAACATCAGGAAGTCGGTCGCCAGCAGCGCGTCGAGCGGGTGGCGGATCGGCAGGGTCTCGACGATGGTGCGCGCCTCCTGCAGGGGATCGTTGGGCCGTCCGGGCGCGGCGGCGAGCGCCGCGAGGACGGCTGGCGACAGCAGGTCCGCCTGCCGGTCGGGAGAGAAGGCCCCGAACCAGACCTGGTGCCGCACCGCCTGCGGCAGGTCGGCGCCCGCGACGAACTTCTTCAGCAGATACTCGGTGCCGACGTTGTTGAAGGCGGGCGGGATCGCCTCGGCGGCGCGCCGGGCCAGGCGGCGCAGCGGCGCCGGCAGGAGGGCGTAGGAGCGCGCCAGGCGATCGCCGATGTAGGTCGGGTAGCCGGCGAACAGCTCGTCGCCCCCTTCGCCGCCCAGGGCCACCTTGACGTGCCGGCGGGCGAAGCGCGACAGGAGATGGGTCGGGACGATCGAGGCGTCGGCCAGCGGCTCGTCGAGGACGCGTGCCATCCCCAGGAGCGCCTCGAGCATCTCCGGCTCGCCCGCGATCATTTCGTGGTGGTCGGTTCCGAAATGCGCCGCGGCGCGCCGCGCGTAGGCGGCCTCGTTGAAGTCCGGGTCGTCGAAGCCGACGGTGAACGTCGGCACCGGCCCGCCGATCGCCTCGACCGCCAGCGCCGCGATCGAGCTCGAGTCGACGCCGCCGCTGAAGAAGACGCCGACCGGCACGTCGGCCCGCAGCCGCAGACGCACCGCCTCCTGCAGGAGACGCCGCACCTCGCGCGCCGCCTCGTCCTCGCCCGGCTCGCGACGGGCGGTCGCGCCCGGGAAGAAGCGCCGCAGGTCCCAGTACGGCTCGATCCGCAGGCGGCCCCGCTCGGCGATCAGCAGGTGTCCCGCCGGCAGCTTGCGCACGCCGGCGAACGGCGTGTGCGGCGCCGGGAAGTAGCCGTACAGGAGATACCGCGTCAGGGCGCTCAGGTCGGGCTGCGGGCTGACGCGCGGGTGGGCCAGAAGCGCCTTGATCTCCGAGGCGAACATCACCTCGCCGTCCTGCTCCAGGTAGTAGAGCGGCTTCTCGCCGGCGCGGTCGCGGCCGAGGACCAGCCGGTTCTCGCGCGCGTCGAACACGGCGAAGGCGAACATGCCGTTCAGGTGATCGACGAAGCGCAGGCCGTGCTCTTCGTACAGGTGGGGAATGACCTCGGTGTCGCAGCGCGTCTCGAAGCGATGCCCGCGCCGCACGAGCTCGCGTCGCAATTCCGGGTCGTTGTAGATCTCGCCGTTGCAGATGACCCGGAAACGGTCGGACTCGTCGGCGTAGGCGCGCGCCCCCGAGCCCAGATCGAGGATGCTCAGCCGCCGGAAGCCGAAGGTGAGGTGGGCCAGCCGCCCGGCGCCGACCTCGACGACGCACGAGCCGTCCGGGCCGCGGTGCGCCATGGTGTCGGCCATGGTGGCCACCAGACCCGGGTCGGGCCGGCCATGACCGCGCAGATCGGCTATACCAACGATGCCGCACATGTCGTTTTCAGAACCTCCCGGGGCGCGTCATCTTCCGGCTGGTCAACTGGACCGGCGCCCCGTCGCGTCGGTGGGACCGACAGGATAGCACGGCCCCGGCCATTCTGGGCGCCACGAGGTCGTGGTCAAGTTGACCACTACCCGCCACGATGCGTCTCCGCTCGCTCCGAGACTGCGGCTTCCGGAGCCGCGGCCCTGCCGAAGACGCCGACCCCCAGATCCTCGAACAGGGGATCGGGGCCGAGGGCGGGGCCGGCCAGGGCGCGGACGAGGTCGTACATGCGCGGCGGCGCCAGGACGAACACCGCCGGCGACGGGGCGGCGAGGACCCGTCGCAGCTCTTCGCCGGAGAACATCGGGAACGACGGGTCGAGCAGGAGCTCGTCGAGATGCTGCTTGATGTACCAGCTCGAGAAGGGCGTTCCGGTCGTGAACAGGTGAATCGGCCGCCGCAGGTAGAAGTTCAGACCGGGCCGGTACTGCTCGTAGCAGACCACCAGGTCGCCCGGCCGCAAACGCGCCGCCAGGAACCGGCTCACCGGGCGCGACGAGCGCGCCACGTCGAGGTAGGCGCTGGTCGCGCGGGCCAGCGGCACCACGACGGCGATCGACAGCACCGCGGAGGCGAACGCCGCGACCGGGCGGCGCATCGCTCGCGTCGCCAGCAGGAGCGCGCACGCCGCGCCCAGACCGAGCGAGGTCAGCCCGAACAGCGTGTGGCGCGCCAGGAGGACGTCATACTCCCCGTCGGAGAAGCCGAACGCCAGCCCGGCCGGACCCGCGAGCGCCGTCGCCAGGGCGCCCGCCCCGCACAGCG
>CAYLND010000112.1:0-11863 GCA_964384905.1 uncultured Acidobacteriota bacterium
AACTCGAGATCGAGGAGATCGAGGGGGGCGGGGTGCTCGAGATCGAGCCGACCAGTCAGGCGGACTCTCCCGCGGTCTCCGAGGCCCCGGAGGCCGATGCCGCCGATCTGGAGCTCGAGATCGAAGAGGCCGAGGAGCCGGCCGTCCGGAAACCCGAGAAGCCGGCGCGAGCGCCCGCGCCGGGCGCGGCGTCCCCCAGCGCCCCGGCCCGACCCGCGCCCGAGAAGATCGAAGAGGAAACCCCCGACGATCTGGCGGGTGGATTCTCGCTGGGGGGCGACGACGAGATCACGATCGAGGTCGAGGACGACGGCGGTTCAGTGCCCCCGGCGCCCGCGGGAGCCGACCAGCCCGCGGCCGTCGAGGTCGCGGAGCGGCGCGATCCCGATCCGGAGAAGCTCGGCGAGGTCGATTTCTACATCGATCAGGGCCTCCTGGAAGAAGCGCGCGCCGTGCTGTTCCAGCTTCAGAAGCAGTATCCGGGCAGCCAGGAGATCTCGAACCGCTTCGAGCGCGCCAACCGTCCGACCGCCGAGGCGCCCGCGCCGCCGCCGGCCGCGCCGGTCTCGCTGCCGTCCGGCGCGGGAGAGCTCGATCTGGACGTCGAGCGCGCGTTCGGGGCGCAGACCATGGTCCTGCCGGTGTCGCGATCGGTGGAGGACGCGCCGCGCGCCACCAAGGCGACGCCCGTATTCCGGGTCGAGAAGACCGAGGCCGTCGCCGAAGGGGACTTCTTCGATCTGGCCGGCGAGCTCGATCGCAGTCTGGCGGAGGCGCACGTGGCGGTCGACACGCAGGAGCAGGAGGCGATGGAGGGGCCCGGGCACAGTCTCGACGAGATCTTCCGCGCCTTCAAGAAGGGTGTGGAGCAGCAGGTCGATTCGCAGGACTACGAGACGCACTACAACCTGGGAATCGCGTACAAGGAGATGGGCCTGGTGGACGAGGCGATCGGCGAGTTCCAGTACGCTGCCCGCGACCCGGCCAAGACCGTCGAGTGCTGCGGCATCCTCGGTCTGTGCTTCCGCGAGAAGGGCATGCCGCAGCTGGCGCTGAAATGGTACCAGAAGGGTCTCGAGATGCCCGCGCTCGGAGAGCACGAGGCGATCGGATTGCGCTACGATATCGCCGAGGTGTATCGCGAGCAAGGGGACTACAAGAAGGCGATGCAGGGCTACACCGACGTGTACGGCCTGGACTCGACCTACCGCGATGTCACCGTCAAGATCAAAGAGATGAAGAAGCTCCTGGGGTGAGGGCGGGCCCGGGCGCTCCAGGGGCGGCCTCCGCCGGACGCGCTCCCGATCTCCAGCCCCGAGGGCAGGTTGACTCGTAGCGCTCCGCGCGCCAGTCGTCCGATCGACGTGCCGGGCATCTCCACGGCCGCTTTGCGATCCGGTTATTACAGCGATGCCTATTTCCTGAACGCGGCGCGCATCCTGGCAGCCGCCGCGCGGGCCCGCGAGCGATTCGGCGGGCGGCCTCTGGCGGCACGCGCCGTCGCGGGTCGTCTCGCATCGTTCATCCCGGGAGATGCGGTGGTCGAAATGCAGTTCTTCGCAAGGCGGCGGCGCTTTGTCGCGGCCGGTGTCGGCCCGGCCCTCGGGATGCTCAGGAACGGTCGGCGCGCCGGCGCCGGCCGCTTGCGGGTCGAGGCGGTCCCCGAGGGGGCGCCGACGAGATCCCTCCGTCCGGTGCTGACCGTGCGCGGACGCTACCGGGAGTTTGCGCACCTGGAGACGCCGATCCTGGGTGTCCTGACGCGTTGCAGCCGTCTCGCCACGAACGTCTACGAGTGCCTCGGTGCCTCCGGAGGCAAGCCGATTCTTTTCTTCCCGGCACGATTCGACCTGCCGCACTGCCAGGCGCTGGATGGCTATGCTTACCGGATCGCGGTGGAGGCCTACGCGCGCGCCGAAGGGAAGCGGGTGGCGGCTCACGTCTCGACCGACGCTCAGGGCGCCCTCTGGGAGGAGCGCGGTCGCGGGACCATGCCGCACGCGTTCGTTCTGTGCTTCCTGGGCGACACGGCCGAGGCGATGCTGGCCTTCTGCCGGCACGCGCCGACGTCGGTGATGCGCGTGGCCCTGGTCGACACGACGAACGATTGCGTGGGCGAATCGGTGCGCACGGCGCGCCGGCTGTTCGAGGAGCATCGACGCCTGCTGCGGGCAGGTCGGCCGGTCGAGGCCGCCCGCTTCGTCCTGCACGCCGTGCGCGTCGACACGTCGCAGGAGCTGAGAGACCGCAGCGTACCGGCCTCGCGCGATCCGCGTCTGCAGCGCGGGGTGACTCCCGCCCTGGTGAGGCGGGTGCGCCGCGCCCTCGATGGCGCCGCGCGCGCGTCGGCTCCCGCGGGCCCCCTGCGGAGGGCGGCGGAGCGCTACTTTCGGAGCGTGCGGATCATCGCGAGCGGCGGCTTCGATCCCGGCAAGATCCGCTTCTTCGAACGGAGCGGAGCTCCCGTGGACATCTACGGAGTCGGGTCCTTTCTACTCCGGGGCGACCCCAACGATTACACGGCGGACGTGGTGCGGGTCCGCGCCGGCCGACGCTTCATGACCGTGGCCAAGACCGGCCGCGGGCCGCGGCAGAACGCCGACCTGCGACCGGTCGACCTGCGCTAGGAGAGACCACCGCATGACCAGACGATCGCCACGCGCCCGGATCCTCCGACGCGGGATGCCGGCCCGTGGCGCCGCCGTGGTGCTCCGGGCTCCTCGGCCGGTCCAGGGCCTCCGGGTGGTTCGCAGGCTCTCTTCGGCGCGGCCGGGGTTCCTCACCCTGGAGCGCGTCCTGGCGAGGAATCGTTACGGAGACGGGGGGCGCTCGCCGGTCTACCGCTTCGAGGTGGTGCATCGCCGGGGTGCCGACGCGGTCGCGATCGTGCCGTTCTACTTCGCGCGCCCGAACCGGCTCATGATCGTGTGCAAGGTCGGGTTCAGACCCGGCCTCTACACCCGCCGTTGGCTCCGACCACCGGTGCGCGATCGCCGCCCCTACACCTGGGTGATCGAGGCGGTGGCCGGAAGCCTGGAGCCCGGGGATCGGGGTGAGCGCGGGATCACATCGCGAGCCCTGGCCGAGCTTCTCGAGGAGACCGGCATGCGGCCCGTCGGGTCCAGGGCGTATCGTCTCGGGAGCGGGTTCTTCCCCTCGCACGGTCAGTCCACCGAGAAGGTACATCTGCGCGCCTTCAAGGTGGATCCCGCGCGAGCCGCGACCCCGCGGGGCGACGGATCGGTGAACGAGGCCGACTCCGGAACCATCGCCATCGAAGCGCGCCAGCTCCTGCGCATGTGCCAGCGGGGGGAGATCGAGGACCCGAAGATCGAGATCGGTGTCACCCGCCTCATGGGGCTTGCGGGGCGTCGCTTTCCGGAGAGCGGGGGATAGGAGAGTGCCCGCCTGCGGTCACAGAGTGACCACTTTTGACGCATGGGGCGTCATTCCCCTGTCGTCATATCCACCCGTTTGACATTCCGTAAGTAGCTGAAAACAGAAGGTGACCTTCCTTCAAAGAAGAAGCGCGTCAAAACGCCGTCCTGAAAGTCCCCGGAATCCCCTTGACCTGACCGCGGACGTCTTCGTCGCCAAATATCTAAGCTGTTTGCTCACTGGTACTTGGACTGGAGCGCGCGGATTGGCTTTCGAGGGAGCGCAAGAACGGCACAAAGATTGCTTCACCGTGGAGGCGTTCATACGGATAAGCGAACTCATTCAGACGAGGAAGCGACATGCTGATGTCGACAGTTTTCTCCGGCAGCCCGTGTCCCAAACCTGATTTCCCCTCCATCCCCTTTCTCTTTTCCCCCTCGTTCGCAGATGGTAGAGAGCCTGGGAACGCCGGCTGCCGGGGATTCGAACTGGCCGGAAGACGTCTCCTGGACTTCGTCACGGAGCCGCTCGACGCGCAGGGCCTGGAGAGGAGCTTTCGATGCTGAGGAGCACCGGTACAGGGAAAACGACGTACGAGTTCGACCCATTCGGGACGCTCGCCGGAGGTGGCGGGGGTGCGAACCTCTGGGCGCGCCAGGGAAAAGTCTACGCCGATCGTGGAGACATGATCGGCGCTCTCCAATGCTTCCAGCGCTCGCTGGAGGCCGACATGGACTGCGTGGAGGCCTGGATTGGTCTCTCCGAAGTGTTCATGAAAATGAAGGACCGGCAGCGCGCCGAGAATTGCCTGGACGTCGCGCGCCGCATCCGCAGCATCTCCGCCCGCGAGGCGACCGCCTGAACGACAATCCCCGCTGGTCGTACCCGCGCTTTCTTGACATCGATCGGGGTGTCTGCTAGCATCCCCCTCCCGTCGCGTCCCATCAGATAGGAAGCAAACTACTTTTCCGCGTCGATCGATCTCCGCGTGACAGGACGCAGCATGGCTGAGCCGAAAATCTACCGGGATTTTATCGACGGCGAATGGGTCGAGGCGAGCTCGCGGGAGATCTTCGAGAACCGCAATCCGGCCGACAGGAGCGAGGTGGTCGGGTCGTTCCAGAGCTCGGGGCAGGCCGACATCGACGCGGCCGTCGAGGCGGCGCGCCGGGCGTGGAAGCGCTGGCGCCTGGTCCCCGCACCCAAACGGGCCGAGCACCTGTTCCGCATGGGCGAGATCCTGGTCCGTCGCAAGGAAGAATACGCCCGCGAGATGACCCGCGAGATGGGCAAGCCGCTGCGCGAGGCGCGCGGCGACGTGCAGGAGGCGATCGACGTCTGCTACCACATCGCTGGCGAAGGCAGGCGGCTGCACGGCACCACCACGCCGTCCGAGCTGCCGAACAAGGCCTGCTACTCGGTGCGCGCCCCGCTGGGTGTCTGCGGTCTGATCACGCCGTGGAATTTTCCCATGGCGATTCCTTCCTGGAAGCTGATCCCGGCGCTGGCGTGCGGCAACACGGTCGTGATCAAGCCCTCGAGCGACGCGCCCCTTTCGGCGTATCACCTGGTCAAGGTCTGCCAGGAGGTCGGCATCCCGCGGGGTGTGGTCAACTACGTGACCGGTGGCGGCGAGGCAACGGGCAACTCTCTGGTGCGCCATCCGGGCGTGGCGCTCATCTCCTTCACCGGCTCCTCGGAGACCGGCCGGACGGTGAACCTCGCCTGCGCCGATACGTTCAAGCGCGCCGCTCTCGAGATGGGCGGCAAGAACGCCCTGATCGTCATGGACGACGCCCGCCTCGATCAGGCGGTGGAGGGAGCCCTCTGGGGCGCCTTCGCGACCACCGGCCAGCGCTGCACTGCCACGAGCCGGATCATCGTCCACAAGAAGGTGCTCAAGGAGTTCGTCGATCGTTTCGTGGAGCGGGCGGGGCGCCTGAAGGTCGGCGACGGACTCGACGAATCGGTGGACGTCGGACCCCTGATCAACGAGTCCCAACTGAAGAAGGTCATGGATTACGTCCAGATCGGGCGTGACGAGGGCGCCGATCCGGTCCTCGGCGGCGTCCGTCTGACCAAGAACGAGTACGGACGGGGGTTCTACTTCCCGCCGACCATCTTCACCGGGGTGACGCGGGAAATGCGGATCGGCCGGGAAGAGATTTTCGGTCCGGTGGTCTGCGTCCTGGCGGCCGACAGCCTGGAGGACGCTCTCGAGATCGCCAACGACTCCCCGTACGGCCTGTCGTCGTCGATCTACACGCAGGACGTGAACCGGGCCTTCCTGGCGATGCGCGACCTCGAGGCCGGGATCACCTACGTGAACTCGTCCACCATCGGCGCCGAGACCCACCTGCCGTTCGGCGGCACGAAGAGGAGCGGCAACGGCCATCGCGAAGGCGCGGCGCACACGGCGATCGACATCTTCAGCGAATGGAAGACGATCTACGTGGATTACTCCGGCAAGCTGCAGAAGGCGCAGATGGACAACGGCTGAGCAGGTGCGGCCGTTTCCGGAACGGCCGGGGCGCGAGGATGCAGGTCGGCATACCGAAGGAAATCAAGGACCACGAGTACCGCGTCAGCCTGGTGCCCGCAGGGGTGGGGGCCCTGGTGCAGGCGGGCCACACCGTTCTGGTGCAGGACGGCGCCGGTCTCGGCAGCGGCGTGGACAACACCGCCTACGAGGCGGCCGGGGCGGTGATCGTGAGCGACGCCGCCGCCGTGTTCCGGCGGGCCGATCTCATCCTCAAGGTGAAGGAGCCGCAGGAGCAGGAGCTGCCGATGCTGCGGCGGGGACAGATCCTGTTCACCTATCTGCACCTCGCACCCCAGCCTGCCCTGACCCGAGCCCTGATCGATCGCGGGATCACCGCCATCGCCTACGAGACGATCACCGACGGCGACGGTAATCTGCCGCTTCTCACGCCGATGAGCGAGGTGGCGGGACGGATGTCGATCCAGGTCGGCGCCTTCTATCTGCAGAAGACCCTCGGCGGGCGCGGCATCCTTCCGGGCGGCGTCCCCGGCGTGCCGCCGGGGGACGTGGTCATCCTGGGAGGCGGGACCGTCGGCATCAACGCCGCGATGATGGCGTCGGGTCTCGGGGCGCGCGTCACGATCATCGATCGATCCCTGCCGCGCCTGCGCTACCTGGACGAAATCTTCCGCGGCGACGTCGTGACCATCTATTCGACCCCGGCGTACGTCGCGGAGTCGGCGCGGCGGGCCGACCTGCTCATCGGGGCCGTCCTCATCCCTGGCGCCTCGGCACCGCGGCTGGTCAGCCGCGAGATGGTCGGGACCATGAAGAAGGGGGCCGTGATCGTGGACGTAGCGGTCGACCAGGGAGGGTGCATCGAGACGACGCATCCGACGACCCACTCCTCACCCACCTACGAGGTGGACGGGGTCACCCACTACTGCGTCGCGAACATGCCCGGCGCGGTGCCGCGCACCTCCACCTTCGCGCTCACCAACGCCACGCTGAGATACGTGCTGAAGATCGCCGGGCGGGGCTTCCGGGACGCCGCCCGCGAGGACTCGACGCTGCGCGCCGGCGTCAATACGCACGCCGGCAAGGTGACGCACGAGGCGGTGGCGAGCTCGCAAGGCCTCCCTTACGTCCCGCTCGACGGCCTGCTCTAGGCGATCCCCGACTCAGTCGTAGTTGATATTGATGGTCTCGGCGGGCCGGCCGTCCACCCCGAAGTGTGTCGCCCCGGTGGCCGTCGAGGGCGTGGGGCTCGGCTGCGGATCGACGGCGGGACCTCCCCCCGGGGTCGCGAGATTGTTGAGGGCGCCATTGCGTTCCGCACGGCTGATGTCGAGGCGGACCTCGAGATCCTTGCCGTCGTAGTGCACCAGGATCTCCTTGCCGTTCGACTGCAGCTCGACCTCGCCCTGTCCTTCGCTCACCAGGTGCTCCAGGTCGTCCCCCTTGAGGGTCAGCTCGAGATCCGGCGTCACCTCGAACTCCTGCAGGTAATAGGGGAGGGAGAGGCGGAAATGCTCGACGGCGGAGCAGGCCTTGGCGGGCTCCGTCCCTTCCAGAAACGCCTCGAGGAAGGTGACCGGACAGCTCGACTCGACCGTGGCGCGCAGACCCGTGTTCCGGTCGATCGGGACGTAGACGATGTTGGCTGGCTTCGGAAAGTCCTCCGGCGGTTTTCCCTTGAGTCCTTCCTTCATGAAGGAGATCCAGATCGGCAGCGCCGCGCGCGCCCCGGTCTCGCCGTCGCCGAGCGGCTTCTTCTGGTCGAAGCCGACCCAGACTCCGGCGACCAGCGACGGACTGAACCCGACGAACCAGGCGTCGGCGTGGTCATCGGTCGTGCCGGTCTTCCCGGCCACCGGCCGATTCAGCTCGCGCGCCGCCGCGGCCCCCGTGCCGCTCTCGGTCACCCCCTCGAGCAGATAGGTCATCAGATAGGCGATGTCGGCGCGCAGCACCTCGATCACCTGAGGCTTGGCCTCCTCGCGCATCTTGCCGTCGCGGTCGGCGACGTACCGGATGAAGTGCGGCTCGACCCGCACTCCCTGATTCGGGAAGATCGAGTAGGCGGTGGTGAGATCGATGAGCGACACCTCCTCCGTGCCGAGGGCCATCGAAGGGTAGGGCTCCAGCCGGCTGCTGATCCCCATCTTGCGCGCGGTCTCGATGGTGCGCGAGTAGCCGATCTGGTTCAGGAGCTTCACCGCGACGATGTTGCGGGACTCCTCCATCGCCTGGCGCAGCGTCGTGACGCCGTAATACTTACGGTAGTAATTGTCGGGCTGGTACTCGTCGCCGGTCTTCTTGTCGACGAAGACCGTCGGCTTGTCGAAGACGGTGTCCGCGAGGGTGTGGCCCGAGTCGAGAGCCGTGGTGTAGACAAACGGCTTGAAGGCGGAGCCGGCCTGGCGATACGACTGCATCGAGCGATCGAACTCGCTGCGGTTGAAATCGTATCCGCCGACCAGCGCCTTGATCTCGCCGCTGGAAGGGTCGATCGCCATCAGGGCTCCTTCGACCAGAGGCTCCTGATCGAGCTTCACCCGCAGCTCCCTCTTTCCCTCGTCGATGCCGAGGACCAGGAACGGTGTGACGTCGCCGACCTTCAGCACCTGATTCGGGATCGTCTTGCCGGTCCAGTCAATCCCCTCCGGCCCGAAGTGAGCCGTGTAATCCCCCAGCTTGACGGTGGCGGTGCGCCGGTTCACTTCGGTGACCACACCCGGCCGCAGCCGGCCGACGCCGGGCGCCTTGGTCCAGCCGGGCGAGACGAAGGTCGCAAGATCGCCGCCGTCCTTGAGCACGTTCTGCTTGATCGGGCGCAGCCCCTGCCGTTTGTCGAGCACCCGCAGCCCTTCGAACACCGCCTGGTTGGCCGCCTTCTGCAGCGCCGGCTCGAGGGTCGTGTGCACCTCGAGGCCCTCCTCGTACAGCGCGACCTCGCCGTATTTCGAGTCGAGGTAGCGCCGCACCTCCTCCACGAAGTACGGCGCGATGTTGTCCTCCTCCGGAAGCTTGGCGACCTCGACCGGCGTCGCCATCCCCTGATCGGCCACGTCGCGGCTGATCTTGCCCTCCTCCGCCATCCGGTTCAGGACGTGATCGCGACGCGACCGCGCCTTTTCGGGGGAGCGGAACGGCGAGTACGCCTCCGGACGCTGCACCAGACCGGCGAGCAGCGCCGCCTCGGGGAGCGCCATGTCCTTCGCCGCCTTGCCGAAGTAGTACTCGGATGCGGCCTCGATGCCGTAGCGACCGTGCCCCATGTAGACCTGGTTGCAGTAGAAGCCGAGGATTTCCTGCTTGGTGAACGCCTTCTCGATCTGCACCGCCAGGACCATCTCCTGCAGCTTGCGGCGCATCGTCTTCTCGGGCTTCAGGAACAGCGAGCGCGCCAGCTGCTGCGTGATGGTGCTGCCGCCCTGCGCCTTCCGGAGATGGATGATGTCCGTTATGATCGCCCGCCCGATGCCCCAGGGGTCGATGCCGACGTGCTCGTAGTAATGCGAATCTTCCGTGGCGACCAGGGCGTCGAGAAACTGCTTGGGTATCTGGTCGAGACCGACCACGATTCGCTTCTCGGCGCCGAACTGATAGAGGACCTGGTTGTCGGCGCTGTAGATCGTCGTGACCACCGGCGGCTTCCAGTCCTGCAGGTGGGTCACCTCGGGGATGTCGAAGGTCAGGAGGTATCCGAGCGCCGAGCCTGAGCCTCCGGCCAGGATCAGGGCCGAGAGGATGATCAAGGCGATATTCTTCCGTTTCCGCCAGAAGGGGATCTGCGGTGGCGGGCCGGATGTGGTCCCGCCGGGAAGGGGGGCAGCGGCCGGCCCCGGACCGGTCGGCAGCGGGCCCGTAAGGCCTCTATCGTCCATGGGCGATGCACCTCACGCGGCCGGGAATGCAGCCTAAGTGATTATACACGCGAAGGTTCCGGTTCTCCCCCTGTCCATCGTCATACCCACGCTCGATGAAGAATATGTCCTTCCGGAGACGCTTTCCAGCCTCCAGGAACAGAATTTCGACACGCCGCTCGAGTTGATCCTGTCCGACGGCGGGAGCCGGGACACGACCCTCGACGTGTTCGCGCGCTCGAGCGGCGCGCTGGCCTCGAGAGGGTGGATATCGCGCCTCGTCGTGGCCCCACGCCCCGGGCGCGCCACCCAGCTGAACGCGGGGGCGCGCGTGGCCACGGGGAGGACGCTGCTCTTCCTGCATGCCGATACACGGCTGTCGCCCGGGTCTTTTGACGCCATCATGCGGGCGGTCGCCGATCCGCGGGTCGTCGGTGGCGGGTTCCGGCTGCGGTTCAGCGAGTCAGGACTTCTCCTCCGTGCGATCGCCGGCTATGCGACCGCCCGGTCCCTGCTCGCCCGGGTCCATTACGGAGACCAGGCGATGTTCGTCCGGCGATCAGTGTTCGAGATCCTGGGTGGATTCCCCGAGATCTCCCTGTTCGAGGATCTCGAGTTTTCGAGGGAAATGCGCCGGTGCGGCCGCGTAGTGACCCTGCCGCTCGCGGCGAGCACCTCGGCACGCCGGCTGGGGCAGGGGGGAGTGGGGCGCACGGCGGCGCGCTTCGCCTGGCTCAAGCTGCGCTACGCCCTGGGGGCCGACCCGGAGCGCCTGAAGCGCGAGTATCCAGACGTCCGATCGACACCCTGGAGTCAGTCGCGGGTGCGGTAGGTCTGGTCGAGCAGGATGCGCGGCGCGTCGGTCAGATTCGGCGTGCCGCGATGCAGCAGGTTCCCATCCCTGAGCACGGCGTCCCCCCGTCTCATCAGGAGCTTGAGCGCGTGCAGCTGCGGCACCGCCTCGATGTAACGATGAGCCTCGTAATGATGCATGCGATGGGAGCCCGGAATCACCTCCATCGGGCCGTTGGCGTCGTTCACGTCGACCAGCGGCACGTTGAAGGTCAGACGGGTCGTGCGCACGGGCTGAGCCGGATCTCCGGTCGATTCCGTGTCCGGATGCCAGTTCATCATTTCGGAATCCTTGAAAGGGCATTCCGCCTTGGTGACGCCGTAGCGCCAGGACCCCAGCACCGCGCTCGCGAGCTCTTCGATGATCGGGTTGCGCCGGAAGCGGTCATCGTCCAGGGGACCCTTGAGCTTCCCGGTGTAGTAGGCGATGTCGAAGCTCATCCGGTTCCGGCCGCGCAGGCTGGAGGTGTCGCCGCCCGTCACCCGCGCCAGCTCGCCGGCGTAGATCGGCTGGAACTGCTCCCACATCGCCTGGACGAGGTTGGCCGGCAGGAAGTTCCGGAACAGGATGAATCCGTTGAGCCGGAGCTCGTACAGCCAGATCTCCTTCTGCTCGGAGGGAATCGTCATCGTCGCCTGCCGGTCCCGTTCGACGCTATGATAGCCGACAGTCCGGTCGATCATCGCATGCGCGCGCGCGGGCAGGGCACGATTCTCATCGACTTCGCGACCGACCCGGCGGCCGATTCCGGGGGCGGGCCGGGAGTCAACCGTCTGTGCGCGGCCGCCATCCGATCCTCCTGGAGCACCTCGGAGACGGCCGAGGGCGCCGACCTGCGGGTCCGTTCGTTCGGCTGGAACGCGCCCCCCAGTCCGCGTCGGATGTTCATCGATCACGGCTCGTTCGCCGATGCGGGCTTCTGGACCTACACGGCGCCCGGACTGCTCGTCGGCGACACGATTCTGGTCGCGTCGACCGTCTGCGTGGAGGTGGCGGCCCGGTTCATCCGAAGTCCCGGTCCGCCTGTCCTCAGGGTTCCCTTCGCGATCGAGGTGGACCGTTTCCAGCCGGCCGCGGACCGCAGGGAGGCGCGCGCCGCGCTCCGGGAGCGGCACGGGGTGCCCGCCGACGGACCCCTGCTCCTGGTCGCTTCGGGGTTCGTGCGGCGGAAGAACCAGCATCTCGCCGTCCTGTTCCATCGGGCCCTTCTCGAACCCGTTCCGGACCCCCGCCCGGCGTTCGCGGGGGGGCCCTCCGGGATCGGCCCGTCCGAGGGGCGAA
>CAYLND010000113.1:0-11835 GCA_964384905.1 uncultured Acidobacteriota bacterium
TCTCATGAATCACTCGGGGACAGAGAAGCTGTCAACACCTATGCGAGTCTGGACACTCTAGGAGCCTAGTTTCGTCCGCTCCGACACGCTATCATGTGCGCGTGAGACGTTATCGGCTCGGCCTGTCATCACACTGATTCGCTCGAACCAGCGGTCCGCCGCCGGACCGCATGAGGTGAATGCTGTGGGCACATTGATCCTGAGGGCCCTCCTGGTCCTTCTGTCCGTCCTGTTCGGATCGCAGATCCGCCCGATCACGCTGAGCCCTCTCGACCTGACCGGCCTGTTCATCGGGGCCGCGGTCGCGGGCTCGATCCTCGGGCTGGAGTACGTCCTGCGCACTCTCGAGATGAACTCGCTCGTGGGAGGCCTGGCGGGCCTCCTGGTCGGCGGCGCCGCAGCGGGCGTCGTCGTGGCGCTCCTGCCGCTCGACCTCCTGGCCCCCCTGCCGCCGCCGGCAATCCGGGGGGTCGTCTTCCTGATCTTCTGCTACAGCGGCATGGCCCTCGGGGCGGACCGCGGCGAGCGCTTCACGCTGGCGAGCCTGCGCGCCGCCTGGGCCGAGGGCGGGCAAAGGCAGAACCACAAGATCCTCGACACCAGCGTGATCATCGACGGGCGCATCGCGGACGTCTGCGAGACCGGCTTCCTGGACGGCACGCTGGTGGTCCCGCAGTTCGTCCTGCGCGAGCTGCAGTACATCGCGGACTCGCAGGACGCCCTCAAGAGGAACCGGGGACGCAAGGGGCTCGACATCCTGCAGCGCATTAAGAAGGGGCCGGAGATCAAGGTCATGATCTCCGAGGCCGACTTCCCCGAGATCAAGGACGTCGACATGAAGCTCATCGAGCTCGCCAAGCAGCTGGCCGGCAAGATCATCACCAACGACTTCAACCTCAACAAGGTGGCCGAGCTGCGCGGCGTCCAGGTGCTGAACATCAACTCCCTGGCCAACTCGCTGAAGCCGGTGGTCCTGCCGGGCGAATCGATGAAGGTCTTCATCCTCAAAGAGGGCAAGGAAGCGAACCAGGGGGTCGGCTACCTGGACGACGGCACCATGGTGGTGGTGGACAACGCCAAGCGGCACATCGGCAGGAACATCGACATCACCGTCACGTCGGTGCTGCAGACCACCGCGGGCAAGATGTTCTTCGGCAAATCGGATGCCGTCGAAGAGGCGACCCCCATCGAGCAGCGCCCCCGGAGGACCGGCGCTTGAGGGGGGCGGTCGCCCTGCTCCTGCCCGCGCTCTGGTCCGTGGCCCCGGCCCTCCCGGCGACCGGGACCGCCGCCGAGAAGCCGCACGCCTACCTCGTCATGCCGTTCGAGAACACGGCGGAGGACCGCTCGCTCGACTGGGTGTCCACCGGGCTGGCGCATTCCCTGGGCGAGTACCTGCTCGGGTTCGGGCAGCAGGTCATGGACCCCGAAGAGCGCGCGGTCCTGCTGGAGGGCAGCGGCATCCCCGCCGGCGCGCCGCTGGCGCTGGCCAGCGCCCTCGAGCTGGGGCGCAAGACGATGGCGCGACCCGGAGGTCTGCGCATCGACCGACTGATCCTCGGCCGCTTCAATCTGGAGAACGGCGACATCGTCCTCGCCGCGCGCGTCATCGATCTGCGCCAGGAGAAGGCGCGGCCCTGGCTGCAGCGAACCGGCCGCCTGAAAAACCTGCTCGAGGTGCAGAGAGACCTGGCCCTGTCGCTCGCGCGGGACGAGAAGATCTCGGTGTCCCAGGGGCGGGCGGAGCTCCTGCACAAGCAGACGGAGGATGTCCCGCTCCTGGCGTTCGAGACCTACTGCCGCGCCATGGCGGAGACCGACTCGAAGAAGCGGCTGCAGCTCCTGCGCAAGGCCCTGCAGCAATATCCCGGCTATCCGAAGGCCGCCTATCAGGCCGGCGCGCTGTTGGCGAAGGAGGAGCGCTGGGACGAGGGCGCCACCGTCCTCGGCAAGGCGAGCTCCGACCCCTTTCCTTACGAGTCCGACTACCACCTTCTGAACTCGCTGATCGCCCTGCGCCGCAAGGACCCCCAGAACGCGATGGCGGAAGCCCGCCACGCCCCCGAGACCGCGGAACCGGGGCGCGGGACCCTGCTCCTGGGGTGAGCCCTGCAGGCCACGGGCGATCGCGCCGCCGCTCTGGCCGAGCTGGACAAGGCGCGCTCGGCCGACCCGGCGGACGCCGACATCGAAGAGCTGCGCCGCTCCCTCGACGAGGGGAAGCCGGCGCGGAGAAGCCCTTGATCCCGTCCGATCTCGAGATCGCCCGGAGCGCCCGGTTGCAGCGCATCGAGAGCGTGGCGGAGACCCTCGGCCTGCTGACCGACGAGCTGGAGCCGTACGGCCGCTTCAAGGCGAAGATCGCGCTCCATGCGCTCGAGCGTCTCGGGGACCGACCGGCGGGACGGTACGTCTGCGTGACCGGGATCAACCCGACGCCCCTCGGTGAAGGAAAGACCGTGGTCACGATCGGGCTGGCCCAGGCGCTGCGGCGCCTGGGGAAGCGGGCCGTGAGCACCCTGCGGCAGCCCTCGATGGGCCCGGTGTTCGGCATCAAGGGCGGCGCGACCGGCGGGGGGCGTTCCCAGGTCGTGCCGATGGACGAGATCAATCTTCATTTCACCGGCGACTTCCACGCCGTCGCGGCGGCGCACAACCTTCTCGCCGCCCTGATCGACAACCATCTGCACCACGGGAACCGGCTCGGCCTGGATCCGGAGGCGATCCTCTGGCGCCGCAGCCTCGATCTGAACGACCGGGCGCTGCGGCGCATCCGCGTGGGGCTCGGCGGCGGCGCGAACGGCGTGGAGCGCGAGAGCGGCTACGACATCACCGCGGCCTCCGAGGTGATGGCGATCCTGTCGCTCGCCAAGAGCCCGCGCGACCTCAAGGAACGGCTGGGTCGCATCCTGATCGGCGTCGACCGCGAGGCGCGCGGCGTCGTGGCCTCGGCCCTCCAGGCCCAGGGGGCGATGGCGGCCGTCCTGAAGGACGCGTTGAAGCCGAATCTGGTGCAGAACCTCGAGGGCGGGGCCGCCCTGATCCACTGCGGCCCCTTCGCCAACGTCGCCCACGGAAACAACTCCGTCCTCGCCGACCTGCTGGCGTTGCGGCTGGCGGATTACGTCGTGACCGAGAGCGGCTTCGGCTCGGAAATGGGGGCGGAGAAGCTGTTCGACATCAAGTGCCCCGCCGCCGGTCTGGTGCCCTCGGCGGCGGTCATCGTCTGCTCGGTGCGGGCGCTGAAGCTGCACGGCGGCGTGCCCCTGGTCAAGGGCGACACGACCGCCCTCAAGCGCCCGGACGTCGCCGCCGCCGGCCGCGGCTGCGCCAACCTCGCGAAGCACATCGAGAACATCCGGACCTTCGGCCTGCCGGCCGTCGTGGCGGTCAACCGCTTCGAAGGCGACACGCAGGCGGAGATCGACGAGGTCGTGGGGCGCGCCCGCGCCGCCGGAGCGTTCGCGGCGATCCCGGTCGAGGTCTGGGCGCGCGGCGGTGAGGGAGGCCTGGAGCTGGCCGAGGCCGTGGTGCGCGCGGCGGACTCCGGGGCCCAGTTCCGCCCCCTGTACCCGCCCACGCTGTCGATCGAAGAGAAGGTCGAGACGATCGCGCGGAGGATCTACGGGGCCGCCGGGGTCACGTACACCGACAAGGCCAGGGAGCGCATCGAGTTCTGCCGGCGCCAGGGTCTCGGTCAGGTGCCGATCTGCATGGCGAAGACGCCGCTGTCACTGTCGCACGATCCCGCCCTCAAGGGGCGTCCGAGCGGGTTCGTCCTGCCGGTGACCGACGTGCGCGCCTCCGCCGGGGCCGGGTACGTCTACCCGCTCGTCGGCAACATCATGACGATGCCGGGTCTGCCCACGGTGCCGGCGGCGGTCCATTTCGATCTCGACGAGACCGGCCGCGTCAGCGGCTTGTCCTAGGCGCGCAGGCGTCGGGTGTAGCGCGCCACCAGGAAGGCGTCGTAGGTGCTGACCAGCCAGGACAGGGCGGTGACGAACAGGACCGCCATGCCGATCTTGATGGCCCGGTTGAGCAGGAACTGCTGCGGCTCGATGTCGGCCAGGATCCGGAAGAACGGCGACAGACGGTACAGCACGACCAGGTACACCTGGACGAAGAACGAGAACAGGAAGAAGACCGCCTTCCCGAGCTGACCGTTCAGCAGCTGGCCCCATCCGGGCACCAGCAGCGAGGCGATGCCCGAGACGAACGGCTGGTGCAGGCCGTCGAACCGCCCGCCGTGCGCCTCCGCGCCGCGATACGCCTGCGCCACGTTGTAGATCATGAAGAAGATCACGCAGAAGTCGATGGAGGAGGCGTACAGCATCAGCTCCCATTCGTTGATGAAGAACAGGTGCGCGAACGTCCTGATCCGGTCCCAGGTCATGAAGAGGAAGTAATGGAACGCCAGGATGAGCATCTCGCAAAGGAGGAACAGCGCCGCGAGCTTGCTGTCCCCGTTATAGAGCTGCCCCAGGCCCCAGAGGAAGAGCGACAGGGAGGACGCCGCCGCGGGACTGCGGCGCCTGCGGCCGGCGCGGGAGGGCGCGCCGGTGGCGCCCACGGTCTGATCCGGCTCCGCGATGCGCTCCGCCGCCCTGGCGCCTTTGGAGGACACGGCGCGCGGGCCCTTCCCCTTGCCCTTGTCGCCGGGCTTGAGGATGTCGTCCTCGGTGATGACGAAGACCTCGTCCTGGTTGATCATCTCCCTCTCCCCTCCCTCTTCGGAAGGACCGCTGTATCAGACCAAACGTGATGCCTCCGCCAGGGCGGCGCAACCCCAGGGTGGGCAGCAAAGGGCGTACCACCGAGTGTCCAGATTCGGGGATTCGCGCAAGTGGAACGAGACGCGGGGCTTCAGGTCCGCTCGAAGGGCCCGAGCGCGATCCGCGTACGGTGCCCGGGACGGCGGCGAAGGCAAAAATGGTAAGACCGATTTCGCAATCGTACCGCGGCCGCGCCTCAGTCGTGCGACCGGCCGACCAGACCGGCCAGCGCGCGGATGTCCCGGACCAGATCGCCGAACTGGGACGGCAGGATCGACTGAGGACCGTCCGACAGCGCCCGGGACGGATCGTGGTGCACCTCGACCATCACGCCGTCGGCCCCCACGGCCACGGCCGCGCGCGCCAGGGGAACCACCTTGTCGCGCCGGCCGGTGCCATGGCTCGGATCGACCAGGATCGGCAGGTGACTCAGGTGCTTGACCGCGGGGACGATCGCCAGGTCGAGCGTGTTCCGGGTGTGATCGGCGAACGTCCTGACGCCGCGCTCACACAGGAAAACCTGGTAGTTCCCCTCCGAGACGATGTATTCGGCGGCCATCAGGAACTCCTCCAGGGTGGCCGACATGCCGCGCTTGAGGAAGATCGGCAGCCGCGATTTCCCGGCGCGCTTCAGGAGAGAGAAGTTCTGCATGTTGCGCGCCCCGATCTGGACGGCGTCGGCGTAGTCCTCCACCATCCCGAGCGATTCCTCGTCCACCGCCTCGGTGACGATCGGCAGCCCGGTCTCCTCCCGGGCCCGTGCGAGGATCCGGAGCCCCTCGAGACCGAGCCCCTGGAAGGAATAGGGCGAGGTGCGCGGCTTGAAGGCGCCGCCGCGGAACAGATCGGCGCCCGCCGCGGCGACCGCGCGCGCGATCTCCAGGGTCTGCGTTTCGGTCTCGACGGCGCACGGGCCGGCGATGATCGCCAGCCGGCGACCCCCGATCGGCCGCCCGCCGACCTGGATGACGCTGTCGGCCGCCTTGACCTCCCGGCTGACGAGCTTGTACGGCTTGGTGACCCGGATCGCCTCCTGCACCCCGGGCAGGATCTCGAATTCCGCGGGGTCGAGCGGGCCGTGGTTGCCGGTGATTCCGATCGCCGTGCGCTCGGCGCCCGGGATCACGTGGGGACGCAGCCCCAGGGTCTGGATGCGCTCCATGACCGCGCGGATCTGCCCGTCGGTCGCACCCGATTCCATTACGATCAGCATCCTGTGCCTCGTCCGGAAAGGCCGGATGATACGCCGCGCCGGCGCCCGTCCGCAACCGGAAGTAGTCTGTTCGGTTGACAATAGCGCGGACGGCCCCTTATACTCGTCGCTTCGCAAGGCCAGGAGCCTGCCACGAGGCGCCTCCGAAGGCGCCGTTTTGGGCTTTCAGGTGAAGGCGCGTAGCTCAGGGGGAGAGCGCTACCTTGACACGGTAGAAGTCAGCGGTTCAAATCCGCTCGCGCCTACCACTCCCGCCTCTTTGCACCCGACCTGCTGCACCGGATCGACCGGGGGATCGACGGGGCGTCTCGATTGAAGGGACAGAGCACCGTGGAAACAATCGAAGTGGTGCTGCCGGACGGGGCCGTGCGCGCCTTCCCGAGCGGCACGCCGCTGTCCCGCATCGCCGAAGCGTTCGACGCGCGGCTCGCCGGGCGCGCCATCGCCGCCCTGGTGGACGGCGTCGAGAAGGACATCTACCTGCCGATTCTGCAGAGCGCCCGCCTGGAGTTCATCACGCCGGAGTCGTCGCGGGCCCTGGAGATCTACCGCCACACCACCTCGCATCTGCTGGCGAACGCGGTCAAGGACCTGTTCCCGGAGGTCAAGATCGGCATCGGTCCGGCGACCGAGGAGGGGTTCTTCTACGATTTCGAGCGGCCGGCACCGTTCACGCCCGAGGACCTCGAGCGCATCGAGCAACGCATGCGCGAGATCAAGAAGGAGAACCTGCCGATCCGGCGGATCGAGCAGCCGAAGCGGGAGGCGCTCGACTACTTCCGGCACCTGGGCGACAACCTGAAGGTCGAGCTGGTGGAGGAGAAGGGCGGGCCGATCGTCTCCTGCTACCGACAGGGCAGTTTCATGGACTTCTGCACCGGCCCGCACCTGCCTTCGACCGGCGCCATCGGAGCGTTCAAGCTGCTCTCGGTGGCCGGGGCCTACTGGAAGGGCTCCGAGAAGAACCAGCAGCTGCAGCGGATCTACGGCACCGCCTTCCCGACCGAGGAGCAGCTCCAGGAGCACCTGCGCGTCCTGGAAGAGGCGAAGAAGCGCGACCACCGCAAGCTGGGCCCCGCCCTCGACCTGTTCAGCGTGGAGGAGACCGCCGGCCCCGGGCTGATCTTCTGGCACGCGAACGGCACGATCCTCCGGCAGGTCCTGGAGGATTTCTGGAAGGACCAGCACCGCCGGCATGGCTACCAGCTGGTCACCACGCCGCACATCGCGCGCGACGAGCTGTGGCGCCAGTCCGGCCATCTCGAATTCTACCGGGACAACATGTACACGTTCGAGATCGAGGAGACGGGCTACGTGATCAAGCCGATGAACTGCCCGGGCCATTCCCTCATCTACAAGTCCCGGCTGCGCTCCTACCGCGAGCTGCCGATCCGGTACGCCGAGCTCGGCACCGTCTACCGCTACGAGCGCTCGGGGGTCCTGCACGGCATGATGCGCGTGCGGGGCTTCACCCAGGACGACGCGCACATCTTCTGCACGCGCGACCAGATCGTGGACGAGATCAAGGGGGTCCTCGACCTGGTCGTGACCTTTCTCAAGACCTTCGGATACGATCGCTACGAGGTCGACCTGTCGGTGCGCGACCCGGCGCACGTCGAGAAGTACGCGGGCGACGACGACGGCTGGAGGATGGCCGAGGGCGCGCTCACGCAGGCGCTCGAGTCGCGCGGTCTTCCGTATGTCCGGCGCGAGGGTGAGGCGGTGTTCTACGGCCCGAAGATCGACGTGCGCATGTTCGACGCCATCGGCCGGCCGTGGCAGGGACCGACGGTGCAGTTCGATTTCAACATTCCGCAGCGACTCGGCATCCAGTACGTCGCGCCCGATGGCGCGCCCACCCCCGCCGTCATGGTGCATCGCGCGATCTACGGCTCCCTGGAGCGCTTCGTGGGAGGTCTCGTCGAGCACTATGCCGGCGCCTTTCCGGTCTGGCTCGCACCGGTGCAGGCGGTGGTCCTGCCGATCACCGACCGGACGCGCGCCTACGCCGGCGAGATCCAGGCGCTGCTGAAGGCGGCCGGCCTGCGCTGCGACGTCGACGAGCGCAACGAGAAGATCGGGGCCAAGATCCGCGACGCGCAGCTCCGGAAGATCCCGTTCATGCTGGTGGCCGGGGACCGTGAAGCGCAGGCCCGCACCGTGGCGGTGCGCAGCCGTCGGGAGGGGGACCTGGGGCCGATGCCGCTCGAGGCGATCCGCGATCGGATCGCGCAGATGAACGCGGAGCGCGTCCTCGGTCCGTAAGACGCGACGCTCGGATCGACAGGAGGCCCCTCGTGGACGGGGGCGGGAGGTAACACACCATCGAGAAAAAACTCAGGGTCAACGAGAAGATCCGGACCAAGGAAGTGCGCGTCATCGGCCCGGACGGGACGCAGCTCGGGATCATGTCGCCCGACCAGGCGCTGCGGATGGCGATCGAGAGCGGACTGGATCTGGTGGAGGTCTCGCCGGACGCGGTCCCTCCGGTCTGCCGCATCCTGGACTACGGCAAGTACCGGTACCAGCTCAACAAGAAGGCCCAGGAGGCGAAGAAGAAACAGAAGATCATCCAGGTCAAGGAGGTGAAGTTCCGCCCCAAGACCGACGAGCACGATTACGAGTTCAAGCGCAACAACATCATCCGCTTCCTCACCAAGGGGAAGAAGGTGAAAGCGACGGTCATCTTCCGGGGTCGCGAGAACATGCACCGCGACATCGGGTACCGGATCCTGGCGCGGCTGCGCCAGGAAGTCGGCGAGCACGGAGTGGTCGAGACCGAGCCGCGACAGGAGGGCCCGTTCCTCGATATGATCCTCGCGCCCAAGAGGTGGGCCGGACAGGCTCCGCCTCCGGTGCCGCCCGGCAGGGAGGCGGCGAAGTCCCCTCCCACGCGTCGCGGGCCTTAGGAGACGAGCGATGCCCAAGATGAAAACGAAACGATCGGCCGCCAAGCGCTTCCGGCTGTCCGCGAACGGCAAGGTCAAGAGGAGCCGCGCCTTCAAGCGCCACATCCTGACCTCCAAGAGCACCAAGAGGAAGCGGCACCTCGACATGGAGGCCCTGGTCAGCAAGGCGGACGCCCGCCGGGTGCGCGAGATGCTCCCGTACGGCCGCCCCTAGGAGACACCCGTGCCCAGAGTCAAGAGAGGAACGAAACGGCGCCACCGCCGCAAGAAAATGCTCAAGCTGGCGAAGGGCTACTACACCGGCAAGAGCAAGTTGTACCGTGCGGCCCAGCAGGCGATCGAGAAATCGCTGGGCTACGCCTACCGCGATCGGCGGGCCCGGAAGCGGGAGTTCCGCAGCCTCTGGATCGTCCGCATCAACGCGGCGGCCCGTCAGAACGATCTCTCGTACAGCCGGCTGATGTCCGGGTTGGCGAAGGCGGGAGTCGCCCTCGACCGGAAAATCCTCGCCGAGCTGGCGGTGAGCGATCCGGCGGGCTTCACCGCCCTGGCTCAGACCGCCAAGAGCGCCCTCGGCACAGCCTGAGGGAAGGGCGGGCCGGGAGCGCCGCGCGCGCCCGCGCCCCTGTCGAGGAGCCTTCGTGCAGAGCCGCGTCGAGGAGATCCGCCGCCAATTCGATCGCGACCTGGCCCAGGCGGCCGACACCGCCTCCCTGGAGGAGATCCGGACGCGCTATCTGGGTCGCCGCGCCGGCCTGGTCACCGCCCTGCTCCGCGATCTGCGCGACTCCCCCGCCGCGCGCCGGGCGGCGGACGGGAAGGCGGTCAACGATCTCAAGGAGCACGTCGAGACCGCCCTCGACGGCGCCCGCGTGGCGGCCCGGACCGCCACTCCCGCCGAGCGCGATGCGATCGACCTGACGCTCCCCGGGCGCGCCCAGCGTCCGGGCTCCTCCCATCCGGTCACCCAGGTGCGCGCCCAGATCGAGGAGATCTTCCTCGACATGGGCTACACCCTCGAGGACGGCCCCGAGATCGAGACCGACTTCTACAACTTCGAGGCCCTCAACATGCCGCCGCACCACCCGGCGCGCGACATGCAGGACACCTTCTACGTGGAGGGCGGCCTGGTCCTGCGCACGCACACCTCGCCGGTGCAGATCCGCGCCATGCAGAAGCGCCGTCCGCCGATCAAGATGGTCGCCCTCGGCCGCGTCTTCCGCCGCGACGCCGACGTCACGCATTCGCCGGTCTTCCATCAGGTCGAGGGCCTGGTGGTCGCGGACGGGATCACCTTCGCCCACCTGAAGGGCACGCTCGAGCACTTCTGCCGGCGGGTGTTCGGGTCCGACGTGAAGCTGCGGCTGCGCCCCTCGTATTTCCCCTTCGTCGAGCCGGGGGCGGAGTACGACATCTCCTGCATCTTCTGCGGCGGCGCCGGGTGCAGCCGGTGCAAGGGCACGGGGTTCATCGAGATGGGCGGCTGCGGCATGGTCCATCCGGCGGTCTTCGAGAAGGTCGGCTACGACGCCGAGCGCATCACCGGGTTCGCCTTCGGGCTCGGCATCGAGCGGATCGCCATGCTGAAGCACGGGATCGACGACATCCGCCTGCTGTACGAGAACGACCTGCGTTTCCTGTCCCAGTTTCCCGGATGAGCGGCGCATGAGGTTCAGCCGGAACTGGCTGGCGGAGTACGTGACGCTCGCCGAGGAGGCCGCGAAGGTGGGCGAGCGGCTGACCGCGGCCGGGATTCCCCTGGACGGCATCGAGCGGCGGTCCGACGACTGGCTGTTCGACTTCGACATCGTGACCAACCGTCCGGACTGCATGTGCCATTTCGGTCTGGCGCGGGAGTACGCCGCCCTGACCGGCTCGCCGCTGCGTCTCCCGGACGCGACGATTCCGCCCGGTGGCCGGCCGACGCAGGAGATCGCCTCGGTCGCCATCGAGGCCCCCGACCTGTGCGCGCGCTACGCGGCGCGCTCGATCCTCGAGGTGCGGATCGCGCCCTCCCCCGACTGGCTGCGCCGGCGGCTGGAATCGATCGGCCAGCGCTCCATCAACAACGTCGTGGACGCCACCAATTTCGTTCTGTGGGAGATGGGTCACCCGCTCCATCCCTTCGACCTCGACCTCCTGGAAGGCCGCCGCATCGTGGTCCGCCGGGCGCGGGTCGGAGAGCGCCTGCGCACGCTCGACGGGGTCGATCGGGCGCTGGGCAGCGACATGCTGGTGATCGCCGACGCGGCCAGGCCGGTCGCGCTCGCCGGCATCATGGGCGGGGAGACGAGCCAGATCACCGGACGCACGAAGCGCGTCCTTCTCGAGAGCGCCTGGTTCGACCCGGTGTCCGTGCGGCGCACCGCGAGGGCGGTCGGCCTGCGCACCGACGCCTCGCACCGCTTCGAGCGCGGAGCCGATCCGGAAGGGACGGTGGCCGCGCTCGACCGCGCGGCCCGGATCATCGCGCAGGTCGCCGGCGGCTCGGTCACCACGCCCGCCCTCGATGTCTACCCGCGGCCGCTGTCGCGGCGCGTCATCCCCTTCCGGCCGGACCGCGCCCGGCGCCTGCTCGGGCTCGCACTCGACGACGCCGTCATGCGCCCGACGCTCGCGCGTCTCGGATTCGGCGTCGAGGAGGGGCGGGAGATCTGGTCGGTGACGGCGCCGTCGTTCCGCTCCGACGTGTCGCGCGAGGTCGATGTGACCATCATCGCCTCCGGTGATTGAGGGTCGTGCACGTCGTGGTGTATCCACGACTCGGTCGAGCTCGAGCGCCTGGGCAAGCCGGCGATCGTCGTCGTCACCCAGGCCTTCGAGGCCCTGGCGGCGAACGAGGCCAAGGCCTACGGGATGCCCGACGTCCGGGTGGTGGTGGTCCCCCACCCGCTGGCGGGCGTCCCGGCCGACGAACGACGGAAGATGGCGGCGATCG
>CAYLND010000114.1:0-11795 GCA_964384905.1 uncultured Acidobacteriota bacterium
CGACCACCGATGTGAACGGGAACTACATCCTTCCGTTCCTGAGACCCGGGAGCTACACGGTCCGCGTCGAGGCGTCCGGAGGGTTCACGACCTCCATCAAGAACGATGTTCCGATCGGTCTGAACCAGAAGGTGCCCCTCAATTTCACCATGGAGCCGGGGAAAAAAGAGACCGTGACGGTCACCGCCGCGGCGCCGCTCATCGACGTGACTTCGACGGCGACCGGCACGAACCTGAACTACGACGAGTTCGCCGGCTCGATCCCTCTGGGCCGCGCGTTCACCGATACGTACTCGGTCGCCCCGGGGGTGGTGAGCGGTCTGGGAACCGGACAGGGCAACTACGCCATCGGAGGCGCCAGCGGTCTGGAGAACTCCTATCTCATCGACGGGGTCAACATCACCAACACCGGGTTCGGAGGAATCGGCTCCTACAACATCGTCTACGGATCCCTGGGGACCGGAGTAACCAGCGAGTTCCTCGATCAGGTCCAGATCAAGACCGGCGGCTTCGAGGCGGAATATGGCCAGGCGCTCGGCGGGATCATCAATACCATCGTCAAGTCGGGCACCAACGACTTCAAGGGGAGCGTGGCCTGGTACGCCACGCCGGAGAGCTGGCGCAGCGCCTACACGCCGGTCCATCTCGAGACGGGGACCTCCAACACCGTGAGCGAGAACGTCAATGATTTCGCCTTCTCGGTGGGGGGACCGATCAAGAAGGACACGCTGTTCTATTTCCTCGCCTACAACCCGGTGGTCACGCTGGACGCCCGCCGCGCGAACGCCCTGGACAATCCGGCGTTCGCGCCGGCCCGCGCCGGGGTGTCGGTCTTCGACGAGAGCCTGGCGACCGGCTTCGGCGGGACGCGGTACGCGACCGACTCCCTCGCCTTCCCGGCGTCGGTCGAGGATCTGGATCGCACGCGGCGGGCGAACAACTACGCTCTGAAGCTCTCCTGGCAGGCGACGCCCAGCCATCAGGTCGAGCTGACTTTCTTCGGCGACCCGGCCACCGGGAGCAACGGACCGCAGCGGGACACCGCCCCCGAGTTCAGCGATTTCGCCACCGGCGGTGGGGAGAGCCAGATCCGCTTCGGCTCGAACAATCAGTCTCTGAAGTGGAACGCCGTCTTCTCCCCGAGACTGTTCATGGAGGCCCAGATCGCCCGGCATGCCGGGATCTTCAGGGAGACCTCCGCGGTGAACGACTACGAGTACCGCGATCTGCGCAACCTGCTCGAATTCACCCGCGGCGCCGACAGCTACAACGACCCGACTCTCGGCAACCAGCCTCTGGCGCTCACGCCGGTGGCGCCTCTCAGCGGGGGCGTCGGGTTCGTCACCAATCAGAACGACGATAACACCGTCTACACGGTCAAGCTGACCAGCGTCCTCGGGAAGCATGAAATCAAATACGGTGTCGAGTACGACGATATCAGCTATCAGGAGACACCGACGTACACCGGACCTTCCTTCGATGTGCAGCTCCCGGTGAGCTACACGAACGGTCTGCCCGTGGACAACAACAGGGACGGGGTGCAGGACACCATCTCCATTCCGTCGCGCGGCGGCGCCACGGTCGACGTGCGCAACGGCATCGGGGCCGATGCGACGGTCGCCTTCGACAGTGCCAACCGCTTTCGCGTCACGCGCGCCCGCCTCGGGCCCGCCATACCTCCCACCCTGTCGAAGGAGTACGACACCTTCATCCAGGACACCTGGACGGTGCACCCGAGGGTCACGATCAAGGCGGGGCTGCGCTGGACCCAGGAGAACGTCGACGGGGCCGGGACGTTCTCCCTCCCGTTCGCCACGGAGACGGTGCAGAAGGAGACCTTCCCTGGATCCGGATTTTTCGTCCCGACGAGAATCTTCACGCCGGGGACGTCGACCTACGCGCCCAACAGCTACCGGTTCGGCGGCAACATCGCGCCCCGGGTCGGGGTCTCCTGGGACGTGCTGGGCAACGGCAAGAGCCGCGCCTATCTGAACTTCGGGCGCTACTACGAGCGCGTGCCCAATGACCTGGCGGTGCGGGCCTTCAGCAACGAGGTCGGCATCAGTCTCGAGGAGTTCACCGATCGTCACCTCTCGACCCCGCGCACGATTCCGGGGGGCGCCGCGTCCTGCGTCGACAGCCGTGGGGCCGACACGGGTCTCGGAGGCTGCAGCACCATCGTTCCGGTGTTCACCCAGGGCCTCGATCAGACCGGCGTGGCGGCCGGTGTGAAACTGCCGTACGAGGACGAGCTGTCGGCAGGGTACTCCTTCGAGGTGACGCCGAGCTCCGCGCTCGAGGTCCGGGCCATCTACCGGACGCAGGGGCGGGTTCTCGAGGACGTCCAGGTCAACGCCATCGAGCAGACGCAGAACTTCTACTACGGCGTCGCCTACGGCTATCCTTACGATCCGTTCGGAGGCGTCAAGGGAGTCAACGGGGGCAAGAGCTCGACCTTTCCCGCCACCCCCTTCGGCGCCTACACGCTGGCCAATCCCGGGACCAAGTCGATACCGTCTGGGGGCCGGTTCAGCTTCCCGAAGCCGCAACGCGTCTACCGCGCCCTTGAGCTCGTCTACACACGCCGGCTGGCGGACCGTTGGTCGCTGTTCGCGAATTACCGTCTATCCAAGCTGGACGGGAACTACGAGGGCCTGTACCGGAACGACAACGGGCAGAGCGACCCGAACATCACATCGCTCTATGACTTCCCGAACTCGCCCCTGATGTCGGGGCAGTTCCTGAAGGGGCCGCTGCCGACCGACGTGCGGCACGTCGTGCACGTCTACCCCTCCTACCAGTTCGCAAACCGGCTGCGCGTGGGGGCCAACTTCAGTTACACGAGCGGCGTCCCGCGCACCTCTCTCCTGGCGCACCCGAGCTACCAGAACGCGGGCGAGATTCCGGGCATCGACCCGATTTACGCCTATTGGGCGGATCCGGTCGGCAACGGCAATCCGGCCGATTACATCCTGAAGACGACGGGAAGTCTGAAGAACGCCCTTTCGGACCCGGAGAACGTCCAGCAGTCGGTGTTCCTCAAATCGTACACTCCCGTGACCCGCGGGAACCTCGGGCGGACGCCGGGGTTGACCGACATCGATTTGCATGCCGACTACCCCGTCGACGTGGGACGGGGCACCTTGCGGGTGATGTTCGACGTGTTCAACGTCTTCGACCGCCAGACGGTGACGTCGTTCGACGATGACGTCGAGCTGCGGGCCGGCGTCACCGACCCGGACTTTCTGGCGCCGATCGCCTACCAGACGCCCCGCACCTGGCGGATGGCCGCGCGCTGGGAGTTCTAGGAGACCGTTCCGGACAGCGGCGGGGTCTCCTTATCCGAGCGACTCGACGGTCCGGGTGAGACGGCCGATCTTCTCGAGGAGCTCCTGGTGAATGCGCCGCGATCGCTCCACCACCTCGGGGCGCGCCTTGCTCAGGAACTCGGGGCTCTGGAGCTTGCGCGCGTGGGACTCGCTCTCTTTCGACAGCTTCTCGATCTCGCGCCCGAGTCGCCGCCGTTCCGTCTGGATGTCGACGACCCCCGCGAGCGGCACGGCCAGATCGACGCCCGAGGCGACGGCGCGGGTCGACGGCCCCGGGGCCGGCGAACCGGACTCCTCGACCGACTCGAGACGGGCCAGGGTCGCGATGACGGCGGTGTTCGCGGCGATCGTGGCGCGCGCCCCGGGCTCGCGCGCGACGTATCTCAGGGGCAGGCGGCGCGCCGGATCGATGTTCAGCTCCGCCCGTATGTTCCGGACCTTGATCACCACCTCCATGAGAGTCTCCATCTCGTGCTCCGCGGCCTCGTCCACCCAGGCGGGGTCGTTCGAGGGATAGGCCGCCAGCGCGATCGTCTCTCCCTCGTGCGGGAGCCTCTGCCAGAGCTCCTCGGTCAGGAAGGGCATCACCGGATGGAGCAGCCTCAGGACGGAGTCCAGCACGTGCACAAGCACCGCCCGGGCCCGGGCTCCCTCCTCCGGATCCGTGCCCGGCAGGAGGCGCGGCTTCGCCATCTCGAGGTACCAGTCGCAGTACTCGTGCCAGAGAAACTGGTAGAGCGCGTTGGCCGTCTCGTCGAAGCGAAACTCCTTCAGATTCTCGTCCACCGCCGCCGCGAGATGCTGCAGGCGACTCAGGATCCATCGATCCTCCAGGCGCAGCGTGGAGCGCTCCCGGATCCGAACCACCTTCGGTGCGTCCCCATCCTTGAGATTCAGCAGGACGAAGCGAGCGGCGTTCCAGATCTTGTTGGCGAACGCGCGGTACCCGACCATGCGCTCCTCGGACAGCGGCAGGTCGCTGCCGGGGGTCGCCATCGCCGCCAGGGTGAAGCGGAGGGCGTCGGCGCCGTGTCGCTCGATGAGATCGAGGGGATCGATGACGTTCCCGCGCGTCTTCGACATCTTATGGCCCTCGGCGTCCCGCACCAGCCCGGTGATGTAGGCCTGATGGAAGGGAACGTCCTTCATGAAATGCAGGCCGAGCATGATCATGCGGCACACCCAGAAGAACAGGATGTCGAACCCCGTGACCAGCACCGAGGTGGGATAGTAGCGCTTGAGATCGGGCGTCTCGTCGGGCCAGCCGAGGGTGGAGAAAGGCCAGAGCCCCGAGGAGAACCAGGTGTCCAGGACATCGGGATCCTGCCGCGGCGCCGCGGCGCCGCACCGCCGGCAGGCGGCCGGCGCCGATCGGGCCACATGGATCTCCCCGCACTGGTCGCAATGCCAGGCGGGGATCTGATGCCCCCACCACAGCTGCCGGGACACGCACCAGTCGTGGATCTTGCCCATCCACTCGTTGTAGCTGTTCACCCAGTGGGATGGCACGAAGCGCACGCGGCCGTCCGCCACGGCGCGCATCGCCTCGTCCGCCAGGACCCTGACCCGGACGAACCACTGCGTCGACAGATAAGGCTCGACCACGGTGTTGCAGCGCTGGCAGTGCCCCACGTTGTGCAGGTGATCCTTCACGGACACGAGGTAGCCGCCCGCTGTCAGATCCTCGACCACGCGCCGCCGGGCCTCGAACCGATCCAGCCCGCGATAGGGTTCGGGGACGTTCTCGTTCATCCGTCCCTGCTCGTCCATGACCACGAGCGGCTGCAGCCCGGTGCGGCGCGCCACCTCGAAGTCGTTGGCGTCGTGGGCCGGCGTGATCTTCACCGCGCCGGTGCCGAACTCCCGCTCGACGAACGGGTCGGCGACGATCGGCAGCTGCCGGCCGACCAGCGGCAGCACCACGAAGCGACCGACCAGGTCACGGTACCGCTCATCCTCGGGGTGGACCGCCACGCCCGTGTCTCCCAGCATCGTCTCGGGCCGGGTGGTCGCGACCTCGATGCCTCCCCCGCCGGTCGCGAGCGGATAGCGCAGCGTGTACAGGTGGCCGTGGGTCTCCTGCGGGATCACCTCGAGGTCGGAGATGGCCGTCCGGCAGCGGGGGCACCAGTTGACGATGAACTTGTCCCGGTAGATGAGACCCGCCTCGTGCAGCCGGACGAACGCCTCGCGGACGGCGCGCGACAGCCCCGGGTCCATCGTGAAGCGCTCCCGCGTCCAGTCGCAGGAGCACCCGAGCCGTTTCAGTTGTCCGATGATCGCCCGGCCGTAATCCTCCCTCCATCTCCAGACACGCTCGACGAAGGCGTCGCGGCCGAGGGCCTCGCGACTCGACCCCTCGCTCGCGATCTGGCGATCGACCACCATCTGCGTCGCGATGCCCGCGTGATCGGTGCCGGGCAGCCACAGCACATCCTCCCCCTTCATGCGTCGCCAGCGCGCCAGGATGTCCTGCAGCGTGTTGTTCAGAGCGTGTCCCATGTGCAGGCGCCCCGTGATGTTCGGCGGCGGGATGACCATCGAGAAGGGCGGGCGGGGCGAGCCGGGGCGGGCCGTGAAGACCCCGAGGCGGACCCAGTGGTCGTACCAGCGTGTCTCGATGGTACCCGGTTCGAAGGTTCGCGTGAATTCCATCGCGGTTCCAGGGAAAGGGGGGCCCGGCGGGGGCCGGCCTGACAACAAAAAAGCAGGCCACAGGCCTACTTGATCCGGGACACACCCCGGCGCGCCCGACGGGCGTTCGATCCTAGCCTTCTTCGAGGTCCTTGATTCGCCGCCGCACCAGGGTTTCCGCCACGCCCGGCACGACCTCCCAGGCGATCTCCCGAACGACCCGGTCGGACAGGCGCTGCACGACCTTCTCAGCGATCAGATCGATCATTTCCGGCGTGAGGCCTAGGCCTTTCCCCTCCGCGGCCGCTGGCTTGGCCGCCTGAGGGGTCGCGGCCGGCTGCGGTGTCGGTTCGGCCGGCTCGTCGCTCACCTGCCAGGTCTCGGGGGGCGGCGCCTCGGGGGGAGGGGTCCACGACGGGACTTCGCCCGGTTCCGCCATCGCGTCCGCCGTCGGCGCACCCGAAGCCATCTCGTCGGCGAGATCGAACTCGGCCTCGAACGACCCGGCGAATGCATCGCCCGATCCGGCGGACGAGGCCCCCTTGGCCGTCCCCGAGACCCCTGAGGGCGTGGCGTCACGCGACGGCAGGACGGCGTCACGACGAAGCCGGGTCGTCGACGCCGCGATCCCGCCGCCGGCCGGCTCGTCGAACCGATCCGGGACGATCGAGCCCTCCATCCCCCGATCGAGACCGACATCGGCGAACCCGACGTAGGAGCCGCCCGCGGCGGGATCGGGGCTGGCCAGGGCGGGATGCGGGCGGGCTTCCGCCTCCTTCTCCTCGCCCGCGAATGGAGCAAACGGCCTGCCGGCGGCGGCCGCGACAGGGGCAGGGGCCGGCCCGGCGGAGCCGATTCCGGACACGGGCGTCTGCGGCGGAGCCGCCGGCGGGGGTGCGGGACGCATCCCCTCGGCGGCGCGGCCCGGATCGACGTGGTAGACCTCCCCGCCGCTGATGATGTCCATCTGGCCGCCCTGTTCGTCGTCGGCGATCGCCGGGGTCGAGGCGATCAGCTCCTCGACTTTCGCGACCAGCGCCTGTGACTCGAACGGTTTCGTGAGGTGGCCGTTGGCGCCCGCCGCGTCAGCCCTCTTCTTGTCGAACGGCTCGAACGTGCCTGTGAGCAGGAGCACCGGGATCCCGGAGGTCGCCGGGCTCCGCTTGAGCTGCTCGCACACCTCGTAACCGTTCTTCTCGGGCATGATCACGTCCAGGAGGATGACGTCCGGCCGCACCTCGGAAAGTTTCTTGAGTGCCTGCATCCCGCTGCTGACGCAGACCACCTTGTAGTCCGCGTCGGAGAAGGTCAACTCCACGACCTTCTGGATGGTGATGCTGTCATCGGCGAGCAGGATCGTCTTCACCGCCACCCTCCCCGGCGCTCCGCGGCTCCGCCGCCGGAACACCCAAAGACGCGAACAACCGCCCGGGATCGAGAAGAAGGACCGCCCCGCCATCCCGATGCAGGATTTCGCTCACGTAGTCGGGGCTCAATCCGCATCGCCTGGCGCGCTCCGGATCGGGCTCCCGCTCCAGGGGTCCCGCTGGCAGGACGTCCACCTGATCTCCGAGAAGCCCCAGGCGCGCCTCGCCCCAGTCGCACACGATGACATGCTCCGCGTCCGGCGGTGCCGACGGCCGCGGCCGGGTCGCGGCCCAGAGTGGCTCGAACCGCGCCAGATCGTACACGGGCAGCGCCATGCCACGGTGCAGCGCGATGCCCGTCACGAACGCGTGGCTCCCCGGGACGCGCGCCAGCCGCGGGCGCGTGGTCACCTCACGCACGATTCCGAGCGGCAGGGCGGCTTCGGCGTCCGCCACGCGGAAGCGGATCAGCCACGACGCCGCGCTCACAACAGGCCATCCCGATCCAGGAGGAGCCGCGGCTCTCCGCCATCCGAAAAGACGCCGCGGAAGACCCGCCCGGGCCGGGCGAAGATGTACTGCGGAAGCGGCGCGATGGCGGCGGCCGGTATCTCGCGGATGGCGTGGGCTTCGTCGACCGGCATGATCGCCCGACGCTGCAACCGCTCGAGAACCAGATACACGCGCGACACGCCGCGCCCCCCGCCCGCCGCCGGATGGACATCCCGCAGCGGGAAACGCTCGCCCCGGTAAACCGCCTCCGACGCTTCCAGGGTCAGCTCGCTCTCCAGGGCCGGATCGAGGATCTGCGTCACGATATCGGCCGGCACCGCATAACGATCCTGTCCGACGCTCACCATGAGGAGCTTCATGGTCCCGGATCAGAACCTAGCCCAAAGGGTGCACCCTGTCAAGGAATCACCGGTCCGGGCCGTTTCGAGGAGCGCACGCTTTCAGCGGCGGCGGGGCGGGACGTTGGCTTTCACCCAATCGATCACCTCCCGGGTGGTCGTTCCGGGCGTGAAGATCATGCGGACACCCGCCTTGCGGAGCGCCGGGACGTCATCCTCGGGGATGATCCCGCCGCCGAAGACCACGATGTCCGAGCCTCCCTTGTCGGCCAGGAGCCGCAGGAGCTTCGGGAAGATGGTGTTGTGCGCCCCCGACAGGAGGGACAGGCCGATCCCGTCGACATCCTCCTGGACGGCAGTCGCGACGACCATGTCCGGGGTCTGATGCAATCCGGTGTAGATGACCTCGAATCCGGCGTCCCGAAGCGCCCGGGCGATGATCTTGGCGCCCCGATCGTGACCGTCGAGGCCGACCTTGCCGACGAGAAGCCGGACCTTCCGCTCGCCCGTCATCTCAGAGCGGCACCCGTCCTTCGCTGTACGTGCCGAAGACCTTCTGGAGCGTTCCGCAGATTTCGCCCACCGAGGCGTAGGCACGCACCGCGTCGAGGATTCCGGGCATCAGGTTGGCGCCCGTGCGCGCCGCCCCTTCCAGCGCCTCGAGCGCCCGCGCGTGCCGCGGCCGGTCGCGCGACGCGCGGACCGCGCGCAGGCGCTCCACCTGGCCTGATTCGACCTCCGCCCCGATCTTCAGGAGAGGCGCCTTCATGGTGTCGCCCTCCGTGAACCGGTTGACGCCGACGACCACCTTCTCGCCGCTGTCGACCTGCTTCTGGTAGAGATAGGAGGCCTCGGCGATCTCACGCTGCGGGAATCCCTGCTCGATGGCGGGCACGATTCCGCCCATCTGATCGATGCGGCGGATGTAATCCAGCGCCTCCTGCTCGAGGCGATCGGTGAGCGATTCGACGAGATAGGAGCCCGCCAGAGGATCGACCGAGTTCACCACCCCGCTCTCCTCCGCGACGATTTGCTGGGTGCGCAGGGCGATGCGCGCCGAGTCCTCGGTCGGAAGCGCCAGCGTTTCGTCCAGGGCGTTGGTGTGGAGCGACTGCGTTCCGCCGAGGACGGCCGCCAGCGCCTGGATCGTGACCCGGACCACGTTGTTGATCGGCTGCTGGGCCGTCAGGGAGCAGCCGGCGGTCTGCACGTGAGTCCGCAGCATCCAGGAGCGCGGCGATTGGGCGTGGAACCGCTCGCGCATGATGCCGCACCACAGACGCCGGGCGGCGCGCAGCTTGGCGATCTCCTCGAAAAAGTCGTTGTGCGAATTGAAGAAGAACGAGAGGCGGGGCGCGAACGCGTCGACGTCCAGGCCGGCATCGACGCAGGCCTGCACGTAGCCGATGCCGTCGGCCAGCGTGAACGCCAGCTCCTGCGCCGCCGTCGAGCCGGCCTCGCGGATGTGGTACCCGCTGATCGAGATGGTGTTCCATTTCGGCACGTGGTCCGTGCAAAACGCCACCATGTCGGTGATGATGCGCAGCGAGGGAGCGGGGGGATAGATCCACTCCTTCTGGGCGATGTACTCCTTCAGGATGTCGTTCTGGACCGTTCCTTCGAGCGCGGCGAGCGGGACACCCTGCTTCTCCGCCACCGCCAGATACATCGCCAGGACGACGGCCGCCGGCGCGTTGATGGTCATCGAGGTGGAGACCCTGCCCAGAGGGATCGCCTTGAACAGCACCTCCATGTCCGCCAGCGTGTCGATGGCGACCCCCTCGCGGCCCACCTCGCCATCGGCGAGCGGATCGTCCGAATCCTTGCCCATGAGGGTCGGCAGATCGAAGGCGACCGAGAGACCGGTCTGGCCGTGCTCCAGGAGGTAGTGGAAACGACGATTGGTGTCCTCGGCGGTTCCGAAGCCGGCGAACTGTCGCATCGTCCAGAGCTTGCCGCGGTACATCGTCGGGTGGACGCCGCGTGTGAACGGAGGCTCGCCCGGAAACCCCAGCTTGCCCGACGGCTCCCACGTCTTGAGATCGTCCGGCGTGCACAGACGCTCGATCGGAAGGCTGGAAACGGTGGTGAACGACAGCTTGCGCTCCGGCCGGCTCTCCAGCGTCCGGCGCAGGGTGGTCTCCTCCCAGTCCCGCCGCGTCCGCGAGGCGATCGTGGATGTCCTGGACCCGTTCTTCGGCTTCATCTCAATCCTCTCTGAGGATCTCCTTGGCGATCACGAGGCGCTGGATTTCCGAAGTGCCCTCGTAGATCTCGGTGATCTTGGCGTCCCGGAACAGCCTCTCGACAGTGTACTCGTTGATGTAGCCGTAGCCGCCATGGATCTGCACTCCCTCCCTGGCCGCCCGCATGCAGGCCTCCGACGCGAACAGCTTGGCCATGCTCGTCTCGAGCGAGCAGCGCGCGCGGTGGTCGCGCGTCCAGGCCGCGCGGTAGGCCAGGAGCCTCGCCGCGTCGATCTCGGTCGCCATGTCGGCCAGCTTCCACTGGATCGCCTGGAAATCGGCGATCGGCTTCCCGAACGCCTGGCGCTCCTGGCTGTAGGTCAGCGACTCCTCGAGGGCGGCGCGCGCGATGCCGATCGCCTGGGCGGCGATGCCGATGCGACCGCCGTCCAGGGTGCCCATGGCGATCTTGAACCCCTCGCCTTCCACCCCCAGCAGGTTTCCGGCCGGCACCTCGCAGTCATCGAGCACGATTTCGACGGAGCCTGAGCAGGTGATCCCGAGCTTGTGCTCCGGTTTGCCGAGACTCAGCCCGGGGAAATCACGCTCCACGAGGAAGGCGCAAATCCCCTTGTGACGCAGCGCGGGGTCGAGGGTGGCGTACACGATGAAGGTGTGCGCCGCGACGCCGTTGGTGACGAAGACCTTGTTGCCTTTGAGGATGTAGCGATTCCCCTCCTTGCGGGCCAGCGTGCGGAGCGCCGCCGCGTCCGACCCGCAGTGCGGCTCCGTGAGACAGTAGGCGCCGATGCGCTCGCCACGCGCGTGCGGCATAAGATAGGCGCGCTTCTGCGCCTCGTTGCCGAATCGCAGGAGCGGAGCGCAGAACAGCGAGTTGTTGACCGACAGGATCACACCGGTCGACGCGCAGGCGCGCGACACCTCCTCGATGGCGATGACATAGGAGACGCCGTCGAACCCGGCCCCGCCGTAGGTCTCCGGGACCATCATCCCGCAGAGACCCAGCTCGGCGCAGCGCCTGTAGTTGTCGACGGGGAACTCGCGCGACCGGTCGAACGCGGCGGCGCGCGGCTTCAGGACCTCCTCCGCGAAGGCGCGCACCGTCTCCCGCAGCATCTCCTGCTCTCGTGTCAGATGAAAGTCCATCGCCTCACGTCTCCGGCTCGATCAGGCCGAAGCGCCCGTCCCGGCGCCGGAAGATGACCGAGACCTGCTGCGAGTCGACGTCGCGGAACACCAGGACCGGGTGGGGCGAGTCCTGCATGAGCAGCAGGGCCTCCTCAATCGACATCGGCTTGACCGGCACGCGCCCCATCGGGACGATCACGGAACCGTCGCCCTCGCCCGGCGTCGGCGACCCTGGCGCCTCAGGGCTCCCGCCGCGCGCGCCGCGGAGCGCCCCCCGGC
>CAYLND010000115.1:0-11778 GCA_964384905.1 uncultured Acidobacteriota bacterium
ACGAGGGCGTACTTGATGCCGGCCACCAGGCCGGACAGGACGACGAACAGGACCGTGCGCTTGTCCATCAGCGCACAGGATCGAATCCGCCGCGCGACAGCGGATGGCAGCGCAGGAGCCGCCGCGCGGCCAGCAGGCCGCCGCGGAATAGGCCATGGCGCTCGATGACCTCGGCGCCGTATGCCGAGCAGCTGGGCAGGAAGCGGCAGGCCGGCGGCAGCATCGGCGAGAGGAGCAGCCGGTAGAGGTGCAGGAAGGCGAGAACGGCGGCGCGGACCCCTCGCGCCATCACGAGGGCTTTCTCCGGAAGGGACGAATCCGGGTCAGGAACTCCGCTTCCAGCCGCGCGTAGTTCGCGCCAGGCAGCCCCGCTCGAGCGTTCACCACGATGTCCACGCTGTCGATGTCCGCCTTGTGCCTGCGGAAGATCTCCCGCACCAGCCGCTTGGCACGGTTGCGCTGCACCGCGCCGCCGATCCTGCGCGTCGCCGTGATGCCGAGCCGCGGCCGCCCGACGGCGTTGCGCAGCACGAACAGGACGAAGGACCCGGAGGAAATCCTCCGCCCCCTGTCGTAGACGACCTTGTACTCGCTGCGCTTGCGGATCCGGTCCTGGGGACGGTAGCGGGCGTCGCCTGTCACACGGTGAGTCGCTTGCGACCCTTGGCGCGCCGGCGCTTGAGAACCAGACGACCGTTCCTGGTGCGCATCCGGGCACGGAATCCGTGTGTCTTCCTGCGGCGGCGGTTGTTCGGCTGAAACGTGCGCTTCATGTTCGTGTCTCCGTTGCAGGAAGGCGGGATTATGGACCCGCCGCGAGGAGCCTGTCAAGGATTGCCGGGCCCGCGTCTCTTCGTCGACGACGAGCGCGGCAGGATTTCTTCGAAAAGTGGACGATGGGTGTTGACAGGTTTGCGACACGCGGTGCTATAGTGCCCGCCGATCACGAAGCACAATCCGGCGACGCTGCGGACCCAACGCGACAGCGAAGCATTCATCGTCATCCAGGAGAGTTCCTGGCGTGCGGATCGGTGTCTCTGATGAGCGGTTTCATCGCGTGACCGGCTGCCCGCTCGCTAGGTGTTTTGACGCCGCGTCGTGCGGCCCCATATCTGGTGGGAAGGAGGTCGGGTTGACATAAGATCACGGCACGCGCGCCTCGATGTCAGCACAACTACCATCCAGTCAGCGTCTTGCAGTCCAGGAACTTTTCCACACTTGTGGAAAAGTTGTTGAAAAGGTGAGTGCCTAACCGGGGTGATGGGCCTCCAGCAAGCTGTTCGGACGGCGGGATCGAGCGAAGACGGTCCAGTTGGCCGGACGCGGATGGTGAACATGTGGCAACGCATTCTTTCCAGCCTGCAGCATAAGATCAACCGACAGAGTTTCAACACCTGGCTCAAGCCAACGCGCCAGCTTTCGTTCGCCGACGGAACGCTGAACGTCGAGGTGCCGAGCCTGCTGTTCGCCGATTGGATCAGCCGCCACTATCTGGGCCTGATCGAGGAAAGCGCGAAGGAGGTGGACTGCAGCGCGGTGCAGTTCCGCTTCACCAGCCGGCAGCCGGCGGCGCCGCACGCCGCGGCGGCTTCCGAGCCTCTCTCCATCGCATCCGCACGCCCTCTGGAAGTCGCCGCCGTGAGCGTGGAGGCGCGGCCCCCGGTGGCGCCGCAGGGGGTCGCCGCGTCCCGCGTGGCGGATCGACCGGCCGCCACCCAGGAGCCGCCGGCGATCTTTCCGATCGGGGCGGGCTTGAACCCGCGCTACAGCTTCGATTCGTTCGTCGTGAGCTCGTGCAACCAGTTCGCGCACGCTGCCGCGGTCGCGGTCGCCGAGCAGCCGTCCAGCAGCTACAACCCTCTGTACGTGTACGGCGGCGTCGGTCTCGGGAAGACGCACCTGATGCACGCCATCGGCAACTACATCCTGCGCCAACGGCACGGCGTGAAGCACATGTACATCACGACCGAAGCCTTCATGAACCAGCTCATCAACTCCATCCGTTTCGAGAAGACCATCGACTTCAAGGAGCGCTATCGCAACGTCGACGTGCTGCTCATCGACGACATCCAGTTCCTGGCGGGGAAGGAGCGGACCCAGGAGGAGTTCTTCCACACCTTCAACGCCCTGTACGAGTCGCAGAAGCAGATCGTCATCACCAGCGACTGTCCGCCGCGCGACATCCCGACGCTCGAGGAGCGCCTGCGGTCGCGCTTCGAGTGGGGGCTGATCGCCGACATCCAGCCGCCCGACCTGGAGACCAAGGTCGCCATCCTGACGAAGAAGGCCGAGGCGGAGAACGTCAACCTCCCGGAGGACGTGGCGCATTTCGTCGCCGGACACGTGCGCTCGAACGTCCGGGAGCTGGAAGGCTCCCTCATCCGGCTCGTCGCCTACGCCTCTCTGACCGGACGACCGATCGATCTGCCGATGGCCGAGGACACCCTCAAGGATCTGATGGACGATCGCGGGCGCATCGTCACCGTGGAGATGATCCAGAAGTTCGTCGCCAACTACTTCCATCTCAAGCCGATCGAGCTGAAATCACGCAACAATTCCAAGCACATCTCCTTTCCGCGCCAGGTGGCGATGTATCTGTGCAAGCGGCTGACCGGCAAGTCGCTGCCGGCGATCGGCGGCGCGTTCGGGGGGAAGCATCACACCACCGTCCTGCACGCCATCCGGAAGATCGAGGGGATGCGCGAGCGCGACAAGGAGTTCGCCCGGATCCTGAACGGCTTCCTGGAATCGTTCGAGTGAGACGCCCACAGGATCCTGTGGATCGCCGCGTGGGCTCCTGTGGACCGATCGCGACGCCCGGACGATCCACAGCGCCGCGCGCTTCGTTCCACAGGACGGCGCACGGTGCCGGCTCCGGCGCAGCCCGCGCGGCAGGCCCGGGCGCGGAGATTTCCGCGCCGTCCACACCCCCTGCTGGTGCTACAATCCTTCCTGAACTCGAGAATACGAGCCGATCCTAGCCGTCGGAGGACTTATGGATTTCGTGACCACGCGGGACGACCTCCTCAGGGAGCTGGAGGTGATGCAGGGGATCGTCGAGAAGAAGAGCACCATCCCGATCCTTTCGAACATCGTCATCGATGCCACCAGGGATCAGCTCGACCTGATGGCGACCGACCTGGAGGTGGGGCTGCGGACCAGCTGCGCGGCGAAGATCACCCGGCCCGGTTCGGTCACCCTGTCCGCGCGGCGACTGTTCGACATCGTGCGTCTCCTGCCCGATGCCGAGGTGCGGCTGAAGGCGGAGGACGGCGGCTGGACCCAGATCACCTGCCAGAAAGCGCGCTTCCGGATCGTCGGCCTGTCGCGGGACGACTTCCCGGCCATGCCGGAATTCGACTTCACCAAGGGCACTCCGATCGAACGGTCCATCCTCCTCGACATGGTCTCGAAGGTCCTGTTCGCGATCACCACCGACGAGACGCGGTATCAGATCAACGGCACCCTCATGATTCTGAACAAGCGGAACCTGACCATGGTCGCCACCGACGGCCACCGCCTGGCTTACGTCACCGGCCGGCTGGAGAAGGGGACGTCGGACGAGCGGCTCGAGGTCATCGTGCCGCGCAAGGCGCTCCAGGAGCTGTCGCGGATCGGCAGCGGCGAGACCGAGGTCCTGTTCGGCCAGAAGGACAACCACGTCTTCTTCAAGGCTGGAAAGACAGTCATGAGCTCGACGATCGTTCCGGGAAAATTCCCCGACTACGAGAAGGTCATCCCGGAGGGAAACGACAAGCTCCTGAAACTGGACAGCACGGTCCTGGCGGAGGTCGTCCGTCGCGTGTCGCTTCTGTCGAACGAGCGTTCGCGCGCGGTGAAGCTCAGCCTGTCCAAGGGAAGCGTGGAGATCTCGTCGAATAATCCCGAGGTCGGAGAGGCGGCGGAAGCGCTGGATGTCGACTACTCGGGTGGCGCGCTGGAGGTCGGATTCAACGCCAAATACCTGCTCGACTTCCTGCAGGCGATGGGGCCCGGGCCTGTCATTCTCGCCTTGAAGGACGAGGCGACCCAGTGTCTGCTGCGTCCGGTCGGACTGGAAGGCCGCGATTACCGCTACGTGGTCATGCCGATGCGGATATGAATTCAAGTCAATCAACGCAAGTGATTGAATTAAAGTAGTTTATACAATAGATACCGGAACGATCGCTGTATCATCTATATAGTGTCGTCTCCGGGCACGATTCCCGCCTCCGCTTCATTGCTGCCGGGTCCGCCCCTGTGCTAAAATCTCCCCCGGTTGAGGCCAGTCGATCGGAGAAAACCAGCGGCCGGGCCCTCTGTCAAGTGCGAACAGCCCGTCCGAACCGTCCCCCCGAATCGCGCGAATTTCATGGATCAGGAAAGCACGTTGCCCGTCTCGATGCCGTCGGTGAGCCTCGAACGTAATGGAGCCGGATCATGACGGCCGGTAAGGGAGACAAGGCGATGGAAGCCGACGCGGTGGTCCGTCCCTCGCGGGCGGCCGAGGCCTACGACGCCTCGAAGATCAAGGTCCTGGAAGGTCTCGAGGCGGTCCGCAAAAGACCCGCCATGTACGTGGGCAACACCTCGAGCGGCGGTCTGCACCACCTGGTCTACGAGGTGGTCGATAACAGCATCGACGAGTCCCAGGCCGGGTTCTGCGATCGGATCGAGGTGACCATCCACATCGACAACTCGGTGACCGTGGTCGACAACGGGCGCGGCATCCCCGTCGACGAGCACCCGACGGAGAAGCGGCCCGCGGCCGAGGTGGTCATGACCGTGCTGCACTCCGGGGGTAAGTTCGACAACGACACCTACAAGGTGTCGGGCGGTCTGCACGGCGTCGGCGTCTCGGTGGTCAACGCGCTCTCGGAGTTCCTCGACCTGGAGATCTGGCGGGAGGAGAAGGTCTTCGAGATGCGCTTCGAGCGCGGCAAGCCGGTGACGGCGTTCCGCCAGACCGGCACCACGAAGCGTCGCGGGACCAAGGTCCGCTTCCGCCCCGACCCGACGATCTTCGAGGACGTCAACTTCGCGTTCGACGTCCTGTCGCAGCGCCTGCGTGAGCTGGCGTTCCTGAACGAGGGCGTGACCATCGTCATCGAGGACGAGCGCGCCGAGAGCAAGCGGCACGAGTTCAACTACAAGGGCGGCATCGCCTCGTTCGTGGAGCATCTCAACAAGAACAAGACGCCGATCCATCCCAAGCCGATCTACATGCGGGGCGAGCGCGACGGGATCCTGACGGAGATCGCTCTGCAGTACAACGACGGCTACAACGAGATCGTGTTCTCGTTCGCCAACAGCATCAACACGCTCGAGGGGGGCACGCACCTGTCGGGGTTCCGGTCGGCGCTGACCCGGACGATCAACAGCTACGCCGCCAAGGTCATCAGCAAGGAGCAGGTCACCCTGTCGGGCGACGACGTGCGCGAGGGGCTGACCGCGGTCATCAGCGTGAAGCTGCCACGGCCGCAGTTCGAGGGCCAGACCAAGACCAAGCTGGGCAACAGCGAGGTCAAGGGGATCGTCGAGGCGATGCTGAACGAGAAGCTGCAGGCCTGCTTCGAGGAGAACCCCGGCATCGCCCGGAAGGTGCTGGAGAAGGGGCTCGAGGCGCTGCGCGCCCGCGAGGCGGCGCGCAAGGCGAAGGAGCTGACGCGGCGCAAGGGGGCCCTGGACTCCGGCATGCTCCCCGGCAAGCTCGCCGACTGTCAGGAGACCGACCCGGCGCGCTCCGAGCTGTTCCTGGTGGAGGGCGACTCGGCCGGCGGCTCGGCGAAGCAGGGCCGCGACCGGCGCGCGCAGGCGATCCTGCCGCTGCGCGGCAAGATTCTCAACGTCGAGAAGGCGCGCTTCGACAAGATGCTGTCGAGCCAGGAGATCCGGACCATCATCACCGCCCTCGGCACCGGCATCGGCGAGGAGGACTACGACCACGCCCGCCTGCGGTACCACAAGGTCATCATCATGACCGACGCCGACGTGGACGGGTCGCACATCCGCACGCTGCTCCTGACCTTTTTCTACAGACAAATGCGGCCGGTCATCGAGCACGGACACCTGTACATCGCGCAGCCGCCGCTCTACAAGGTCAAGAAGGGCAAGACGGAAACGTATCTGGCGAACGACGACGAGATGAGCCGCTATCTGATGGCGACGGCGGCGCAGGAGCGCCAGGTGCGGCTGCCCCGGGGCAAGACGGTTCTCGAAGGACCGGCCCTGCGCAACGTCCTCGAGAAGCTGGTGCGCTACCAGGTGCACCTCGACCTCCTGAGGAAGCGGGGCTACGAGCCGGCGCTGGTCGAGACCCTCCTGGCCGCGGGGGCGGGCGACCTGAAGGACTTCGAGGACGCCGAGGCTCTGGAGGAGATCCGGCGCGCGGTCGAGGAGGCCGGGCTCAAGACCGACGAGATGCAGAAAGACGAGGAGCACGGCCGCTACACCTTCGAGGTGGCGGCGCGGGCCCGCGGGCACGCCCCGTCGGTCGTTGGCTGGGACCTGGCGTCGTCGATCGAGTACCGCACCCTCCGGAGCCTGGAGGATGACCTCAAGGATCTGCGCCAGCCGCCGTTCGTGATCACCGAGGACGGGCGCGAGCAGTCGGTCGACTCCCGCCTCGATCTCCTGCGTCACCTGATGGAGGAGGGGAAGAAGGGGCTGACCATCCAGCGCTACAAGGGCCTCGGCGAGATGAACGCCGAGCAGCTCTGGTCGACCACGATGAACCCCGAAACGCGCCGTCTGGTGCAGGTCAGCGTCGCCGACGCCGTCGAGGCGGACGAGATCTTCACCGTCCTCATGGGCGACATGGTCGAGCCCCGCCGCAAGTTCATCGAGGACAACGCCCTCGAGGTCCGCAACCTGGACATCTGATGCCGATGGACGACACGTCGACCACCCCGGACCACAGCCGGGTTCCGATCGAGACCGAGATGCGGCGGTCCTACCTCGATTACGCGATGAGCGTGATCGTGGGCCGGGCGCTGCCCGACGTCCGCGATGGTTTCAAGCCGGTGCATCGCCGGGTCCTGTACGCCATGCACGAGGCGGGCAACCATCACGACAAGCCGTACAAGAAAGCGGCCCGCATCGTCGGGGACGTCATGGGGAAATACCACCCCCACGGCGACACGGCGATCTACGACGCCATCGTGCGTCTGGCGCAGGATTTCTCGATGCGCTACCCGCTGGTCGACGGACAGGGGAACTTCGGCTCGATCGACGGCGACGCCGCGGCCGCGATGCGCTACACCGAGGTCCGGATGGCGAAGCTGGCGCACGAGATGCTGGCGGACATCGACAAGGACACGGTCGATTTCGGCCCGAACTACGACGGCCAGCAGCAGGAGCCGATGGTCCTGCCGACCCGGTTCCCCAACCTGCTGGTGAACGGCTCGTCGGGGATCGCCGTCGGCATGGCGACCAACATCCCGCCACACAACATGGGCGAGGTCGTCGACGGCATCATCGCGCAGGTCGAGAACCCCGACCTCACGATCGACGACCTGATGAAGCACATCAAGGGGCCCGACTTCCCGACCTCCGGCTACATCCTCGGACGGGAGGGGATCGCCCAGGCGTACCGGACCGGGCGGGGCATCATCGTGATGCGCGCCCGGGCGACCGTCGAGGAAGGGGGCAAGCGCGGCAAGGACCGCATCGTGATCACGGAGATCCCCTACCAGGTGAACAAGGCGCGTCTGATCGAGCAGATCGCGGGGCTGGTCAACGACAAGAAGATCGATGGCATCACCGACATCCGCGACGAGTCGGATCGCGACGGCATCCGCGTCGTCCTCGATCTGCGGCGCGACGCCGTCCCGAAGGTGATCCTGAACAACCTCCACAAGCACACGCAGATGCAGGAGACGTTCGGGGCGATCTTCCTGGCGATCGTCAACAACCGGCCGCAGGTCCTGAATCTCAAGCAGATGATCGCCGACTTCATCGAACACCGGCGCGAGGTGATCACCCGGCGCACCGCGTACGAGCTGGCCCGCGCCGAGGAGCGCGCCCACGTCCTGGAGGGGCTGAAGATCGCGCTCGACAACCTGGACGAGATGATCGCCCTGATCCGCGCCGCCAAGGCTCCCGACGAGGCGAAGCAGGCCATGCGCCTGCGCTTCAAGCTGTCGGACATCCAGGCCCAGGCCATCCTCGACATGAAGCTGCAGCGGCTGACCGGCCTGGAGCGCCAGAAGATCGTCGAGGAGTACACCGAGACGCTGAAGCAGATCGCGCGCTTCAAGGAGATCCTGGCCAACGAGCGGCTGGTGTTCGGCCTCATGGTCGACGAGCTCAAGGAGGTCCGCAAGAACTACGCCGACGCGCGGCGCACCGAAATCGTCGCCCAGGCGGGCGAGATCTCGGTCGAGGACATGATCGCCGAGGAGGAGATGGTGATCACGGTGTCGCACGCCGGCTACATGAAGCGCAATCCTCTTTCCACCTACCGCAGCCAGAGACGGGGCGGCAAGGGGAAGATCGGCATGACGACGCGCGAGGAGGATTTCGTCGAGCACCTGTTCGTCGCCTCGACCCACGCCTCCATCCTGATCTTCACCACCCGCGGCCGGGTCCACTGGCTGAAGGTGCACGAGATTCCCCAGATCGGCGCGGCCGGCAAGGGCAAGAACATCGTCAACTTCGTCGAGCTGTCCCCCGAGGAGAAGGTCGCCTCGCTGGTGGCGACCAAGGACTTCGCCGAGGACCGCTACGTCGTCTTCAGCACCCGCAAGGGGATCATCAAGAAGACGCCGCTCGCCGCCTACGGCAACCCGCGGGCGGGCGGGATCATCGCCATCGGAGTGGATGACGGGGACGAGCTGCTGTCGGCCAAGCTGACGGACGGCCGCCAGGAGATCTTCATGGCGACCGCCGGCGGCCAGGCGATCCGGTTCTCCGAGCAGGACGTGCGGCCGATGGGCAGGGGCGCGCGCGGCGTGATCGGCATGCGGCTGGAACAGCTGCCCGGGATGCCCGACCCCGGCTCGAAGCGGCCCGACGGGAGCGATCTCGTGGTCGAGATGGACTCCCTGTCGTGCAGGGAGGGGAGTACAATCCTCACGGTCACCGGGAAGGGCTACGCCAAGCGCACCGAGGTCGCCGAGTACCGTCTGCAGGGCCGCGGGGGCTCCGGGATCATCAATCTCAAAGTAACCGACAAGACCGGGCCGGTGGTCAAGGTCATGGAGGTCTCCGCCGACGACCAGATCATGGTGATCACCGCCTTCGGCAAGATCATCCGCACCCACGTGCGCGACATCTCGCTCCTGGGACGGCCGACCCAGGGCGTGCGTCTCATTCATCTCGAGGAAGGCGACGCGGTGGTGGCGGTGGCGCGGGTCGCCGAGGGGGACGCCGATCAGGCCGGCAACGGCGGGTCGGGCGGCGGACCGACGGCGGCGGAAGGCGCGGCCACGGCGACGGCGGGCAATGGGGCAGACGGGGGAGAGGAGGCGTCATGAAGATCTTTCTCGACACGGCGAACATCGACGAAATCCGCGAGGCCCACTCGTGGGGCATCCTGGACGGCGTGACGACCAACCCCTCCCTGGTGGCGAAGGAGGGCAAGGACTTCCTCGACGTGGTGCGGGCGATCTGCGCCATCGTTCCGGGACCGGTCAGCGCCGAGGTGGTCTCCACGACCTCCGACGAGATGATCCGCGAGGGCCGCGATATCATGCGCCGGGTCGGCGCGCCGAACGTGGTGATCAAGATCCCGATGATCCGCGAGGGGCTGCGGGCGATCCGGGTGCTGTCGTCGGAGGGGATCAAGGTCAACACCACCCTCATCTTCACGGCGCCGCAGGCGCTCCTGGCGGCGAAGGCGGGCGCCGCGTTCGTCAGCCCGTTCATCGGTCGCCTCGACGACATCAGCCACGTCGGCATGGAGATCGTGCGCGACCTCCGCGCGGTCTTCGACAACTACGACTTCACCTGCGCGATCCTGGCGGCGAGCATCCGCAGCCCGCTGCACGTCGTCGACGCCGCCCGGCTGGGCGCCGACATCGCCACCATGCCGTTCTCCGTGCTGGAGGCGATCATCAAGCACCCCCTGACCGACATCGGCCTCCAGCGGTTCCTCAAGGACTGGGAGAAGCTGCCGCAGCAGATGCGGAAGGGTTGAGGTGGCCCTGGACCGGCTCGAAGAGCTGAGGCGCAGGAACCGGGAGGCCGATGCCGGGGGAGGCCCCGAGCGCCTGGCGCGCCAGAAGGCCGAAGGGAAGCTCTCTGCCCGGGAGCGCGTCCACCTTCTCCTCGACCCCGGCTCCTTCGAGGAGCTCGACCGCTTCGTCGTCCACCGCTCGCAGGATTTCGGGATGCAGGCGCAGCGCATCCCCGGCGACGGCGTCGTGACCGGGCACGGCGCGATCGACGGCCGCCAGGTCTTCGTCTTCGCGCAGGATTTCACGGTCTTCGGCGGCTCCCTCAGCGAGACCTACGCGGCGAAAATCTGCAAGATCATGGACCTGGCGATGAAGGTCGGCGCCCCGATCGTCGGTCTCAACGATTCGGGCGGGGCGCGCATCCAGGAAGGAGTGGTGTCGCTCGGCGGGTATGCCGACATCTTCCTGCGCAACACCCTGGCCTCCGGCGTGGTGCCGCAGATCTCCGCCATCATGGGGCCGTGCGCCGGTGGCGCGGTCTACTCGCCGGCCATCACCGACTTCAACATCATGGTGCAGGGGACGTCCTACATGTTCATCACCGGGCCGGACGTCATCAAGTCGGTGACCCATGAGGAGGTGACCAAGGAGGAGCTGGGCGGCGCCATGACCCACGCCTCGGTGAGCGGCGTGGCCCACTTCGCGGCGCCCGACGACGCGGCCGCGCTGGCGCTCATCCGCGACCTGCTGTCCTATCTGCCCTCGAACAACATGGAGGACCCGCCGCGGCGCTCGCCGGCCGACGATCCCGGGCGTGAGGACGGGCGTCTCGACGGCCTCGTCCCGGCCGACCCGAACAGGCCGTACGACATGAAGGAGATCGTCCGGGGGGTCGTGGACGACGGGACGTTCCTCGAGGTGCACGAGCACTACGCGAAGAACCTGATCGTCGGCTTCGGCCGCATCGACGGCGGCAGCGTCGGCATCGTCGCCAACCAGCCGATGGTCCTGGCCGGGACGCTCGATATCGACGCCTCCCTCAAGGGCGCCCGGTTCGTGCGCTTCTGCGACGCCTTCAACATCCCCCTGGTCACGTTCGAGGACGTCCCGGGCTTCCTGCCCGGCACCGATCAGGAGTACCGCGGCATCATCAAGCACGGCGCCAAGCTCCTGTTCGCCTTCGCCGAGGCGACCGTCCCGAAAGTGACGGTCATCACGCGCAAGTCGTACGGCGGTGCCTACTGCGTCATGGGGTCGAAGCACATCCGCACCGACTTCAATTTCGCCTGGCCGACGGCGGAGATCGCGGTGATGGGTCCGGAGGGCGCCGTGAACGTCCTGTACCGCCGCGAGCTGCAGGCGGCCGCCGACCCCGAGGCGCTGCGCCGCAGGAAGGTGGAGGAGTTCCGCGACAAGTTCGCCAACCCGTACGTCGCCGCCGAGCGCGGCTACGTCGACGAGGTGATCGAGCCCCGGCAGACCCGCCGCAGGATCGTCACCGCCCTGCGGCTTCTGCGGACGAAGAGGGACACCGCACCTCCCAAAAAACACGGCAACATTCCGCTGTAATCCGGCAGCGTAGCCGGGGTCCGACCGGAGGCGAGCCCGACGATGCCCCGAAGGTCGAGAGTGCCAGCCAGACGCCGCGCGCCGCGGGCCTCGCGGGTCGCGCCCGGCGGAC
>CAYLND010000116.1:0-11706 GCA_964384905.1 uncultured Acidobacteriota bacterium
CCCCGATCCGCAGCTTCAGCGAGGCGAACAGACCCGCGGTGAGAAATCCGGGCTAATTGAGCGGCCCGGACGGATCCCCGGCTCTCTAGCGTTCCGCCGCGAGCGAGCGCTGGTCGAGGTGCGTGCGGTTTCGCCCCGCGTCCTTGGCGCGATACAGGGCGTCGTCCGCGGCCTTGACCACGTCCTCGGGCTGCTGGATGCGTTCGTTCAACGGGAAGGTGGCGACGCCCGCCGAGACGGTGATGCGGATCACCGGCTCCGGCGCGTCGGCGCCGTGGAAACGGTGGGTTTCGGTGACCCGGCGGATGCGCTCCGCCAGACGCTGGCCGTGCACGGCGGTCGTCTGGGGCAGGAGAGCGACGAACTCCTCGCCGCCGTAGCGCGCGATGATGTCGGTCTCGCGGGACGAGCGCACCATGATCTCGCCGAACTCCCTGAGGACGCGGTCTCCCGCGGGGTGCCCGTAGCGATCGTTCACGCCCTTGAAGTGGTCGATGTCGAAGATCGCCAGCGTCAGCCGGTTGCCGTAGCGCCGGGCGCGCTTGAACTCGTCCGCCAGACGCTCCATGAAGTGCCGGTAGTTATACAGCCCCGTCTTTTCGTCGAACTGGATCAGACGGGCCATCCTCTCGTTGGCCCGCCGCAGCTCCACGTTCGCCTGCTCGAGCGCCCGGAACACCTCGCGCTTCTTGAGCATCGTGCGGACGCGGGTCTCGACCTCCTCGTACTGGAACGGCTTCATGATGAGGTCGTCGGCGCCGGTGTCGTCGAAGATGGCGGCGCGGCGGGTGTCCTCGCGACCGGTGAGGACGATGATCGGGACGGTCGGGTCTTCCTTTTTCAGCTCGCGCGCCACGCTCAGGCCGTCCACCTCCGGCATCACCTTGTCGACCAGGACGAGATCGGGCGGGTCCTTGCGGGCCATGTCGAGCGCCTCGCGCCCGTCACGCGCGCAACGCACGTAATAGTCCTGGGCCGACAGCCATTCCCGCAACAGACCGAGATTGTCCTCCCGGTCGTCGGCAATCAGGATCTTGTAATGGTTACCGTCGGGCATCTCAGTCCATCTGCTTCCTCAGGAACGTCGGCACGTCGAGGTCGTCCTGCAGGGACGCGTACCCCATGTTGACGGGTCCGTCGGAGGCGCGGGCCGTGGGAGGAGCCGGCGCCGCCGGAGACCGTCTCAGGAAGGTCGGCAAGTCGAGGTCGCGCGCCCGCGCCTGCACCGCCACCGCCTCGGGGACGCCGTGGCGGCTGAAGCCGCGCTGCGCGGCGGTCTCGATGGCCGCGCGGCCGTCACGGTTGAATCCCGTGGCGATCACCGTGATCTTGACGTCCTCCGTCATGGCCTTGTCGATCACGGTGCCGAAAATGATGTTCGCCTCGGGGTCGGCCGTGCGCTGGACGAGGCTGGAGGCCTCGGCCACCTCGTGCAGGGTCATGTCCGTTCCGCCCGTGATGTTGATCAGGATGCCGCGCGCCCCGTCGATGGTCGCATCCTCGAGCAGCGGGGAGGAGATGGCGCGCTGCGCCGCTTCGATGGCGCGGTTCGGCCCATTGGCCACGCCCGTCCCCATGAGAGCCATGCCCATGCCGCTCATGATCGTCTTGACGTCGGCGAAGTCCAGGTTGATCTCTCCCGGAATGGTGATCAGGTCGGAGATGCCCTGCACCGCCTGGCGCAGCACGTCGTCGGCGAACAGGAACGCGGCGCCGAGCGGCATCGCCTTGTCGACGGAGTTGAGCAGTTTTTCGTTCGGAATGCAAATGACCGTGTCGACCGCCTCCTGGAGATCCTTGAGTCCCTGCTCCGCCTGATCGCGGCGCTTCTTCCCCTCGAACCCGAACGGCTTGGTCACCACGGCGACCACCAGGGCGCCCAGCTCGGAAGCGAGGCTCGCGATGATCGGGACGGCGCCCGTGCCGGTCCCGCCACCGAGCCCGGAGGTGATGAAGACCATGTCGGCCCCCTGCAGCGCCTCGATGATCTTCTCGGAATCCTCCAGGGCCGCCTGCCGGCCGACGTCGGGATTGCTGCCCGCCCCGAGCCCTTTCGTCAGCTTGGCGCCGATCTGGATCTTCAGGGGAGCCCGCGAGCCCTTGAGGGCCTGGCAGTCGGTGTTGGCCACCATGAACTCGACGCCTTGCAGGTTGGTGGAGATCATCCGGTTCACGGCGTTGCTCCCCCCCCCGCCGACTCCGATCACCTTGATGTTCGCTCCGACCGCCTTGTTCTCGTCGAAGGACAGCCTCAGGGCGCCCTTCGCGTCCTTCTCGTCCATCAGGATCATTCGATCCTCCTCTCGAAGAGTCGGCTCAGAAGAGCTCGCTCAGCCAGCCTTTCACCATGTCGCCCACCCGCGCCAGAAGGAAGGGGTGCGCCGTCTTCTGCGGCAGGGTCTCCCTCCGCCGCGCCCCGAACAGCGCCAGACCGACCACCGTGCTGTGCTGCGGCGTCGCCACCGTGTCCGCGAGCCCGCCCAGCCCGTCGGGCGCGCCCCGCCGTACCGGCACGTCCAGCGCCTGCTCGGCGGCCTCCTGGATCCCCTCGAGCATCGACCCGCCTCCGGTGAGGACGACCCCCGCGTGGATCGAGCGATCGAAGGCGCTGCGCGCGAACTCCTCGGCGATCAGAGCGAAGATCTCCTCGACGCGCGGCTGGACGATCTCGCACAGGAGCTGGCGCGACAGGACGCGCGGCTTGCGCCCGCCGACGCTCGGAACCTCGACCGTATCCTCGTCGCCGACCAGGCTGGCCAGGGCGCAGCCGTGCCTCTTCTTGATGCGCTCGGCCTCCGGGATCGGTGTGCGCAGGCCGACGGCGATGTCGTTGGTGACGTGCTCGCCGCCGGTGGGCAGGGCGGCGATGTGCCGGATGGCGCCCCGCTCGAAGATCACCAGATCGGTCGTCCCGGCGCCGATATCGATGAGCGCCACGCCCATCTCCTTCTCGTCCGGCGTCAGGACGGCGTCGGCCGCCGCCAGCTGCTCGAGGACGACCTCCTCGACCTCCACGCCGGCGCGGTTGACGCTGTTGACCAGGTTCTGCGCCGCGGTCACCGAGGCCGTGACGATGTGCACGTTCGCCTGCAGCTTCGAGCCGGTCATCCCGGCGGGGTCGTGGATGCCGTCCTGGTCATCGACCATGAACTCCTGTGGCAGGACGTGGAAGATCTCGCGCTCCGGGGGGATGTTGACCGCGCGCGCGGCGGCCAGCACGCGGTGCACGTCGTCGCGGGTGACCTCGTGATCGCGCCCCGAGATGGCGACCACGCCGCGGCTGTTGAGGCCGCGCACGTGCGCCCCCGCGACGCCGACGTAGGCCCGGTCGACCGAGCATCCGGCCATCAGCTCCGCCTCCTCGATCGCCTGCTTGATGGAGGCGACGCAGGCGTCGAGGTTGACGACCACTCCCTTGCGCATGCCGCGCGACGGCGCGGAGCCGAAGCCGATGATGTCCAGGGCACCCGCGGCCCGGGGCTCGGCGATCAGGACGCAGACCTTGGTCGTGCCGATGTCCAATCCGACGATGTGGGTGCCGGCTCGCGCCATCCTCAGTCTCCCTTGCCTCCGTTCGACGCCACGAGGGGCCGGAACGCGATGCGATCCCTGAACCTGAGGTCGACGTACGCGCCGCCGCCGAAATCGGTTGCCAGGTAATTGCGCAGCGTCAGGTAGCGGTCCAGGTTCGCGCCGAAGTCGATCGGGCTCAGCCGGACTGACGGCCCGCCCTGGTTCATGTGCAGCTCCAGCCGATCGTCGTGCGACAGGTCGACTTCCGAGACGTCCCGGGCCATGTCGGGGACCTGCGCCTGCAGGTACATGACCAGACGGACGCCGCGCTGGATCTGGGCGCGCGTCCGCTCGGCGCTTCCCTCGTCGAGACCGACGAGGATCGGGAACGAGTAGTGCTGCTGCGCCGGGCCGCCGTACGGGTCGATGGCGACCCCCTCGTCGTCGACCAGCCAGACGCGGTCGTGCAGGAGCGCCAGACCCTGCGGCACGCGCTCTTCGACGGCGCAGAAGATGCCGTCGGGAACGACGCGCTTCACGACCGCGCGGCGCACCCAGCGGCGGGATTCCAGATCGCGGCCGACGCGTGCGGGATCGATGCGAAACAGGTTGCGCCCGGTGTAGCGCGACAGGCTGCGCCGCAGCTCGTCTTCGGGGGCGTAATGCGTCGGCGAGAACCCGACGCGCCTCAGGGCGAACCGCGGGGAGTGGGTCAGGTAATGATGCGCCGCGAGGACCGAGCCCCCGAGAGCGACGCAGCCCGCCAGCGCCGACCCCGCCAGCAGGACGCCGCGGCCGCCGCGCCGCTTGCGCACCTGACCGCTCCGGACCCGGCGCAGAATACGCAGCGACTCGACGTCGCCGGCGCGTCCCGCGTCGTGCGCGCCGCCCATCGATGCCGCGCGCCTCATCTCCAGACGATCACCTCCGTTTCGAGGCTGAGGCCGGTCGCCTTGACGACCGCCTCGCGGATCCGGTCGATGAGCGACGCGACGTCCGTGAACGTTGCGCCCCCGCGATTGACGATGAAGTTGGCGTGGATGTCCGACACCACCGCCCGCCCGCAGGCGAGCCCCTTGAGACCGGCCTGCTCGATCAGCCGGCCGGCATGATCGCCCGCGGGGTTCTTGAAGATGCAGCCGGCGTTCCTGGCGCCGGTCGGCTGCGTCGCCACGCGGTGGTCGTGGTAGCCGCGCATGCGCTCGCGGACGCGGGCCGGGTCGTCGGGCGCCAGCCGCAGGGTCGCCCCGGCGACGAACCGATCGCCGACCCCGGGGCTGCCGCGGTACGCGAACGTGCCGGGACCGGCCGCGATCTCCTCGATCTCTCCCGCGCGCGAGACGAGGGTGAGCCTGGTGACGGCCCGTCCGAACATCCCTTCGTGCCAGCCGGCGTTCATGCGCACGCAGCCGCCGACGCTGCCCGGGATCCCCTCGGCGAACTCGATCCCCGCCAGACCCGCGGCCGCCATGCGCTTGACCAGCTTCGGCACGGAGGTGCCGGCGCCGACCCGCACGGTGTCTCCTGCGATCTGCGGCTCGCCCGCGAGGGCCTCGGAGGAGATCACCACGAAGGACGGCCCCTCGTCGGCGACCAGGAGGTTCGACCCCGCCCCCAGGAAGTCGTACGGCACGCCCGCCTGCGCCAGACGGCGCATCGCGCCCGCCAGCTCGCCGGCGCCATCGGCGGTCAGGAGCAGGCGGGCCGGGCCGCCGACGCCCAGGGAGGTGCGCCCGCGCAGCGGCACGTCGCGCAGGACGCGCACCGGCTCCTCGCGCAGGATCGCCTCCGCCTCGGCCACCCAATCCTTCGCCGCCACCATCAGCACCGCCGCCTCTCCGCGCGGAGCGGTCTCACCGGCGTCCCTGAAGCAGCCTCAGGAGCTCGTCGCCCGCCTTGTAGACGCTGCCGGCGCCCATCGTGATCACCATGTCCCCGTCCCGGACCCTCTCCTTGAGCCAGGCCGGGACCTCTTTGAGATCCCGCACCAGGGTCACGTCCTTGTGACCGTGCTCCTTGATCGCCTGCGCCACGCCCTCGGCGGCGACACCGGGGAGCGGTGACTCGCCGGCCGGATAGATGTCGCACACCGCCAGGACGTCGGCGTCGTAGAAGGCGCGCGCGAACTCGCTGAGGAGCGCCTTGACGCGGGTGTATCGGTGCGGCTGGAAGACCACCACGGTCCGCCGGCCGAACCCCTTCTTGGCCGCGGACAGGGTGGCGAGGATCTCCGAGGGGTGGTGGCCGTAGTCGTCGATGATCATGACGCCGGCCACCTCGCCCTTGAGCTGGAAGCGCCGGTCGGCGCCGCTGAAGCGCGACAGCTCCGTGGCGATGGCCTCGAACGGCACCTCGAGGTCGAGACCGACCGCAATCGCCGCCAGCGAGTTCTGGATGCTGTGGCGGCCGGGCACGCGCAGCGCGACCCGCCCCAGTCTCTTTCCCTGCAGCAGCACCGAATAGGCCGACTTGAACCCGGACAGCTCCACGTCGGCCGCGGACAGATCGGCCTGCGCCGAGAAGCCGTAGGTCACGACCCGGCGCGACAGGTGCGGCAGGATCTCCTGCACGCGCGTGTCGTCCAGGCAGACGATGCCGACGCCGTAGAAGGGCACTCGGTTGAGAAAGTCGGTGAACGAGTCCTGCAGCCGGGTCAGCGTGCCGTAGTGGTCGAGATGCTCGGCGTCGATGTTGGTCACGACCGCGATGGTCGGCGTGAGCCTCAGGAACGACCCGTCGCTCTCGTCCGCCTCGGCGACGAGCAGGTCGCCGCGCCCCAGCTTGGCGCTGCTGTCGATCACCCCGAGCCGGCCGCCGATGATGATCGTCGGGTCGAGACCGGCCCCCGCCAGGACCTGGGCGACCATCGAGGTGGTCGTCGTCTTGCCGTGCGAGCCGGCGATGGCGACGCCATACTTGATGCGCATGAGCTCGGCCAGCATCTCGGCGCGCGGGATCACCGGAATCTGGCGGCGGCGGGCCTCCAGCACCTCGGGATTGTCGGCGGGCACGGCGGAGGAGACCACGACGACGTCCGCGTCGCCCACGTTCTCCGTCCTGTGGCCGCGGGCGATCGTCGCGCCCAGGGCGTGCAGGCGCCGCACCGTGGCGCCCTCCTCGAGGTCCGAGCCGGTCACTTGGTAGCCCAGGTTGACCAGGACCTCGGCGATGCCGCTCATGCCGATGCCGCCGATGCCGACGAAGTGCAGGCGGCGGGTCTTGCGGAGCATCACCATGACCGCTTCACGCCGCCATCTCCTCCACCAGGTCCACGATGCGGGCGGCGGCGTCCGGGCGCGCCAGGGCCGACGCGGCCCTCCCCATCGCGGCCACACGCCCCGGATCGTCCCGCAGGTCCAGGAGGGCCCGCGCCACGGTCTCCCCGGTCAGGCCGCTCTCCTCCATGACGATCGCGGCGCCCGCGTCGGCCAGCTTGCGCGCGTTGAGGCGCTGGTGATCGTGGGCCGACGTCGGCAGGGGCACCAGGATGGAGGCCTTGCCGCAGACGGCGATCTCGGACACGCTGCTGGCGCCGGCGCGGGAGATCACCAGATCCGCCCACTCGTACGCCTGGCGGATGTCGCCGATGTACGGGTGCACGTCCGCCTCGACCCCCGACGCCGCGTACGCCTCCCGCACGCGCTCCCAGTCCTTCGCGCCCGCGCCATGGACGAAACGCAGCCCGCCCCGGTGCTCACGGAGACGGGGGAGGGCGCTCAGCACGGCGCTGTTGACCGCCTTCGCGCCCTGGCTGCCGCCGAAGATCAGGACGTGGAACGTCCCGTCGCGCGTCGGGCGCGGCGCCGGCCGGAACGTCGCGCGGATCGGATTGCCGGTCAGCGTGCCCCTGCCCCCGAAATAACGCTTGGTCTCCTCGAACGACACCGCCACCCGGCGCACCCAGGGGGCCAGGATCCGGTTGGTCAGGCCCGGGACGTAATTCTGCTCGTGAATCAGGCTCGGTCGCCGCAGCGTCACCGCCGCCATCACGACCGGGCCGGAGGCGTACCCGCCGACCCCGATCACGGCCTTCGGCTTCAGCTTCATGAGCATGCGGATCGACTCGAAATACCCGGCCATCGCCCGGCCGATGCCCCTCAGTCTCGCCGCCGCCGACTTGCCGACCACGCCGCCGCTCCGGATCGCGACCAGCCGGTAGCCGTGCGGCGCCAGGATGTCACGCTCGAGCGGCGTGCCCGCTCCCGCGAACACGACCACAACACCGGCGCGCCGCCTTTGGATCTCCTCTGCGATCGCGATGCCGGGATACAGGTGACCTCCGGTTCCTCCACCCGCGATCACGAACGTCTCCACCGCCATGGCGGCGGCGCGTCCTCAGGACGAGTGCTGCGAGATGTTCAGCAGCACCCCGAGGGCGCACAGGCTGACGACCAGGCTCGAGCCGCCGTAGGACAGGAACGGCAGGGGAATCCCCTTCGTCGGCATCAACCCCAGCGTCACCGCCATGTTCATCATCGCCTGCACGACCAGCCAGATCGTAATCCCCATGCCCAGGTAGTAACCACCGCGGTCGGGCGCGCCGGACGCCGCCACCACGCCGCGCCAGAACAGGATTCCGAAGGCCGCGATCACCGCCGCAGCGCCGATCAGGCCCAGCTCCTCCGAGATCACCGAGAACACGAAGTCGGTGTGCGGCTCGGGCAGGAAGAACAGCTTCTGCCGGCTCTCGCCGACGCCCTGCCCCTGCAGACCGCCGCTGGCGACCGCCAGGATCGACTGGCGCACCTGGAAGCCCGCCCCCAGCGGGTCGTCGTCCGGGTTCATGAACGAGAGGATGCGACGCACCCGGTAGGGCGCCTGCAGGATCAGCGCGCCGATCGCGAGCGCGCACCCGCCTCCCGAGACCAGCAGGTACTTCCAGCGCAGCCCGGCGAGGAACAGCAGCACGATCGCCAGGATGATGTAGACCGCCGCGGTGCCGAGATCGGGCTGCAGATAGACCAGAAGGGAGAGCTGGCCGACGACCACGGCGCACGGGATGATCGTGCCGACCAGATCATTCACCCGCGCCTCCTTGCGCGCCATCAAGTGCGCGAGGAACAGCACCAGCGCCAGCTTGCCGATCTCGGAGGGCTGGATCTGCACGGGACCGAGGAGGATCCAGCGGTGCACCTGGTGCGCCCGGTCGGACACCAGGGCGGCGATCAGCAGGACCGTGCTCGCCAGGAGGCCGGTGCCGACCACGGGCGGCTTCAGCAGCCGCCGGTAGTCGACGTGCATGACGGCGATCATGACGCACAGGCCGATCGCCGCCGCCACCGCCTGCTTCACGAGGAAGTGATGGGCGTTCCCGAAGCGCTGCATGGCGATCATCGCGGAGGCGCTGTAGATCATCACCAGCCCGAACAGGGTCAGCCCCACGCCGACGCCGAACAGGGTCTTGTCGAACGCCAGCTTGCGCGCCATCACGCCACCGGCTTCAGGGCCCGAACCAGCCGGCGGAAGTCCTCGCCGCGCTCCTCGAACCCGCTGTACTGATCGAACGACGCGCAGGCCGGGGCCAGGAGCACCACGCCGCCGCCGGCCGCGGCGGCCCGGGCCGCCTGCAACGCCTCGCTCAGACGGACGACCTTCGTGGTCGGGACGACCGGCCCGAGCTGCGCGGCGATCACGTCGCGCGCCTGGCCCATCAGCACCAGATGCGTGACGCGCTCGCGCACCAGCGGCAGGAGCTGGGTGAAATCGCCTCCCTTGTCCTTGCCACCCAGGATCAGGACGACGTGGCCGGGGAAGCTCTCCAGCGACTTCAGGGTGGCGGCCACGTTGGTCGCCTTGGAGTCGTTGTAGTAGGCGACGCCGTCGAGATCGCGCACCTTCTCCAGCCGGTGCGGCAGTCCTTGAAAATCGCCCAGGCCGCGCTCCGCCCTGGGGAGAGGCACGCCGCACAGGTCGGCGATCAGGAGCGACGTCATGACGTTCTCGACGTTGTGCGCGCCGAACAGCGGCACCCGCGACAGAGGGATGGCGCGAACCTCGCGGCCGCCGCTGCGGACCACGATCCGGCCGTTCACGAGACAGGCGCCGTCCTCGAGATCGTGCGTCCGGCTGAACGGATGGACACGCGACTTCAAGGCGCGCGCGCGTCCCCAGACCTCGCGATCGTCCCGGTTCAGGATGGCGTGGTCGGCCGCACCCTGGTTCCTGAAGAGGCGCATCTTGGCTTCGTAGTACGAGAGGGGCGATTCGTAGCGATCCTGATGATCGGGGGCGAGGTTCAGGAGCGCAGCGATCCATGGACGGAACGTGTCGATTCCCTCGAGCTGGAACGACGACAGCTCGACGACGTAGTAGTGGTCGGGCGCGTCGCGCGGGATCATCTCCGTCAGCGGCAGCCCGATGTTGCCGCAGGCGAAGGCTTTCAGGCCGCCCTGCGTCAGGAGGTGGGCGGCGAGCGCGGTCGTCGTGCTCTTGCCGTTCGTGCCGGTGATGCCGATCACGATGCCCTGCAGGAACCACGACGCCAGCTCGATCTCGCCCACCACCCGCACGCCCCTCCGGCGCGCCTCGGCGATCGGGGCGATCGCCAGCGGCACGCCCGGACTGACCGCGATCAGATCGGCCTCGGCGAAGACGCGTGTTTCGTGCCCGCCGGTCTGGAGCGTGGCGCCATCCCGGCGCAGCGCTTCCGCTTCTGGGCCGAGCGCCTCGAGCGCGCGGACGTCGGTGAGGATGACCCGCGCCTGACGTGACAGCAGGAAGCGGGCCATCGCCACGCCGCTCTTCTGCGCGCCCACCACGACGACGCGGCTGCCGGCCAGCCTCGGCGGGGACGAACCCTGCGGCACCGCGTTCATGCGACCGACTCCTAGCGGAGCTTGAGAGTCGACAGGCTCAGCAGCGAGAAGATGATCGCGACGATCCAGAAGCGGATGACGACCTTCTGCTCGGGCCAGCCCGCGAGCTCGAAATGATGATGGATGGGCGCCATGCGGAAGATCCGCTTGCCGCGCATCCGGAACGAAGCCACCTGCAGGATCACCGAGGTCGCCTCGAGGACGAACAGCCCGCCCACGAACACCAGCAGGATCTCCTGCTTGATCAACACCGCCACCGTGCCGAGCGTGGCGCCGATCGCCATCGACCCGACGTCGCCCATGAAGACCTGGGCCGGGTTGCAGTTGAACCACAGGAACCCCAGCGACGCGCCGACCAGGGCGCCGCAGATGATCGCCAGCTCGCCGGTCCCCTTGACGTTCGGCACGTCGAGGTACCCGGCGACCTTCGCGTGCCCCGCGATGTAGGCGAGGATGGCGTACGTCCCGGACGCGATGAGGGACGAGCCGATCGCCAGGCCGTCCAGGCCGTCCGTGAGATTGACCGCGTTGGCCGCGCCGACGATCACGAGCATCGCCCAGGGCAGGTAGAAATCCCCCATCTCGGGCGTCCATTTCTTGAAGAACGGGAAGCTGAACTGCGTCGTGTAGCGCCCCTGCCCGGCCAGCCACAGGAGCCACAACCCGAGGAGCAGCGCCGCCATCCACTGGAACAGCATCTTCTGCTTGAAGGTCAGCCCGAGGGACCTCATCCGCGTGATCTTGAGGTAGTCGTCGGCGAAGCCGATGACTGCGTAGAGGAGCATGGACACGAGAACCATCCACACAAAGGGGTTGGTGAGATCGGCCCAGAGGAGGGAGGGGAGCGCCACGGCAATGATGATGAGGAGCCCCCCCATGGTGGGTGTGCCTTTCTTGCTTTGGTGAGAACGAGGTCCCTCGGGTCTGATTTGCTGCCCGATCTGAAAGTCACCCAGGCGCCGGATCAGCCGCGGACCCAGGGCGAGGCTGATCAAAAGCGCGGTGAGGGTTGCCAGCGCCGCCCGGAACGTGATGTAGCGGACGACGTTCATGACCTTGATGGTCGGATAGAGCGGGAAGAGAAGATAGTAGAGCATCAGGCGGCTCCCGCCGGCGGGTCGCCGCTCCCGGCCAGCAGGGCCTGCACGACGCGCTCCATCTTCATTCCGCGCGAGCCCTTCACCAGGACGAGGTCGCCCGGCCGAACCGCCGTGGCGACGTAGGACGCGGCCTCCGCCGCGTCGGGAAAGTGCCGCACCTCCGGCGCGCCGGCCGCCCGCGCCGCTGAGGCGGCCCGGGCGCTCAGCGGGCCGACGGCGACGAACAGATCGAGACCCGCCTGCGCCGCCTGCCGGCCCACGCGGACGTGAGCCGCCCT
>CAYLND010000117.1:0-11607 GCA_964384905.1 uncultured Acidobacteriota bacterium
CTGCGCCGGCGGCGGGCCGGCGATCAGCAGACCGGCGGCGACCAGCGCGGCGGGGGCCCCCGCCGCAGGGAAAAAATGCGATGATCGATCCGCGAGACGCGAAATAAGCGTCGCGAGCATCGAAGGATTCTACTCCTCCGATGGCTCTTACGGGTGAGCGCCAGGAGAGAAGCGGTGCCCGAGCCAGCGCAGGATGAGCGGGACCTGGTCCGACGCATGCTCGCCGGCGAGGAACACGCTTTCGAGGAGTTCTTTGACGGCCACTTCTCGAGGCTGTACCGCTTCGCCCTGGCGCGTCTTGGACATGATGCGGACGCCGCCGAGGAGGTCGTCCAGATGACGCTGTGCAAGGCGATCCCGGTGCTGGGCACCTGGCGGGGCGAGGCGACCCTGTTCACCTGGCTGTGCACCTTCTGCCGGCACGAGATCAGCCGCCACTACCGGCGGCAGGAGAGCGAGCCGAGACCGATCGGGCTGATCGAGGGCTCCGGCGCGGCCGGCATGAACTTCGAGACGCTCGTCGGGATGCTCGACGGCGGCGTCGTCGACGAGGTGCATCGCCGGGAGATCGTGCGCGTGGTGCAGGCGACGCTCGACGACCTGCCGGCCAAGTACGGCGACGTCCTCGAATGGAAGTACATCCACGGACTGTCGGTCGCCGAGATCGCCGCGCGGCTGCGCTCGAGCGCCAAGGCGGTCGAATCGCTCCTGACCAGGGCCCGCCAGGCGTTCCGCGCGGCGGTCTCGACCGTCGGAGGATCCGGACTATGACGAGCGAGCGCGCCCGCCCGCCGGTTCCGCCCGAACAGCCGCCCGAGGACGAAGTCATGGCCTGTCTCTTGCGCCTGGCCGGCCCCCGGGAGGCGGCCGCCCAGAAAAGGACCGGGCGCGTCCGCGCCGAGGTCAGGACGGTCTGGCGGAAGGAGGTCCGCGGGGTCCGGCGGCGGCGGTTCGTCTTCAGGGCGGCCGCGCTGGCGGCCGCCGCGGCGCTGGTTCTGGCCGTGGGGTACGGCTGGTGGCGCCCGTCCCGCCCGCTGCCGGTCTCCGACGGCCCGATCGCCACTCTCCTGCGGGCGGTCGGCTCGCTGCACGCCTCGGACGGCGGCGCGGTGACCCTCGGTCTGACCCTGAAGCCGGGGAGCGGTCTGGAGACCGGCGCCGACGGGCGGGCCGCCCTCGCGCTCGCGGACGGAGTGACGGTGCGGCTCGACTCCGACACGCACGTGCGTCTCCTGTCGGGGCCTGTCCTGCGCCTCGATCGGGGCGCCCTCTACATCGACAGCGGTCCGGGGCGCAAGCGGCAGGGCGCCCTCGAGATCAAGACCGACCTGGGTCTCGTCCGCGACATCGGCACGCAGTTCGAGGTGCGCATGCAGGGCGACGAGCTGCGGCTGAGCGTGCGCGACGGGATCGCCATGCTCGTGCGCGACGATCGCACGTTCAGCGCTCCCGCGGGGACGCGCCTCCTGGTCCGTCCTGGAGGCGCGGTCGAGACCGGGGCTGTGCCGATGCAGGGCCCCGACTGGGACTGGGTGCTCGCCATCGCCCCGCCCTTCGAGCTGGAGGGGAGCACGCTGGCGCGCTATCTCGACTGGCTCGCCCGGGAGACCGGCTGGCGGGTCGAGTTCGCCGATCGCTCCATGGCCGGACGGGCCTCCAGCATCGTCCTGCACGGGTCGGTGGCCGGCATCCGCCCCGACGAGACGCCGGCGGCGGTCCTGCCGACCTGCGGATTCGCCCATCGCCTCTCGGACGGCACGCTGACGCTCGAGCGCCAGCCCGGTGCCGCCGGGGCGTTGTGAGGCCCCGCTTCGGCACCGCCGACCCCTCCATAGATCCCTTGACGCAGTCCTGGTTCGCTGTAAACTTCACCAATTCATGTCGGATGCGTCGAAGGCGGCCCGGCCGGTCCATTCGTTCCTGTGCGCGGCCCTGGTGTGGGCGGTCGTCCTGCCGGCGGCCTACGGTGGCGACTCGAAGGGGTACGCCCGCCGCAGGCTGGTCGAGGTCATCGACGACCTGCGCGCCGGCGGTCTCTCCATCATCTATAGTAGCGACCTGGTCCGGCCCGACCTGACGATTACGGTCGAGCCGCCGGCCGGCCCGCCGCGCCGTCTTCTCGATCATGTGCTCGCCCCGTTCGGGCTGGAAGCGCGCGACGGCCCCGCGGGGACGGTGCTGATCGTCCGATCGGCGGGCCCCGGGCCGGACGGCGAAGACGCCGGAGCCGGCACCCCGCGCGCTCCCACCCTGCGCGAGAAGGTCGAGGTCCGATCGACCATCCCGGAGGCGCTGTCAAGCCAGCCCGAGCCGAGGCAGTCCATCGCTGCGGACGCGATCCAGAAGACGCCGCAAATCGGCGAGGACCCCAACCGGATCATCGCCCGGCTGCCGGGAGTGTCGGCGGGGGACAAGTCGGCCGCCTTCCGGATCAGGGGCAGCGAGGTGGGCGACACCCAGTTCGTCCTCGACGGACTGGTGATCGACGACCCGCTCCACCTCAAGGACCTCCTCGGGTTCTCCTCGATCATCGATTCGAACGCGCTGGGCGGCATCGAGGTCCTGAGCGGCGGGTTCCCCGCCGAGTACGGCGGCCGCATGGGCGGCGTCGTCGATCTGTCGTCGAAGCGGCCGGCGGGTGCGCCTTCCTCCTCCCTCGCGCTGACCTCGGTCAACTCGAGCTACCTGACGCAGGGCGGCTTCGCCGGCCGGGACGGAGGGTGGCTCGTGTCGACGCGCGCCTGGCGGCCCGACGCGGTCGTCGACATGGTCGACCCGGGAGGGGAGGGGCTCAATCCGACCTACTACGACCTGCTCGGCAAGCTGGAGACGACGCTCGCGAACGGCACCGTGATGTCCGGCCACGTCCTGATGGCGCGCGACGCCGTCAACGCCGAGGCGGCGCCCGATCACGGGCGGGTGGACGCGACTGGGGACAGCCGGTACGCCTGGCTCACCCTGAAGACCGCCTGGACCTCGCGTCTCGTCTCGACCACGCTCCTGTCGTTCGGGGACGTCCGGCGCGACCGGAGCGGCGGCTTCGCGGACGGCAGCGGGTCGGCGGCCGGCGTCGGCGACGCGCGCTCGTTCACGTCCAGCTCCGTGCGGCAGGACTGGCTGTTCCAGGGCACCGAGCGGGCCTCGCTCGGATGGGGTTTCGCCGCGAAGCGGGTCGACGCGCTGTACGACTACACGAGCCACGCGCAGATGGTCGACCCGCTGTTCACGGGCGGAAATCCCGTCGTCACCGACCGGGCGCTGCAGTTCCGCGCGGTCGGCACCGATTTCGGGACCTACGTCAGCGGGCGGCTGCGGCCGCTGTCGCCGCTCACGCTCGAGATCGGCGCCCGATGGGATCGGCAGACGCTCACCCAGGAGAGCGAGGTGAGCCCGCGCGTCAACCTGCTGTACGCCATCGGGTCGCGCAGCGCCCTGCGTCTCGGCTGGGGACGCTTCTACCAGCCGCAGGGGCCGCAGGAGATCCAGGTCGAGGACGGCGTGCGCGACGCCTTCCGGGCCGAGCGCGCCGAGATCCGCTCGCTCAACTTCGATCACGCTTTCGACGGCGGCTGGAGCCTCGGCGTTGGCGTGTACGACAAGGAGATGGGCCGGCTGCGCCCGCGCTACGAGAACCTGTTCGACCCCGTGGTCATTTTCCCCGAGATCGAGCCCGACCGGGTGCGCGTCGCCCCGGCGCGCTCCGACGCGCGCGGCGTCGAGCTGACGCTGTCGAGAGACGCCGGGCGGGCCTGGAGCTGGTGGGCCGGCTACGCCCTGGCCGCGGCCGAGGACGAGATCGACGGCGTGATGGTGCCGCGCAGCCAGGACCAGAGACAGACGCTCAACTTCGCGGTGCACTATCGCCGGGCGAGCCGGTGGGAGTTCACCCTCGCCGGCCAGTATCACACGGGCTGGCCGACGACCGACGTCCGCGCCGGGATGGTCCGGAACGCCGACGGCTCTACGACGATTCAGCCGATCCTGGGGCCGCGCAACGACATACGCTTTCCCCCCTATCACCGGCTCGATCTCGAAGTCCGGCGCAAGTTCGCTCTGAGGCACGGCACGCTCAGCGCCTTCCTCGAAGTGACCAACCTGTACGGCCGTGAGAATGTCTGCTGCGTGAAGGAATTCGGCTACGTCCCGCGGCCCGACGGGACGGTCTCCGTCGAGCGTCACGACGGCTACTGGCTGCGCCAGCTTCCTGTGTTCGGTCTCACCTGGGAGTTCGGTCCCTAAGAGCGTTCCGGCGGGTGGACGAGCCGCGGAAGCGGAGGCTCGATGATCGATTATCTGTCGCCGCGCGAGATCGACGATCTCGATCGCGCGCACCGGGCCGGCGGCGCCTGGGCGCGCGTCCTGCGGTGCTTCCTCGACGGCGCGCGTCTCCTTCTCGGGTGGGACCACGGGCTCGGGGAGGCCGAGATCGCGCGGCGCGCCGGCATCGAGCGCGCCGGCGCGCGCGCGGCGATCGACGAGGCGGCGCGCTGGTGCGTGGCGCACCGGCTGCACCTGCTCGGCTGGCAGGATCAGGACGACGCCTGGCGCTACTTCATGGCGGTCGGCTGAGGGCGCAAGGACTGGCTGATCGGCCACGACCCGGCGGGCTGCCGGGCGCGACTCGAAGAGATGGCGAGGGGGACGTGACGGCGAAGACGGCGGGCGGCAAGCGCGTCGCGATCATCGGCGCGGGCCACAACGGCCTGGTGGCCGCGAACCTGCTCGCCGAGGGCGGGCACCGGGTCACCGTGCTCGAAGCGCGCGCCATCGTCGGCGGCGCCTGCGTGTCCGAGGAGCTGTTCCCCGGCTACAAGGTGTCGTCGACCTCGTACGTCAGCACCCTGCTGCTGCCGCAGGCGGTGAAGCGCTTCGACCTGCCGCGCCACGGCTACAAGGTCATCCGGCAGGACCCCGCCTTCTTCGTGCCGTACCCCGACGGCCGCACCCTCATGCTGCACGGCGACGATCGCGACGTGCGGGAGATCGCCAAATTCTCTCGGCGGGACGCCGACCGCTATCACGAGTTCCACGCCATGCTCGAGCGCGTCGGCGCGTTCGTGAAGCCCCTCCTGCTGAAAGCGCCGCCGCGCGTCGACGGAAGGGCGCCGCGCGATCTGTGGGACCTGCTGCGCATGGGGCTGGCGGCGCGGCGGCTGGCGGGGCCCGATCTGCAGGCGCTCGTGCAGCTCGCCAGCCTCGGCATCGCCGACGTCCTCGACGCCTGGTTCGAGTCGGACGAGTTGAAGGCGTTCCTGTGCTCGCAGGCGGTGATCGGAGCCTACGGCGGCGTGCACCAGCCGGGCACCGCGTTCCTGCTGCTGCACGACGTGTTCGGCGGCGTCGACGGCGCCACCGGCGTCTGGGGCGTGGTGGTCGGCGGCATGGGTGCGATCACGCAGGCGCTCGCCGCCGCGGCGCGCGAGCGCGGCGTGACCATCAGGACCGAGTCGCCGGTCGGGGCGATCGAGCTGGACGACGCCGGCCGCGCCGCCGGCGTCCGTCTGGCCGACGGCGAGGTCGTCCAGGCCGACGTCGTGGTCAGCAACGCCACGCCGCGCCGCACCTTCCTCGAGATGCTCCCCGAGAGCGCGCTGCCCGGCGCGTTCGTGAAGCAGATGCAGGGATTCAAGGACCTGGGCGCGTCGCTCAAGGTGCACCTGGCGCTGTCGGAGCTGCCCGATTTCACGGCGATGCCGGGCCGGACGCCCGGCCCGCAGCACCGCGGCCTCCTCAACTTCTGCCCGAGCGTCGATTTCATCGAGCGCGCCTGGGACGACTGCAAGCGCGGCGCGTTCTCGGAGCGCCCGACGGTCGAGGCGTGCATCCACTCGGTGCTCGACCCGTCCTGCGCGCCGCCCGGGCGGCAGATCATGACCTGCTTCGTGCAGTACGGCCCGCGCCACCTCGCGGCCGGCACCTGGGAGCGCCAGAAGGAGACCGTCGCCGACCGCGTCGTCGCCGAGATCGCGCGCTACGCCCCGAACGTTCCGAAGGCGGTCGTCGCCCGCCACGTCTACACGCCCGAGGATCTCGAGACCATCTTCGGGCTGTCGGGCGGCAACATCTATCACGGCGCCATGACGCCCGATCAGCTCTTCACCTTCCGGCCGGCGGCCGGCTTCGCCGACTACCGCACTCCCGTGAAGAACCTCTATCTCTGCGGCGCCGGCTCGCACCCTGGCGGCGGCGTCTGGGGCGCCTGCGGCTGGAACTCCGCCCACGAGATCCTGCGCGACATCGGCCGGGGCTGAGGCGGCTCGCCGCGCGATTCCGCGCGACGCGGGTGGGCGCCGGCCCGCGGCGGGTGATACGATCGCACCGTTCCATCGCCACTCGAGGAGGCCACGATGCTCAAGCTGTACGCGTTCGAGCGCTCGCCGTTCGGCTGGAAGGTGCGCGTCGCCCTGGCCGAGAAGAACGTGCCGTACGAAGTGATCGCCCCGGAGAACAAGAACGAGGACCCCGCGTTCGCGCGGCTCAACCCGTACCGCAAGACGCCGGTGCTGCAATTGGAGGACGGGCGGACGATCTACGAATCGACCGTGATCAACGAGTACCTCGAGGAGGCCTACCCGAAGCCGGCGATGCTTCCGAAGGATCCGGTCGAGCGGGCCCGCGTGCGGATGATCGAGGACACGTTCGACCAGTACTTCTATCCGGCGCAGCGCGACTTCACCAACGCGCAGTTCGACTACCAGCCGCCCACGCTCGTCCGCAAGAAGGCCGACAAGGTCGACCACAAGCTCCTGGAGGAGTCGCGCATGAGGCTGCACGAGCAGCTGCAGCGCTACGAGCAGGAGCTGAAGGGGCGCGCCTGGCTGGGCGGCGAGATCTTCTCTCTGGCCGACGCCGCGGTCATCCCGTCGTTCACCATGTCGCTGCAGGTGCTCGGCGTCCTGCCCGACCCGAAGTATCCGAAGATCGGCGACTGGGTGACGCGCGCCATGGCGCGCCCGGCCTACAAGAAGGTGGCGCCGAAGGAGCCGGTGCGGATCAAAGAAGGATAGGGCGGCCGCGCTCAGCGCCGGACGTCTTTCAGGATCTCGCGCGCCGCGTTCCTGCCCGGCGCGCCCATGACGCCGCCGCCGGGGTGGGCGCCGGAGCCGCACAGGTAGAGACCGCGGATCGGCGTGCGGTACTGGGCCCAGCGCGCCGCCGGGCGCAGGAAGAAGAGCTGGTCGGGGGTCATCTCGCCGTGGAAGATGTTGCCCTCGGTGAGACCGAAGATCTGCTCGAGGTCCCACGGGCTCAGGACTTCGCGCGCGATGATCGCCTTCTTGATGTTCGGGGCGTACTCCGACAGCGTGTCGATGATCTGGTCGCCCACCTTCTCGCGGATCTCCGGCCAGGTCCCTTCCTTCAGGTGGTACGGGCCGTACTGCACGAACAGCGACATGACGTGGTGCCCCTTCGGGCAGAGGGTGTCGTCCATGGTCGAGGCGATGTTGCCGTCGATCATCGGGCGCACCGACGGGCGGCCGTACTTGAGATCGTCGTACGCGCGCTCGAGGTACTCGACCGACGGGGCGATCTCGAACATCGCCTGCTGGTGCGGGGCCTTCGGGTCCTGGCCGGGGATGCAGGTCCAGTTCGGCAGCTCGGAGAGGGCGCAGTTCACCTTGATCGACGATCCCTGGACGCGGAAGCTCTTGATCGCGTCGGTGAAGTCCTCCGGCAGCGTCCCCTTCTCGCACAGACGCAGGAAGGTGCGGCGCGGGTCGAGGTTGCTGGCCACCATGCGCGCGCGGTACTCGTCGCCGTTCGCCAGGCAGACGCCGCGGCAGACGCCGCCTTCGACGATGAAGCGCGCCACCTCGGCGTTCGTCTTCACCTCGACCCCCATGTCCTGCACCGAGCGCAGGAGCGCGTTGGCGATGCCGCTCATGCCCCCCTTGACGTACCCCCAGGCGCCCGGCTGCCCCTCGATGCTGCTGCCGATCGAGTGGTGCAGCATGACCGCCGCCGAGCCGGGCGACATCGGGCCGACGCAGGTGCCGATGAGGCCGTTGATCGACTGGGCCGCCATGACGCGGTCCGACTCGAAGCGCTTCGACAGATAATCCGAGCACGACGCGGTCATCAGCTCCAGGAACAGCTTCAGTTTCCTGTCGCCCAGCTTCAGCATCTTGCGGCCCAGCTTGCCGAACTCCAGCAGCTCGCGGATGCCGCGGGGCGGGAACATCGGCGGGGTGGTGCGCAGGATCTCGTCGACGAACGTCTGCAGCTCGAGCAGCTCGGTCTGGAAGCGGCCGTACGCCTCGGCGTCGCGCTGCGAGAACTTGGCGATCTCGCGCTTGGTCTTCTCCTCGTCGGCGTACCACAGCATGTACTTGCCGTCGGGGTAGGGATAGATCGAGTGCGGCTCGGGGACCAGGGTCAGGAAGCCGTAGTCCTTCATGCGGAAATCGCGGATGACCTCGGGAAGAAGAAGACTGCAGACGTATGAAGTCCGGGTGACGCGGTAGCCGGGGATGATCTCTTCCGTGACGCAGGCGCCGCCGACGATCGGCCGCCGCTCGAGCACCAGCACCTTCAGGCGCTCCTTCGCGAGATAGCCCGCGGCAATCAGACCGTTGTGCCCCCCGCCCACGACAATGGCGTCATAGCGCGCCTGGGTCATGCGTCACCTCCTGCGGCGTTTCATGTCCGGCAACATGCCTTCGATGCTGAGGTGACAATCTAGCACAGGGTCCGCGCGCCGCGAGCGCGTCAAACGCCGCCTTTGCTGTTACGGCTTCAAAAAGCGCCGATCCGCGTGGAATCCAAGCCGTTACGGCATCAGCGGCGAACGCCGCGAGCCGAAAATCCTTGCGCCGGGTGGCCAAGGGCGTGGATAATTTATGCCACGTCACCATCGTCGCGGCGGCGTGGAGCGGCGCGGCGGTAAGATGGGTCGCCTTCGGAGGCCTTCATGATCCCCCAGGTGAGAATTCTCAGCGACGAGGAAGTCGCCCTGATGCACGCGCGGGCGCTCGACGTCCTCGCGAAGGTCGGCATCAAGTACGAGAGCCGGCGCGCCCTCGACCTGCTCGCCGAGCACGGGCAGAAGGTGGACCACGACAAGGGGATCGCCTGGATCCAGCCGGATCTCGTCGAGCGCTGCCTGAAGACGACGCCGCGCGTCATCACGCTGGCCGGGCGCGACCCGAAGCACGACCTCCGGACCGACGGCGCCCGTCTCAAGATCACGACGAACGGCCAGGGGACGTTCACGCAGGATTACAAGACGGGAGAGCGACGCCAGGGAACGGTGCAGGACCTGCGCGACTCGACCAAGGTCGGGCACCATCTCGACGTGGTCGATTACATCTGGCCGATGGTGGTGCCGTTCGACGTGCCGGGGCCGAGCCGCGTGCTGCACGAGATGTACCACTCGCTGGCGATGACCACCAAGCACATCCAGCACGAGATCCAGCTTCCCGAGCACGTGCCGTTCGCCCTCGAGATGCTCCAGGTCATCTGCGGCAGCCGCGAGGAATTGAAGCGGCGCCCGCCGTTCTCGGTCGTCGCCTGCACCGTGTCGCCTCTGCAGCACGAGCCCAAGATGGCCGACCTGTCGATCGACCTGGCGCGCGCCGGCATCCCGATCGTCATCTGGCCGATGCCGCTCACCGGCGCCACCGCCCCGGTCACCGTCCCCGGCACCTGTCTGATGAGCCTGATCGAGTTCCTGTCGGGCGTCGTCCTGTTCCAGACCGCCGCGCCGGGCTGCCCGCTGATCTATCCGCTCGGCCCCGAGGTGCTCGACATGCGCTCCGGGATGGCGGTGTGCGGCAGCCCGGAGATCCCGCTGTTCAACCTGATCCTCGGGCAGATGGCGAAGCACTACAACGTACCGGCGCTCGGCGTCGGGCTGAACTCCGACGCCAAGATCCCCGGCATCCAGGCCGCCTACGAGTCGATGCACACCGGCATGGCCGCGGCGCTGTCGGGCGCCGACCTGCTGGTCGGCATCGGCGTCCTGGACGACAACAACACGATGTCGCTGACGCAGATGATCGTCGAGGCCGAGATCGCCCGCATGGTGAAGCGCATCCGCGAGGGCGTCGCGGTCAACGACGACACGCTGATGGTGCATCTCATCGAGAAGGCCGGCCCCGGCCAGCACTTCCTCGGTTTCAAGGAGACGCTGCAGGGTCTCAGGACGGGCGCGGTGTTCTTCCCGAAGTTCTCGTACCGCAGCACCTACGACAAGTTCTTCGCGGAGGGGCACGACGAGATCGAGACGGCGCGCGCCGAAGTCGATCGCCTGCTCGCCCTGCCCGACCCCGACCCCCTGCCGCCCGACGTCGACCGCGAGCTGAAGCGCATCCTGGCCGCCGCCGACAAGGCGTGCGCCGAGTCGGCCGCGTGAGCGACGTGTCTTGACGGCCGTCTACGAGCCTCCGGGCCCGGCGAACGCCCCGAGGCGGACGGCCTCCCCGGAACCCCTCCGCCGCCCGGTCGCGCATGCCCGGCGCGGCCTTCGCTTCCTCCCACTCCTCGGCGTCATCTACTGCCTGTCCTCCGCCGGACCCGCCGGAATCGAAGAGATCGTCCCCACCAGCGGCCCCGGCCTGACGCTTCTGCTCATCTTGTTAATGCCGATCTTCTACGGCCTGCCGCTCGGTCTCGCCTCGGGCGAGCTGAGCAGCCGCTACCCGGTCGAGGGCGGCTACTACCGCTGGGTGCGGATCGTGTTCGGAGACTACTGGGGCTTCCAGTGCGGCTGGTGGTCCTGGATCGGGGCGTTCTTCGACGGCGCGCTCTACGTCGTTCTGGTCGCGGAGTACAGCCACGACTTCGTGCCCGCGGCCTGGCAGCCGGCGGCGCGCTACGTCATTCCTCTGCTCGTCATCGCCTTCAGCACCTGGATCAACGTGCGCGGCATCGAGGTCGTCGGCTGGTCCACCCTCCTGTTCAACGTCTTCCTGCTCGCGCCGTTCGCGATCATGTGCGCCCTCGGGTTCTTCCACTGGCACCACAACCCGTTCGCGCCGGTCACGCCCCCCGACAAGGGGCTGCTCAAGGCGTTCGGCGTCGGCATGCTCTTCATGATGTGGAACTACTCCGGCTACGAATCGCTGTCGACCGCCGCCGAGGAGGTCGAGGACCCGCGCCGCAACTACATCCGCGCCATCCTGCTGGCGATCGCGATCACCATCCCGACCTACTTCCTGCCCCTGCTCATCGGCCTCGCGGTCGCCCCCGACTGGACGACGCTCTCGGCCGGCTCGTTCACCGACATCGGCCGGATCATCGGCGGCCAGACTCTCGCCCTCTGGATCGGCGCCGCCGGCATCGTCGCGAACGTGGCGCTGTCGAACACCAACCTGCTCGCTTACTCGCGCGTGCCGTTCACCATGGCCGAGGACGGCTACCTGCCCAAGGTGTTCGCGCGCACGCACCGCGTGCACGGCACGCCGTGGGTGTCGCTCCTGGCCACGGCTGTCTTTTACGCCGTCCTGATCGGCCTGTCGGTCGAGACGCTCGCCGTCGTCGAGATGTGGGTCTTCTCCGCGGTCTACATCCAGATGTTCCTGGCGCTCTGGGTCCTGCGCGTGCGGGAGGCGAGGGCCGGGGGCGCTCCGGGCGCGGGCGGCGCCCGGACGACCGCGGCCGGCTCGG
>CAYLND010000118.1:0-11436 GCA_964384905.1 uncultured Acidobacteriota bacterium
ATGCCTGAAAGGGAACAGCCCTTTCAACGTCTATGGTGAGAAATCCGGGCTAGAGTGCGCCCCATCAGCTCAGCGCTTCCACCCGAGTGCAGGCCCGAAAGGGCCGGGAGGCCATATGCCGAATCACGGACACACCACGGCAGAGCGTGGGAAGGTGACCGAATTTCGTCGAGCCGATCCTCCTCTCTCCTCCATCGTGAGCTACCGCGTGGCGGACTACAACGAAGTGTTCCACCTCTATCTGAACGCGATCGAGAGGGTGCTCCATCCCTCGGGCGCCGCCCGCCGCGACCTGACCCGGAACGAGGTGCGCCGCCTGCTCCGCGCCGGTGCCGAGTGAGGGGCTCCGGATGGCGAGCGCCGCTGGGATCAGCGCGGCCTGGTCCGCCGCGACGTCGTCCGTCAATCGTCCTTGCCGGTCTCCTCGCTTTCGCTGGCCAGCGGCCACAGAGCGAGGAGATCGCTGGTCTCGAACGCCGGGGCGGCGGCGCTGAAGTAGCGCAGGATCTCCTGGCCCGTGTTCCGGACTCCGTGCGGCGTGTCGGAGGGGACGAAGACGCAGTCGCCCGGTCCCGCCTCCTGCGTTTCGGTCCCCACCGTCATCAGACCGGAGCCTTCCAGCACGAAGTACACCTGCTCCGGCGCGTGCTTGTGGACCGGCTGCTCGCCGTTCGGATCGACCAGCACCACGGTCGTGGTCAGATGCTTGGCGTGGCTGGTCCGGGGTGACGCGAGAAGGTACGAGGTCACGCCTTCCGGCTTGCGGTAACGCGGCGCCTTTCCCTTCGAGAGTACTTGCACGGTCTCTCCCATGGGGCCGTCGCAGCGCTCAACGGTGCCCCCGATGGAGCGGCCGGCTTCCCGCCGGAGCGCGGCCGCCCGCCCGGCCGGAGCGCCCGACCGGGACGATTTCGTCGACGACATGGAACTGCAGGGCGTCCTCGGGACTGAGATAGTGCTCCTCGTCGGTCGTCATCGGGTACCACGAGGCGGGGAGCGACGCGTTCTGCTTCCACACGTCCTCGTAGCGCTGGAGCGACAGGCTCGGGTAGGAATGATCGCCGGCCGGCTTCTCGAGATTCGCGTGCACCATCAAAATGGCGTCCTCGGTGGCGTAGCGCCGGCCGGTCGCCGTCACCAGAATCAGCGCGCCCGCGGAATAGCATCCGCCGAGGGCCCAGGTGTTGACCGGCGCGGAGATCGTCCGGATCGTGTCGATGATCGTGAAGGCGTTGTCGGTCCAGCCGCCCTGCGTCGAGATGTAGAGATCGATCGGCTTCTTCGGGTCGATGGCGTCCAGGTACATGAGCCGCGCGCTGACCTCCTTGGCCGTGCGCGAGTTGACGTCCTGGAACAGGAGCACCTTCCGGCTGCGCAGGAGAGGATCGTCACCGCGCAGCGGCGGGTCCTCGAAGCCGGCGTCGATCTGGGACTCGATGTAATTGTCGAGCGTGTCCCCCAGGTCGGGTACCGCCCTCATGAACGACGTCGCGAACCAGAGGAGAGCCCCGGTCTGCGTCGCCAGGATGACGACGACGAGCAGGGCCAGAATCAGGAGGGCTTTCCGCCGGCCCGTGGCCGCCTGGTCATCCACTCAGGGGACTCCTTTCCGGCGTCGATTGTCCCGCGCGTCCGTGCGTCCTGGCAAGGGGCGCCTCGCGCCACATCGTGTCGACCGTCGGTCCGCCCGGAAGCGTGAACCCGCCGACGCGCGCGAAGCCCAGACGCTCGTACCGGAACAGGTTGACGGGATTCGTCGACTCCAGGTAGGCCGGCATCGCTTCCGTGTCGATGCGGGCGAGGTTCTCCCGGAGAAGTGCCATGCCGAGACCCTTTCCCCGGTGATCCGGGCGCGTCCCGAGCAGGCCCAGGTAGTAATGAGGCTTCTTCGGATGGGTCGCCTCGAACAGGTCGGCCCCCTCCTGGAACACCCCGGCATGATCGCCGAGCAGCCTCTCCGCCGCCGAGGCGATCCGCTGCTTCTCGTCTGCGGTGATTTCGACCTGCCCGGGCGGGACCCAGGCCGCGACCGCCTCGCACGTCGGGGTCACGCGAATCCACCCCAGCCGCAGCACGCTCTCGAGCCACAGGCCGAAGATGATGCGCCGCTGCGCGTCCGCCCGGCTGCGGTCGGGGAACGCCCACCCGCCCCACACAGGATCGTCGGCGAACGCCAGAGTCAAGGTCTCGGTGACCGCCTCGAGATCCTGATCCGTCGCCGTGCGGCTGATGACCGAAGGATCCATCGCAGCAGCTACTTGAGCTCGAAGACCGCCGAGACGTTGAACGCCAGCTCCTCGGTCCCCGTCTCGAAGCCACCGGAACCGACATAGCCGAGGGATCGAAGACGGCCCAGCACCTCCTTGTCGGAATACTCGGTCTCGTCAGCGATGCAGAGCACGTCGCCCAGGGTCTTCCGGGCAAGCGCGGCGAGCGCTTCGGCTTTCGAACGGGCGTCCTGGAAGGCCAGCTCGAGACCGCGTCGCCGCGTCTGCGCCGGGTCGCCCACGAAGAATCGCAGACCCCCGGCCTGATTGGCGCCGGCGCTCACCGCGGCCTGCAGGAGGTCGCCGACGGACGACGGGTCGGCGCGCGTCACCGCCACGGTGCTCTCGACCTTGAAGAGGCGCGGCTGCCCTTTCTGCGGCACGAGGGTGGTGATCTCGAAATAAGAGGTCTGCATCTCGTCCGCCTTGACCCCTTTCTGCTTCAGGGCCGCGATGACCTCGCCGACCCGGGCACGGTTGGCTCGATAGCCCTCGGCGACGGAGGCGTTGCGGGTCTCGACGCCGACCGTGAAGGAGACTCGATCGGGAGAGAGCGAGATCGTCCCTGCGCCATGCACGCTGACGCTTCGACCCGTGCTCGAGACGCACGCTCCCGGCTCGGCGGCGACGGGTGCGGTCGCGAGGGCCAGGCTCATGAGCCATGCCAGTGGTCGCATCGGTCCTCCTCCGGTGGAGAGGCCTCGCCCGGCCTCCGGGACGTCCTATGTGGCGGCAATGCAGCAACGGACCTTCGCGGTCGATCGTTGCTCGCATTCTACTTCAACCCGAGCCTCCGGCCTGCGGCCAGCAGCCGCAAGGCCTCCCGGAGACGCCGTCGCCTCGTCGCGGCTCGTCGGGCCGCGCCGATCCAGGCGATGTACGCCCGCCGATAGGATGGAGCCAGCCGCTCGAAATGCGTCCAGGCCGCCGGCCTGCTCTTCAACGTCCGCTCGATATCGAAAGGGATCCGCGAGACCGACGGGCGTGGCGCATCGCCGCTCCGAAGCGTCGGCCGGCGCTCCAGTCCCGGGGGCGCGAGCAGCCCGCGCCTCTCGAGATCGGCATACCGCCGTCGATTCGACGTCGACCACTTGCTGTCCGTCTTCCGCGGCGTGAACTTCCGGGCGTAGCGCGTCTCGTCGATGCGCCGGATGAGGCTGTCGACCCAGCCGAAGCACAGCGCTTCCTCGACCGCATCGTCGTAAGAGAGCGTCGTCGGGCTGGCCAGCCCCTTGCAGAAGACGAGCCAGATCGCGGCCTTGGTGGCGTGGTGGGCGCTCAACCATCTCCGCCAGGCCGGGCGGGCCCGGACTTCAATCGTCTCGAACGGCTTCGTCGCCACCGGTCGATGTCTTTCTCCGCCCGCTACGCGAACAGCTCCCGGTCGCGGATCCTGCGCGCGATGGAGTGATCCCCGGGGCCGCCGGCGAGCAGGGCGGCCGTCAGGTAGAGACAGCGTGGCTCTCGATGCATCAGCCGCGTGCCTTCAGGTTCAGCGAGGACAGAATCTCGTCGAGGTCCCGCTCCGAGCCCGCCGCCGCGGCGGCTGGCACCGTCCAGCGCACAACGTACGCATGCGATCGATACCATGCGACGAAATCCCGCACCTGTCGTGGCGCTCCCGCCTTCGGAGCTGTCTCCACGACCAGCTCGCGGAACAGCACCCCGCCGATCCGTCGGCGGCCTTCGCGGATCGTCGTGTAGTCCGAGCCGAGACTGTCTCGCAGACTGCTCCGATGCATGTCAAACGCCATGTCCGAGTCGGGCGCGACGTTCTTCCCCTGCACACGGAGAAGGTCACCCACCAGCGGGACGAGCTCGTCGAAAGAGACGGCGAACGTCGCGCCCGTCGGCTCGTGCTTGATTCCCATGGGCGCCGCCCCGTCGGCCACCCAGCCTTTCGGGACGAGGAACGAAATCTCCTCCTTGGGGTTGACCATCAACGCGCTACGAAGCTCTCCCGGCGAGATCATCATGGACGGTGATGGAGCCGGAAGGTGACGCGCGCCCTCCATCATCGCGAGCCCCATCTCGGCCGAGGAGGAGCGCGCCTCGCGGCTGCGCATGTCGATCGAGAGCAGCAGCGGACCGGTGATGACGATGCCGGTCGTTCGCGAGGCGCCCTCCGATGGCGGAGCTCCCTCGGGAGACTCGGAGTAGATGTATCCCAGCGCGGTCGGACCCCGAATCTCGACGACCGGCCGACCGGAGCCACCCGCGCTTCCCTTCGGCGCCGCGGCGCGCTTCTCGACGACGGCGCGGACATTCCTCGGATCCGTGAACCCCGGGTCTCCACTGGAGGAGACCGCGGGAGTGATCGTGAGACGGAAGTCCGAGTCGTCCTTCGAAGTGAAGTCGAGAATCGGCAGATCCGAGCCGGTGGGATGACGCGCCTGGAACGTCCAGGAGGTCGGCACCGTCAGCTCCAGACTTCCGGACGGGCCCAGCGGGATGCGCGTGCCCGGCGGGACTTTGGCCGGATCGTCGGCGCGGAGAGGCGCGAGGAGTGTGCCGCCGAGCGCCACGGAGACGAACGAGAGCGCCGCCAGCCGCCGCATCGGACCACCCGATCGGAGCCGCCGTTGCGTGGTCCCGGCGCGGCTCATCACCAGATCCTTGGAATCAGCGCCGGGACCTGCGCCTGGTAATCGCGATAGGCGCTTCCGAAGTGGGAGGCGAGAAGGCTCTCTTCCTGACGCAGCTTGAGCACGATGCCGGTCGCCACCAGCGCCAATCCCCCGAAGGAGGCGGCGATGTCGCGGAGGAAAGCCGTGGCCGTGAGCGCGAGAAGGAGGCCGGTGTAGATCGGGTGCCGGGTCAGGGCGTAGGGTCCGGTGCGAACGATCGTGTGACCCTCTTTCAGGGTGACCGCGCTGCTCCAGAGCCGGCCCAGGTGGATGCGGGCCCACCAGGTGATCCCGAATCCAAGACCGGCCACCAAGACGCTCGCCCAGGCGAGCCACAGGGGCATCGGGAAGAGCGGGCGCAGGAGCGGTCCGCGCGCCGTGGGGCGGAAGAAGAGCAGGAAGCCCCCCGCCCAGAGGAAGACTCCGTAGCGCAGCCGCTCGCCGGCCGACTCCTTCGCGACGTTCGCGGCGGTCCAGCGCGTGGCGATGAGCCAGCTGAGTATCCAGACGATCCAGAGGGTCGAGAGGACGTCCGCGGGAGCGACCATCACATTCATCCACCCTGTCTGTTCGGCGAGGGCTGGACGAGCAGACGGCGGATGAGCCACTTCCCGGTCGTCTGACGTGACCATTGCACCACGAAGCGACCGCGATAGTCGGCCGCGGGCTTGCCGGGCGGCGCCACGCGTTGCGCGTAGCGGCCCCACTGGAACGCCTGGTCCCCGTAAATTTCGGTGGCTTCCGGATCCATCGAGGACGACTCGATCGGGATGGTGCCGAAGGATTCGAGGAACTTCCGGATCGCTTCGGGTCCTTTCAGGGCCTCCATGCCCGGCTCGAGCAGCTCTCCGTCCGCGGCGTAGAACGCGGAGAGGCCGGCCGCATCGGTCGCCTTCACCAGGCGCACGTATTCCTGCAGGGCCGCCGCCACCTCGCCGCGCGCGTCCCCGCCCGAGCCCGCCCGGAGGAACGGGGCGAGCGTCAGACCTCCCGCCAGGATCGCCAGACACCGCAGGGCCTGTCGCGCTCTCGTCCGTTGTCTCATCGTGCCGCCTCCCGCTCGTTCAGGTGCGTCCCGGCTCGGCCGGTCTCAGCCGCCGGAGTCCTTCTGGGGTGGATGGCTCGCCGCCTCGATCATCGATTTCTCGACGAAGCCGATGACGTCGGAGACCGGCACCATGAAGACGCCGCCCTCGGCCTTTTTCCATGCTTCGTACCCCTCGTCGAATCCATCGAGGCTGACCGCATCGTCGCTGCGCTCCAGCACGCTGCTGGCAAGGGCCGACAGGGAGATCGGGATGTGCGGCAGCTCGGTCGTCCGGCCGGAGGGCGCCCCCGGGTTCTTCACCGAGACGCCGACGACCTTGATATGGATGATCAGCCCGGCCGTCGCGTCGGATTCGATCCGGCCGATGAGAAGCCTGGACTTCTCTTCTCCCGGACGCGTCTTGTACCGCCAGACCTGCTTCTCCTCGAACTGCGCGTTGCTCGGAGACGCAGGCGGGGGCGCCGGACGCGAGCACGCCGCGACCAGCGCGAGCAGCAGCGCCGCACGTGCGATCCGGATCAACGGCGAACCCCCGCCGGCGCAGCCTCGGGGCGCTCGAGCCGGGCCCGGCGCATGCCGAAGCCGATCAGCCTGGCCGGCAAGGTGCGCAGACCGGGGACCTTGACGATGACGCGCAGCGGCAGCGGGGGGATGAACGGCCGGCCGCTCTCGAGCGCGCCGACGATGCGTCCCTGCATGAACGATTGAAAGCGCTGGATGATCCAGGTGACTCTCCGGCGCCGCGCCTGGATCTCCGCCAGATGGCTCTCGTCCACGCGGCGCGCGCGCAGCGGCTCGATCAGGACGTTGGCCGCCTCCACCGAATCGGCGATCGCGCAGTTGATGCCGACGCCGCCGATCGGCAGCATGACGTGCGCGGCATCGCCGATCAGGAGCAGTCCGGGACGATGCCAGCGGTCCAGGCGGCTGGCTTCGACCGACAGCACGCTGATGCCGTGCCAGTCGGAGATCGTCCCGACGCGATCCGCCAGCCAGGGCACCGAGGCGGCGATCGACTGCTGGAACGCCGGGAGGCCCTCCGTTTTGATCCGCTGATATCCGCCCTTCGGGACGACGTAGCCGACCTGCCACTCCTGGGGGCGCCCCAGGATCACGGCGATGTGCGTCGCCCCGAGGTTGAGCCCCGCCTCCTCGTGCGGGTCGTCCGGCTTGCGGGGGAGCCTGAACCAGATCACGTCCATGACGCCCGACTGGCTGATCGGCTCGAGACCGGCCAGCTTCCGCACCTGCGAGAACCTTCCGTCCGTGGCGACCGTCAGCTGCGCGCGCACGTCGCAGGGCCCCGCCGGCCCGCGATAGCTGACGCCACGAATCACGCCGTCCTCCGTGAGGAGCTGCTGGGCGCGCGCCCCCATGATCAGTCTGAACGTGGTGTATTTCCGGGCCTCGTCGACCAGGAACTCCAGGAAACGGGCCTGCGGCATGATCATGATGTAGGGGAACGGTGTCGGGAGTTGGTCGAACACCGCAATCGTGTAGGCGGCCGCCGGCGACACGAACCGGAAGGTCGGCGCCTTGACGTGCGGCAGCTCGTGCAGCCGCTTCGCGAGCCCTATCTGATCGAGCACCTCCAGGGTCGAGGCGTGGATCGTGTCGCCGCGGAAATCGCGATCGAAATCCTGATGCGCCTCGAGCAGCGTCACTGCGACGCCGGCCCGGGCCAGAAGGAGCGACAGCATGACGCCGGCCGGACCGCCGCCCACCACGCAGCAGGTCGTCTCCTGGACGTCGGCCGGGCGCTCCACGCCGCTACTCTTCGGCGCCCTTGACGGCGGCGACCCGGAGCATGCGGACGAACTGGATGGCATGGTTCATCGGCGTCCTCGCTACGAAGGAGACGACCCCCGCGCCATGATAGTCCATGGGCGTTCTCCAGGCCGTCGGCCAGGGTCTCGGGCCGGCTGACATGCGAAGGTGGCCATCTCTCAGGCGCCGGGCGCCGGGGGCTTCGAGGCGAGGTAGGCGAAGCGCGACAGGCGGCGCTCGCTCGCCAGCGTGTGGACGACCGCGAGAAACTGCTGGAGACTCGCGAAGGCGTCCGCGCCCTCGATCTCCACCAGGGCGTCCCGCCGCCGCTCGCGGGCTTCGCGCCACTTTCGCGACACCGAGACGACCGCCTCGGTGACGTCACGCACCTCCTCGACCGCGAAACCGCACTGGGCGAGCAGAGCCTCGTTGTGCCCGACCGGCGTGAACAGGAAGAATCCGATCGAGCTGCGGGCCCGCATCTCGTCGTTGCTCATCTGGCCGGTCACGACGATCGGATCGGTGAACAGCCCGCGGCCGCCCGGCCGGAGCACGCGGTGCCAGTCGCGCAGGACATCGATCCGCCCGGGAAGATGGTTGATCGCGTCGTTGCAGAAGACGGCGTCGAACGACCCCTCGGGAAATGGCAGGCGCTGCCCGGCGTCCACCACCTGGAACTTGACCCGCGAGGCAAGCCCCTGTTCGCGGGCTCGTGTCTTCGCGGCCTCGATCCCGCTCGCATTGATGTCAACCCCGACGCAGGTCGCGCCGCTCTCGAGCGCCATGCGGCAGGTGACGCCGCCCGAGCCGCAGGCAACCTCCAGCGCCGCCTGATCGGGCGCGAGCCTCAGCAGGCGGAACCATTCGTGCGCTTCGGAGAGATTGATCCAGCTCGCCTGTCCGAGATCCTCGTCGTAGGTCTCGCTCCGGACCGCCCGCTCGGGATCGGCGGCCAGGTGACCGTAGTGGCCGTCGTACAGATTGAAAGGTGCGGACATCAGCGAACCTGCACCCGACGCCTCCCCGAGCCCGACGCCCCCGACGGCAGCACCGTATGCCCCTTCAGTGTTCGTACCAACGCTGCATCTGCATGTCACTTGTCGACAAGTACTCAAACGGATTCTTGTCGCTCCAACCACAATACTTGAGCGCTACTTTGCCATCAGGCTTGACGTAGAAGCGCATCTCCCAAATCATCGGCGCTCCCTCATGGTAGGTCATGAACGTAAGGCGAAAGTAACGATCAGTTCCAGGCAGCCCGCTTTCCTCGATTAAGTCGTATGAATCGAGCTTCCCATACGTCCCCGCTGGAGGACTGATGAGAATCATATCGAGCTTGGACTTGTAGTCGGCTGCGTTCTTGACTTTTGTCTGAGCGTCCCAAGATGACCCAACCTGCTCGACCAGCCACTTCGCGATGTCATCATTCTTCTCGGCTTTCAGATTAGCGAAGAGGCCTTCGGCCATTTTGTACGCCGCGGACACGGCCGTGGCGTTCGGGGTCACGTTCTTGGGTTTGACCACCTCGGCGGCAATGCAGACTACGACCGTGAAGAGGTTCGTAGCGAGGAAAACCGGAAGCAGTGATGTTTTCATGGTCCGCTTGCCTCCTTTGCACGCGAGAACGACTCTGTATGCTAACGCCCCGGCTTCAGCCGGTTGTTAGGCCGCCGTTGATTCATCCACCGAGCCCGAGCGCTGTGACCAGTTTGCGTCTCAGATACGTTCCAACCGAGAATACAATCACGAGGCCGATCGCGGCGTCGACCCTGGATAGAAGGATTCCCGCCAAGAGCCCCAGTGACGGCAAGCGCGTATTGATTGTCGACGCGCCCAACCTGCTGTTCACAAACCCCGCGACGTCACCTGGCCACTTGTAAACCCAAGTCAAACTGTGGAAACCGAAAAAGGCGCTTGCGCGCGAAGGCATTTGTAATGTCAGGTCGCCAGATGCTGCAATAATTACCTTCCGAACGCCCCTCATGCACCAGATCCAGTACACCCAGCCGCCGAGGGCGATGACCACGGGGACCAGAGTAACGCGTTTGGAAGCGCCTGGATCGTTGATGACTTCGACAATCTCGGCAACGAGAAAACCGATAGCCAGCAGGTACCCAGGCCACATTTGAGGGAGGGTGTGCTTGAGTTCTGACGCTACCGGCACGAGAATTTGGGGCACTGCTGGCCGACGAAGCCCCACGACAGGCGGGGGCACAGGAATCTTGCGTCTACCAAGCTCCTGCGTGGCGAATTCAAGAGCCTCTTGGCGATATTCGTCCCGGTCGACCGTGATGATCCTGAGGAGCTCCTCGTCCGGAAGGGCGACCAAATTGCTCTTCAGTTCCAAAAGCTCATCGTGCTTGGACAGGCTCAATGACCTCTCAGTTCATGCGGAACATCACTTCGACTCGACGTCCTCGCCGGCCTTGTATCTTCAGTTCAGGTCTGTTTACCGATAGAGTGATCCATGAAACGGACGTTGACGGGCGACAGCTCGATCGGCCTACTGTCCTCGAGACCGCGCGTTAGCCTGGGCGTCGCCCGACCCTTGTTGAGAGCCCGAACAGTTGCACGGGCGCGAGCCCGCATCACGCAAGGCAGGGCCACGACGGGGCTTCCGTTACGTGGAGGATACCTCATGTCCACTGTGCCCGTGTTCGTGGGCATCGATGTCGCCAAGTCGGAGCTGGTCGCTGCCATGCGCCCCAGCGGTGAGTCGTGGGTCCTTGCCAACGACGAGACCGGCATTCAGGAGCTCCTGCAGCGCCTGAACCCTGTGCAACCCACTCTCGTCGTCGTGGAGGCGACCGGTGGCTATGAGCGCGGTCTTGTCGGAGCGCTCGCCGCGGCGGGCGTCCCGCTGGTCGTCGCCAATCCCCGCCAAGTGCGTGACTACGCTCGCTCTACCGGGCAGCTCGCCAAGACGGACCGCATCGACGCTCAGATCCTGGCCCTGTTCGCGGAGCGCGTCCGCCCCGAGCCTCGGCCCTTGCCGGACGAGGCCACCCGCACTCTGGCCGCGCTCCTCACGCGCCGCCGGCAGATTCTCGAAATGATGACCGCCGAGCGCAATCGCCTCACCCATGCCATCCCGTCCGTGCGCCGTGACCTGGTCCAACACATTCGCTGGCTCGAGCGGCGTCTGCGCGACGTGGACCATGACCTGGCCCGAACCGTGCAGTCCAGTCCCGTCTGGAGAGCCAAGGAGAATCTCCTGCGCAGCGTCCCAGGCATCGGTCCGGTCGTCAGCCGCACACTCCTCGGCGACCTGCCCGAACTCGGCGCTCTCAACCGCAAGCAAATCGCCGCCCTGGTGGGAGTCGCTCCACTGGCACGCGACAGCGGCACGCTCAAGGGAAAGCGTCTCGTCTGGGGCGGACGCGCGCGCGTGCGAGCCGCTCTCTACATGGCCGCACTGGTCGCCTCCCGACGCAACCGCTCGATTCGAGCCTTCTACACGCGTCTCGTGAAGGCAGGAAAACCCAAGAAGGTCGCGTTGACGGCGTGCATGCGAAAGCTGCTCACGATCCTCAATGCGATGGTGAAGACCAATGCGACCTGGAGAAGCCTTGATCATCTCAAAATAGCTTGACAGAGAAGACAGTTGCTAACGCCCCCGCTCACCTGCGGCGGGCACATAACCGTCGCGGCTTCAACCCCGCACCTGCCGCCCGCCGGCAGGGCCGTTCTACCGAGTCGTCGGGCTATGAACATAGGCCGACAAGAA
>CAYLND010000119.1:0-11320 GCA_964384905.1 uncultured Acidobacteriota bacterium
CGGCGGGACGCGTCGCGGACGGCGGCCGTGGCGGGCCCCGGGAAGCACGGCGCGTCGCCGGCGGGATGAGCGCATGCCGAAGATCCTGATCGTCGAGGACGACGACTCGATGATCGCCGCCCTCCGCGACGGGTTCGAGTACGAGGGGTACACGGTCGTCCTGGCGCGCGACGGCGCCGCCGGCCTGCGTCTGGCGGCGGAGGCGAAGCCCGACGCCGTCATCCTCGACGTGATGCTTCCGAAGATGAGCGGGCTGGACGTCTGCCGCGAGATCCGCAAGGAGGGGAACACCGTCCCGATTCTCATGCTGACGGCGCGCGGCCAGGAGATCGACAAGGTGCTCGGTCTGAAGCTCGGGGCCGACGACTACGTCACCAAGCCGTTCGGCTTCCTCGAGCTGATGGCGCGGGTCGAGGCGGTGATCAGGCGCACCAGCGGGCGCGCCGCTCGTCTCGACGGGTTCGAGTTCGGCGCCATCAAGGCCGATTTCAAGCATGGCGAGGTGCGGCGGAACGGCCGCCTGCTCGATCTGTCGGCCCGCGAGCTGCGTCTTCTGCAGTACTTCATCGAGCGCCGCGGCGAGGTGGTGACCCGCGAGCAGCTCCTCGACGCCGTCTGGGACTACGACAGCGCGCCGCTCACACGCACCGTCGACATGCACGTCGCCAAGCTGCGCAAGAAGATCGAAGAGCGCCCCGCCCGCCCCCGCTTCCTGGTCACCGTCCACGGCCTGGGATACAAGTTCAACGGCTGAACGGCTCGGCTCGTGGACGCCATCGGGATTAGAATGAAGCGCTCCAGGAGCCCTCACGATGGCACGCACCCTCTTCGACAAGGTCTGGGACGCCCATCTGGTGCGCCCCGAGACCGGCGACACGCCGGCCGTCCTGTACGTCGATCTGCATCTCGTCCACGAGGTGACCTCGCCCCAGGCGTTCGCCATGCTGCGCGAGCGCGGCCGCAGGGTGCGCCGGCCGGAGCGCACCGTGGCGACGATGGATCACTCGACGCCGACGACGCCGCGCGGCGCCGACGGCCGCATCGCGGTCACCGACCCGCAGGCGGCGGCCCAGATCGCGCGTCTCGAGACGAACTGCAGGGACTTCGGCATCCCGCTGCACGCGCTCGGGAGCGAGCGTCAGGGGATCGTGCACGTCATCGGGCCGGAGCTGGGGCTGACCCGGCCCGGGATGACGATCGTCTGCGGCGACAGCCACACGTCGACGCACGGCGCGTTCGGGGCGCTGGCGTTCGGCATCGGCACGACCGAGGTCGCGCACGTCCTGATGACGCAGTGCCTCCTGGCGAGCCGGCCGAAGACGCTCCGGATCGGGATCGAAGGGCGTCTCCATCCGGGAGTGACCGCGAAGGATCTGATCCTCGCGATCATCGCGCGGATCGGCGTCGGCGGCGGGACCGGCCACGTCATCGAGTATGCGGGGCCGGCGATCCGGGCGTTGTCGATGGAAGAGCGGATGACGGTCTGCAACATGTCGATCGAGGCGGGGGCGCGGGCCGGCATGGTGGCGCCGGACGACACGACGTTCCAGTACCTGGCGGGCCGGCCGCACGCGCCGCGGGACGCGGCGTGGGACCGGGCGCTCGCGGCCTGGAAGGGTCTGCCGGGCGACGAGGGGGCGCGCTTCGATCGCGAGATCGCGATCGATGCGGCGGCGCTCGAGCCGATGATCACCTACGGCACCAATCCGGGGATGGCGGTGCCGGTGGGCGGCGCCGTGCCGCCGTCCGACGGGCGGGCGTCGACGGCACGGGCGCTCGACTACATGGGGCTCCATCCCGGGCAGCGCCTCCTGGGGCATCCGATCGACGTGGTGTTCATCGGCTCGTGCACCAACGCGCGTCTCGGCGACCTGCGTCTGGCGGCCACGGTCCTGCGCGGCCGCAAGGTCGCCCCGACCGTCCGGCTGCTGGTCGTGCCGGGCTCGCAGCAGGTCAAGAAGCAGGCCGAGGCCGAGGGGCTCGACCGCGTGTTCCGCGAGGCGGGCGGGGAGTGGCGCGAGGCCGGCTGCTCGATGTGCATCGCCATGAACGGCGACCAGCTCGGCCCGGGGCAGTACGCGGTCAGCACCAGCAACCGCAACTTCGAGGGGCGCCAGGGAGCCGGCGGGCGGACCTTCCTGGCGAGCCCGCTCACCGCGGCGGCCAGCGCCGTCGCCGGCCGGATCGCCGACGCGCGCGCTCTGGTCGCGGGATAGACGGAGGAGCGCCATGCCGACTCTCGAGGTGGCGTGAGCGTGGAGCCGATCCGCGCCATCGCATCGACCTACGTCGTCCTGCCGATGGACAACATCGACACCGACGTGATCGTTCCCGCGCGCTTCCTGAAGGTCACGGAGAAGGGCGGCCTCGGGCAGTTTCTCTTCGCCGGCTGGCGCTACGCCGAGGACGGCACGCCCCGCCCCGACTTCGTTCTCAATCGTCCCGAGGCGACGGCGGCCCACGTCCTGGTGGCGGGGGCCAATTTCGGCTGCGGCTCGTCGCGCGAGCACGCGCCCTGGTCGCTGCACGATTTCGGCTTCCGCGCCATCGTCAGCACCTCGTTCGCGTCGATCTTCCGTAACAACTGCCTGAAGAACGGCCTTCTGCCGGTCGCCGTCGACGCGGCGTTCCACAGAAGGATGATCGCCGCCGCCGGCGCTCCCGCGCCGACCGTCACGATCGATCTGGAGGCCCGGACGATCACGCTGGCCGACGGGACGAGCGCCGCTTTCCCGATCGAGCCGTTCCCGCGCTACTGCCTGCTCAACGGCGTCGACGAGCTGAGCTTCCTCCTGGATCAGGAGGACGCGATCGCGGCCTACGAGCGCTCAAGGTCTTGACGTACCGGCTCGCATGGGCTAGGCGTCGATCGTGACGTGGCCCGGCTGCGAGGCGACGCGGTCGAGCCAGGCGCGTATCGCCGCATAGCGGCCCAGGTCGAAGCCGCCCTCGTCCGCGACGTGCGTGTAAGCGTACAGGGAGATATCGGCCAGCGAGTACCGATCGCCGACGAGGAACGTCCGGCCCGCGAGGTGTTTCTCCATGGCGTCGAGCGCGAAGTACCCGGCCGTCTGCCGCTTCTCCAGGGCGGCCCGGTCGATCTGCGCGCCGCTGTAATGCAGCCAGAAGCGTGCCACGGCGACGTTCGGCTCGTGGTTGTACTGCTCGAAGAACTGCCACTGCAGCACCTGGGCGCGCTCGTAGCGATCCTGGGGGATGTAGCGCGTGCCGTCGCCGAAGTACCACAGGATGGCGTTCGACTCGGCGAGCGGGCGCCCGTCCTCGAGGACGACGGTCGGCACGCGCAGCGCCGGGTTCAGGCCGCCGAGGACCTTCGGGCGATCCGACCTGTCCGTGACCGAGAGCTCGCGCCGCTCGTACCTGAGACCGAGATGAGCGAGCAGGAGACGGACCTTGTAGCAGTTGCCCGACGGCTTGCTGTCATAGAGCAGGATCATCATGGCCTCCAGGTGGCAGGGAAGCGGATTATAAATCGAGGCGGCGGTCGGGGTGACGGCCTAGAACCGGGCCTCCGGAGGCAGGAGAGGGTCCAACTGACCCTCGGTCGGCTCGGCTCAACAGAACCAGGGCTCGGTCAGCCTGGGCGGGCGCCCCTCGTCGCGCAGGATTGGCGGACGGCGTGCGGAGCGGCGGCCCCCGGCTCGTTCGACGATCCGATCGAAAGTGACCCGCGGGTCCTCGTCCTCGCGCGCCGCCTTCTCCACGAGACCGCTCAAGTCCTGCTGCAGGCGATCCACCCGCGCGTCCGGATGGCGCCAGTCGTAGGTGAACCGCGCCGCGTCGAGGGCGCCCAGGTGCGGTCGCATCTCGGCATGCTGCAGGAGGAGCGATCCGGGCGGCAGCAGCAGGCGGATGACGAGCTGCACCGGGTCGAGGTGGTCGACCAGATCGTGGCGCTCGATGAACTCCAGCAGGCTCCGGTAGTCCTCGAAGCCGGTCCATGGGGTGAACGGGACGAGCGAGGGCCGCAGCGCGATCCCGGCGCGGCGCGTCAGGGCGATCACCGCCTCCACGTCCGCCACGGTGTGCCCCTTGTCGAGAATGGCCAGGACGTGGTCGTCGATCGACTCGACGGCCGACACGACGAACAGGCAGCCGAGCCGCGGCAGCTCGGGCAGAATCGCCCGGCGCGCCAGGAGGTGCTCGATCTTCGCCGTGAAATCGAACGTCAGGGAAGGGAATTCGGCGTGCATCGCCCGGACGATCGCCAGCGAGTGTCCCGGGCCGTTCAGGAAATCGGGGTCGCCGAAGCTGATGTGCGTGGCGCCGCTTCCGACCTGCTGGCGTATGTCGGCCAGGACCACGTCGCGCGGCACCACGAAGAACCGGCCGCCGTAGACCGGCGGGATCGGACAATGGCGGCAGAAGTGCAGGCAGCCGCGGCTCGCCTCGGTCTGCCCGGCCGGCCGCGTCCTCCCCGCGTGCCGCAGGCGCGCGTACTTCTCCAGGCCGTGCAGGGAGGCGCGGCGCGGCACCGCGAACTCGATCTTCCGCAGCCAGGGCGAGGCGGGCGCCGCCATGCAGGCTCCCGCGACCCCCTGACCCGTCCCGCCCCGATCGAGGTCTTCGGCCAGACGCAGGAGGGGCTCCTCGTATTCGCCGCCGATGACGAAATCAACCCCCTGGTCGAGCAGGACCGGGGCGTTGAGCGTCGCGTAGAGACCGTACAGGCAGACACGGCAGTCCCGGTTGATCGATCGGATGCGATCGATCGCCTTCGCTCCCAGACGGAGAGCCGTGTGCATCGGAACGGCGATCGCCGCGAAACGGGCGCGCGCGACGCGATCCGGCTCGAGACGCTCGACGGCCAGGTCGATGGCGGCGGGGGAGAAGCCGGCGCGCTCCAGCACCCCCAGCGGGGAGGCCAGGGACAGCGGCTGGTGACCCAGCTCGTAGGTCGAGATCAGGAGGATGGCGCCGCTGGCGCGAAGACGTCCGGCCGCGGCGGCGGGCGGGGCGCTCCCGGGCACGCTACTTGGCGGGCTGGTAGTACGGGTTCGAGCCGCCTGCGTGGTCGGTCTGGTCGATGACGCCGGCCAGCTGCGGGATCTCCTCTTTCAGCGTGGTCTCGATTCCCTGTTTCAGCGTGACGTTGACCATGCCGCACCCCTGGCAGCCGCCGCCGAGCCTGAGGTAGGCGATGCTGTCCTTGACGTCGAGGAGCTCGACCCACCCGCCGTGGGACGCGACCGCCGGGTTGATCATCTCGTCCAGGATCTTCTGGATCCGGCTCTTGACTTCGTCGTCTCCCAGGGATTCCATCGAGCCCGCCTCCTGCCGGGATAATGGTGTCATTATACGGCGAATTCAAGTCTAGAATGACCGGCACGCCGGGGCGCGGTGCGGCTCCCGGCCGGAGGGAGACGATGACGATCAAGTACGCCGCGGCCTTCGTCCTGCTGGCGCTGGGTCTGGCGCTCGGAGCCCAAGCCGCCGCCGACGAACCCGGAGCCTCGAAGCCCGGTTCCAGCCCCACGCCGCGGTCACAGGAGCCGCCCCGGGTGGTCGTGCAGCACATCCTCGTGTCGTTCTCCGGCAAGCTCCCCGGCAAGACGATCAACCGGACGCAGGACGAGGCGCGCGCGCTCGCCGGGGAGATCCTGGAGAGAGCCCGCCAGGGAGAGGACTTCGACGCCCTGGTGAAGCAGTACACCGACGATCAGGCCCCCGGCATCTACAAGCTGTACAACCGGGGAAGGACCCCGGTCGACCGCGACGAGTACGCGCGCACCGGAATGGTCCCGTGCTTCGGCGATCTGTCCTTCAAGCTGGCGCCCGGCGAGATCGGCGTGTGCGAGTACGACAAGATGCGCAGTCCGTTCGGGTGGCACATCATCAAGAGGCTCAAGTGACGCGCGCGGCGCCCGCCGCCGCCCTGATCATGGTGCTGTTGGGCGCCGCCGCAATCCTGCTGACGCCGGGCTCGCCCGGCACGCTGACGAGGATTCGTCCCGCCGAGCTGTGGGGCGGGCGGGTGGAGGGGCCGGGCGAGAGCCCCGGGTCGAGCGGCCCCGCCGCGGCCACCCTGCCGCTGGCGCGTCCGACGATGCACGTCCTCGAGCAGATCTCGCCGATCGTCGGACCGGCCTCGACGCTCGTCGAGTCGCTCGGGATCGAGATGCGCGAGAAGTTCACGACCGTCCTGCCGAAGGGGACGCCCGTGCCCGTCAAGCGGGTGGTCACCTTCCGCACCGGCGCCGACGATCAGAAGGAGATCCGCCTGCACGTCCTGCGGGGCGTTTCGGAGACCGCGGCCGACAATCACTCGCTCGGATGGGTGCGGGTCGCCGACCTGCCGCCGGGGCCGCGTGGTGCGACCAAGGTCGCGGTCCTGTTCGAGGTCGCGGACGGCGCGATCGTCCTGGCGGCCATCGACCCGGACACGGGCCGCGCCTTCCCGATCGAGCCCGCCGAGGCGCCTCCGGGATTCAAGCCCTGATGGGGGACCTCGTCTACTTCAGCGTCGACGTGGAGGCGTCGGGGCCGGTCCCGGGGCTCTACAACCTGGTGTCGATCGGCGCCGTGCCGGTCGGCCGGGCCGAAGGTCTCTGGCGCCCCGAGGAGGAGCGCTTCTACGTCGAGCTGAAGCCGATCAGCGGCGGATTCGACCGCGAGGCGATGGCGGTGCACGGCATCCCCCGCGAGCGCCTCGAGAGCCAGGGCACCCCGGCCGATCAGGCGATGCGGGGGCTCAGCGAGTTCGTCGAGAGCCGCCTGCGCCGCGACCACGGACGGGCCGTGTTCGTCGGCCACAACGCCGCCTTCGACTGGTCGTACATCAGCTACTACTACGTCGTGCACGGCCTGCCCAACCCGTTCGGCTACAAGGCGCTCGACATCAAGTCGCTGGCGATGGGGCGGCTGCGTATCGGCTGGTACGACACCAGCAAGGAGAGGCTCGAGACCCTGCTGCCCGGGGTCCCGCGTCAGGACGTCTCCCAGGCGCACCGCGCCGACTACGACGCCCTGTACCAGGCCCACCTGCTCTGCGCCCTCCTGAACCTGACCTGACTGTGTGGATCGGCCGGTAATCGATCTAGTAGACGTCGAACGAGCAGGTGGCGAGCACCGTCCTGTGCCGATCGCCCATCTGATAGACCTTCGCCTGCTTGGTGCCCGCGGCCAGATAGGTGGCCCGCTCCGACGCGTAGAAGGATCCGTCGCCTGTCGCTTGGGAAAACAGGCTCGTGCCGTCCTCGACGAACACGTCGAGCATCTGGCCGGGCTTGAAGCCTTGCCCGCTCACGGAGAACTGGGTCCCGTTGGGCACGGGGTTCGGCGTGACCCAGCACGTCTCGGAGCCGGCCCAGCGGACGGAGCCCCCTCCCTTGCTTGAGCCCGTTCGTTGAGCGGCGGCCGGCCGTGAAAGCATCAGCGCCCCGACCAACAGCAGAGTCAGAATGCGCGGCGCGATCCTGTGATTCCTTCCCTCGGCCACCCGCGGACCCTCCCTCCCCCCCTGCGGCTCAACCTGGAAGCCCCAGGTGGGTGACTGGACTGGACGGAGCAAATCGTGCGCCAGGCGCACGTTTGAGGATCTAATGCGCAAAGTCGCTTGATGCAAGACAGTTGGTCTCCTGTCCGAAAAACCGGATCGATCGGTGCGCAGCATTAATGTAATCGGCGTCGACCATTCTGGGCGTATTGAAGCCTGGAGCGGACACCTATGCGACGGCCGGCCGATGCGGCGAGCGATCAATCGCCTTGGCACCGCTCGCCACGGTCGAGCCGCGCTAGAATGCGCCGATGGACGTCCTGGCGCACGCGGGTGACTTCGTCGTCTGGTTCGTCGTCTTCCTGTTCACGCTGACGGTGCACGAGGCGTGTCACGGGCTCGTGGCGTTGCTGGGCGGGGACGCCACCGCGTACCACGGCGGCCAGGTGTCGCTGAACCCCTGGCCGCACATCCGACGCGAGCCGGTCGGCACTCTGATCATCCCGCTGCTGACGTTCTTCGCGTCGGGGTGGATGATGGGCTGGGCCTCGACACCGTACGACCCGGAGTGGGGACGGCGGTATCCGCGGCGGCAGGCGGCGATGTCGGCGGCCGGGCCGGCGGGCAACCTGGTCATCGCCGGGGTCTCGTTCCTGGTCCTGAAGAGTCTCCTCGCGGCGGGCGTGTTCGTGCCGCCGCACCAGATCAATTTCAGCCACCTGGTCGAGCCCGCCGGCGGCACGCCGGAGGGTTCGGTCCTGTACGCGCTGGCGCTGCTGCTCTCGGTGGCGCTCAATCTGAACGTCCTCCTCTTCCTGTTCAACCTTCTGCCGCTGCCGCCCCTGGACGGGAGCGGCATCGTTCAGGGCCTGATGCCGGGTCTGTTCGGCGGTCTCGTCGAGACCTTGCGGCGGAACCCCGCCATGTCGCTGATCGGTCTGATCATCGCGTGGCAGGTGTTCGACGTCGTCTACCGTCCCGCCTTCGATGTGCTTCTGCGACTGCTGCACCCGGGCCTGACCTACGGCTAGGAGGAGAATCCTCATGCGCGCTCACGCTCCGTCATACGCCCGGGTGGGTCCGACGACCGCTGTCTGCGCTGTCGCCCTCCTGGCGCTCGGCGCCGCGGCCGGTTCGCAGCCGGATCGGCCGCCCGCCCCCGACTGGCGCACCCCGGCCGAGCTCAGCGACTACCGGACGACACCGCGATACGCCGAGACCTTCGAATACGTGCGCCGCCTGGTGAAGGCGGCGCCCCATACGCTGCGTCTCGAGAACTTCGGACGGACGGGGGAGGGACGCGATCTGATCGTCGTCATCGCCTCGAAGGACGGCATGTTCGAACCCGCCGGGCTGCACGCCGCGCGCCGGCCGGTCGTGCTGGTCCAGAACTCCATCCACGCGGGCGAGATGGACGGGAAGGACGCCAGTCTGGCGCTTCTGCGCGACATGGTCATCACCAGGGAAAAGGCCGGCCTCCTCGAGCGCGCCGCCCTGGTCGTCATCCTGATCTACAACGCCGACGGCCACGAGCGCTTCGGCGCCTACAATCGCATCAACCAGAACGGGCCCGAGGAGAGCGGCTGGAGGACGCAGGCGCTCAATCTGAACCTGAACCGCGACTACATGAAGGCCGAGGCGCCCGAGACCCGCTCCTTCCTGCGTCTGTGGAACCGCTGGCTGCCCGATCTGTTCGTCGACACGCACGTGACCGACGGGGCCGATTTCCAGTACGACACGACCTACGGTCTCGACACCGGCCCGGACATCTTCCCGGCGCAGGCCGAATGGAAGCGGACGGCCCTGGCTCCCTTCATCGAGAGCTCGGTCGCGGCGGCGGGGCACGTCGTGAGCGCCTACCTGAACTTCAAGGACGACACCGATCCGTCGCAGGGCCTGACGATCGCCCAGGATCCGCCGCGCTTCTCCACCGGCTACATCAATCTGCAGAACCGCCCGGCGCTGCTCCTCGAGACCCACATGCTGAAGGACTACAGGACGCGGGTCGTGGGCTCGTACGAGTTCCTGCGCGCCGTCCTGGAGGTGGTCAACCGGGACGCCGACCGTCTGGTGACGATGAACCGCGAGGCCGACGCCGCCACCATCGCCGCCGGACGGACATACGACCCGGCCGCCCGGTTCCCGCTGCGGCTGGAATCGGACGGAACGACGGAGCCGTTCGGCTTCCGCGGCTACAAGGCGACCGTGACCCAGAGCGAGATCTCGGGAGGGCGCCGCGTCGACTACAGTCACGAGGCGATGGAGACGACGGTGCCGCGCCAGACGACGCTCAAGGTGACGCTGGCGGTGGCGCCGCCCCTCGCCTACATCGTCCCGGCGCAGTGGACGCAGGTCATCGACGTCCTGCGGGCGCACGGTCTGCGCGTCGAACGGACGGCGCGCGACTGGCAGGGCGAGGTGGACACGTACCGGTGCGACGGGGTCAAGTGGCTGGAGCGCCCGTTCGAGGGGCGCCAGGTGCTGTTCGCGCCGCCCGAGGGCGGGCCGCACGCCAAGGCCTCGGCGGGCGACTGCGTCGCCGCGCGCGCGACCCTGGTGTTCCCGGCCGGCTCGGCCGTGGTGCGGCTCGATCAGCGCGCCGCCCGGGTCGCCATCCACTGGCTGGAGCCCCAGGCGCCCGACTCGGCGATGACCTGGGGCTTCTTCAACTCGATCTTCGAGCAGAAGGAGTACGCCGAGGCGTACGTGATGGAGAGAGTCGCGCGCGACATGCTGGGGAAGGACGCGCGCCTGAAGGAGGAGTTCGAGCGCCGCCTGGCCGAGGACAAGGACTTCGCCGCCAGCCCCGAGGCGCGGCTCGCTTTCTTCTACCGGCGCTCGCCCTGGTGGGACCCGCGCATCGGTCTCTATCCGGTCGGCCGGCTGACCTCACTTCAGGGGATCCCCCTGGCGCCGGAGAGGTAGAATGGCTTCGATGGAACTGCATTCGGCCGCGTTCACGACCCGCACCATCGACGAGCTGGTGGACGGCCTGCGCGCCATACCGATCCCGGCTTTCACCCGCGAGCGGGTGCTGAGCGAGTTCGGCCGCACGGTGCTCGACGCCTTATCGCTGCGACCGTTCATGTTCTTCCGGCGCAGCCACTACACGCGCAACCTGATCCACCGCAACGACCTGTTCGAGGTGGTCGCCATCGGCTGGGAGCCGGGGCAATCGTCCGCGATCCACAACCACCGCGGGCAGGAATGCTGGATGGGAGTGCCGCTCGGCCGCCTCGAGATCCGCAACTACCGGCTCGCGGCCCAGGACCCGGCGGCGCGCACCTGCCGCCTCGAGCCGTCCGCGAGGTACGTGATCGATCCGCAGCGTCCGGCCGCCGTCGATCCGTCGGAGCCGATCCACTCGGTGCACAATCTCGTCGAGTATGGCGCGCGGGCCCTCTCGGTGCATGTCTACTCCCTGCCGTTCGACTCCTGCGAGATCTACCAGATCGAGCAGGGCCGCTACTACGACGTGACGCTCGGGTACACCAGCCGGTTCGGGGTCCTCTGTCCGGGCGAGCAGGCGGAGGCGGTCTAGTCCAGTCTCCTCGAGGGCTGCGCCTCGGCCCTCTGCAGCTCGCTCGTCGCCTCGTCCCAATCGTCGTAAAGGTGGGCGAGATCGATCTCGATCGACTTCTTCTCCTCTCCGAGCCGGCGGGCCAGACCCGGCTCCTTGTACGTCTCCGTCGAGGACATCGCCGTCTCCACCTCCTTCAGACGCGTCTCGAGAGGGAGGATCGACGCTTCGAGCGCCACGATCCGCTCGCGCACCAGGCGCAGCTGCCGGTTGCGCCGGTTGCGCGCCTCCGCGTCCTGGCGCCGGCGCTCGCGCCCGTCCTGCGCCGCCGCGGCCGGCGCGGG
>CAYLND010000120.1:0-11219 GCA_964384905.1 uncultured Acidobacteriota bacterium
TGCGCGTCGGAGGGGCGATCAGCGCTCTACGCGAGCGAGCATGAGCCGCGGCGCGTGGCCGCCTGCCTCCGGTGCCGCCAATCTCAAGCGGCGATCAGGTGGCGCACTCGCCCTCGCCGAGCTCGACCACGAACGGCAGGTCGGTGCCGAGGTCGGTGAAGTCCTCCTCACGCAGGTCGGCCTCGGCGAAGGTGGTCAGATCGGAGAGCCTGGCGTTGACGTGCTCGAGATCGACGCGCTTGAAGAAAGCGAGGGCGGTCTCGTTCGGCGCGCGCTCGTCGCGGAACAGGGCGAGCAGACGCGTCAGGGCTTCCGGCACGCGGCGCGACGGGATCTTCACCGAGCGCCGGCCGAAGTGCGCCCCGTCGCCGTCGACGCCGCCGCCCAGGAACATCTGGTAGGCCGGGACGGCGCGCGCGCCAAGGTGCTTGGCGGCGCCGTGGAAGCCGATGCCGGCGACATGATGCTGGCCGCAGGAGTTCGGGCAGCCGCTGATCTTGACGCGCAGGTCCGACGCGGCGGCGATCGACTCCTTGCCGCCGTTGCCCGCTTCGTGGACGAGGATCTCCTTGACCGCCTGCGCCAGCTCGCGCGAGCCGGTGACGGCGATCTTGCACGACTCCGCGCCGGGGCAGGAGGTCGGGTCGAGCAGCCGCCCCGCTTCCCCGCCGCCGAGCTCCATCCGGGCCAGCTCGCGGTGCACCGCCGGCAGCTCCTCCGTCCGGACCCAGCGCAGCAGCAGATTCTGGTCCTGGGTGGTGCGCAGGGAGCCGTTGCCGTGCGTCTCGACCAGACCGGCGAGCGCCTCCATCCGATCGGCGGTGAGATCGCCCCGCGGCAGCGTGACGAACGCCATGGAGTAGCCCTTCTGGCGCTGCGCGCGGGCGTTGGTCGCGGCCCAGGCGCGGAACGCGGGCACGCCGGAGCGCGTGATGCGCGCGTGCAGATCGTGCGGCGCCTCCGGGCGCGCCGGCCGTCTCTCTTCGGCGACCAGCCGGGCGATCTCCGGATCGCGGGTCTCGGGCAGGGCGGCCAGCTCCTTCTCGATCTCCGCCTTGAACGCCTCGAAGCCGAGCTTGCGGATGGCGTATTTCATGCGCGCCTGGCCCTTGTTCTTGCGGTTGCCGGTGCGGTCGAACACGCGCACGACCGCCTCGCACACGGGCAGGAGCCGCTCGGGCGGCAGGAACTCGTGCAGCACCCAGGCGTTCTGCGGCGACACCGACAGGCCGCCGCCGATGACCACCTTGAAGCCGATCTCGCGGCGTCCGTCGACCTCGCGCACGCGCGCGATGATGCCGATGTCGTGCATCGCCCCCATCGAGCAATCGGTCGGGCAGCCCGACAGCGCGATCTTGAACTTGCGCGGCAGCGCCTGGCAGATCGGATTGCGCAGGAAGAAGCGGGTGAGCGCCTCGCCGTACGGCGTCACGTCGAACGGCTCGTCGGAGCAGACGCCGGCCATCGGGCAGGCGGTGATGTTGCGCACCGTATTGCCGCACGCCTCGCGGGTCGTCAGCCCGGCGCTCTCGAGCTCCTGCATCGCCGCCGGCACCTGGTTCATCTTGACGAAGTGGAACTGGATGTTCTGGCGGGTGGTGACGTGCCCGAAGCCGCGCGAGTGAGTCCGGGCGACGGCAGCGAGGGCTCGGAGCTGGTCGCCGCCGAGGATGCCCTGCGGGATCTTGACGCGGATCATCTGGACGTCGTCCTGACGCTGGCCGTAGATGCCGCGCGTCAGGCGGAAGGTCTTGAACTCGTCCGGCGACATGTCGCCGCGCTCGTACGCCTCGAGGGTCCGGACGAACTCCTCGAGGTCCTTCTCCGAGGCGAACCGGCGGGCCGGCGCCTGGGTCTTGACGGCTTCATCGGTCGGCAATGCAACCTCCCGGAGACCGGGCCTTGAATCTCTTCAGCGAAGTCCGGCGCTTCACTGCGCCGGGGCCGGTGCGCTTCCCTGCGCCGGCGCGGCCACGGGGCCGGACTCCGTGTGCAGCCCGCACTCCTTCTTGGAAAAATTCGCCCACCGCCCGGCGCGCGGGTCCTCGCCCGGACGGACGGGACGCGTGCACGGCTGGCAGCCGATGCTCGGGTAATCGCGATCGTGGAGCACGTTGTACGGAACGTCGTTGGCACGGATGTAGGCCCAGACGTCCTCCCGCTTCCAGCCCGCCAGCGGATTGAGTTTGACCAGGTTGAACAGCTTGTCCCACTCGACGACGCCGGCGTTGGCCCGTGTGGGGGCCTGGTCGCGGCGGATGCCGGTGATCCAGGCCTGGAAGCCGCCGAGATGACGCCGTAGCGGCTCGACCTTGCGGATCTTGCAGCACAGATCGGGCTGCCGCGCGAACAGGTCGCGGCCGTGCTGGTCCTCCTGCTGCTCGATGGTCAGGAGCGGCCTGACCGCCACCGGCTTGATGCCGTAGCGGGCGGCGATCCGATCCCGGACCTCGAAGGTCTCGGGGAAGAGGTAATCGGTGTCCAGGTAGAAGACCGGCACCGCGCGGTCGATGCGAGCCAGCATGTCGACCAGCACCACGTCCTCGGCGCCGAAGCTGCACGCCAGGGTGAGCCCGCCCCGGAACTTGTCGATCGCCCAGCGCAGCGCGTCCTGGGGCGACTTCGTCTCGAACGCGCTCGACAGGCGCTGGATCTCGGCTGGGTCAATCTCGGCGATCGTCTGCATCACGTCCACGCGGCCTCCTCCTGTTCACGAATGCGTTGCGACAAAATAAAAAACCCACTGCCGGTGGCAGTGGGTTTGGGATTTCCTCCGAAAATCCTGGAAGGCCTTCTACTTCTTCCTGACTACTCTAATGACCCTCCAAGCCCGCTGCCGCCGGTCGGCCGTGTAGGCCGACAACAACAGCAGCAGCAACACGTTGCGGGAGAAGCCATGGCGCGAAGGTCGCCCTTCCCGTTCCGGGGCACCCTCGCGATCGATGTCGAATGACTCACAGCATCCCCCTTGGCGCCATCTGATATACGCTCAAAGTTGCGCGGAATCAACAGGATTTCACATCGCGGAGCGGTTTCTTTCAACGCACGGTCACGACCGGGTGCCCGGCCTCCTTCCACTCCGCCAGACCGCCTTCGTAGGCGCGCACGTTGGTGTACCCCAGACTCAGGAGCTTCTGCGCGGCCAGCCGGCTCTGCGCGCCGGTCGGGCCGCTGCAATACACGATGATCTCGCTGTCCCTGGCGAGCCTCGTGGCGGAGGCTTCCTGGCCGACCTGGTCGAGCGGTATGCGGCGCGAGCCCGGGATCATCTCCCCCTTGAAGTAGTCGTCCATCAGGACGTTCCAGAACTCCAGCCGCCCGCCGCGCTCCAGGCGGCGCGCCAGCTCACGGGTCGAGATGGCCGAGATTCGGACCATGACGGCGGCACCGGTCACGCTGCTTCTCCTCTCGATCGGCACGGCCCGACGACCGCGGCTGTCGCTATACTGCTCGCGTCGACCGCCGGTGTCGACCACCCCGTGCGATCGACAAGACGGTTTCGGACGAGGAAAGATTCAGCCTCGAGGGTGCGACGATGAAGAAAAGGACGGTGAGGGTGGCGATCGCCCAGGCGGCGCCGGTCTTTCTCGACCTGAACGGGTCGGTCGAGAAGGCGGCCCGGTGGGTGAAGGAGGCGGCGGGAAAGGGCGCCGCGCTGGTCGCGTTCGGCGAGAGCTGGCTGCCCGGCTATCCCGCCTGGCTCGACCTCTGTCCCGGCTCCGCCTTCTGGGACCACGCACCTGCGAAGCGCGCCTACGCCCGGCTGGCGGAGAACAGCGCCCTGATCCCCGGCCCCGAGATCGATCGACTGCGCGCCGCGGCGCGCGAGCACGCGATCGTCGTGGTGATCGGCGTGCACGAGCGGGTCGCCTCCGGGCCGGGTCACGGCACCCTGTACAACACCCAGCTCGTGATCGGGGCGGACGGGACGATCCTGGGCCGGCACCGCAAGCTCGTCCCGACGCACGCGGAGCGGCTCGTCTGGGGCCCGGGCGACGGCGGCGATCTCGAGGCGTTCGCGACGGCGGCGGGTCGGGTCGGCACCCTCATCTGCTGGGAGCACTGGATGCCACTGGCGCGCCAGGCGATGCACGAGTCGGCCGAGGAGATCCACGTCGCCACCTGGCCGACGGTGCGCGACATGTATCAGGTGGCCAGCCGGCACTACGCCTTCGAGGGCCGCTGCTTCGTCCTGGCGGCCGGCCTGATCACGGCGGCGCGCGACCTGCCGTCCGACCTCGAGCTGCCGGCGGAGATGAAGGGCCGGCCGGATACGCTGGTGTGCGCCGGCGGGTCGTGCATCATCGCGCCCGACGGCGCGCTCGTCGCCGGCCCGGTCTTCGACCGTGAGGAGATCCTGCTGGCGGACCTCGACCTTGCGCGCATCGCTGAGGAGAGCATGGCGCTGGACGTCACGGGCCACTACAACCGGCGCGACGTGTTCGAGTTCAGGAAGCGCGTGGTGACGTGACGCCGGCTTCAGCGGTCCTTCCAGACCGGCCGGCGCTTCTCGAGGAACGCCTCGATCCCTTCGGCGGCGTCGCGCGTGCGCATCAGATCGTCCAGATAGACGCGCTCGGTCTCGGCCAGATCGGTCGCGATCGCCTGCGTGACGCGCAGGCGCGCCGCGCGCACGGCGCGCGCCAGAGCCGCGGCGCTGTGCGGGAGGATGCCTCTCCTGATCCAGCGGTCGGCGGCGCGGCCGGGGTCGGCGGCGACCTCGTCGACGAGACGCGCCGCCAGCGCCTCCCTGGCGGTGAAGCTCCGCCCGGTCAGGCAGACCTCGTCCGCCACCGCCTGCCCGCAGCGCAGCGGCAGGACGACCGACGCGACCGGCGGGAAGACCCCCAGGCGGATCTCCGGCTGCCCGAGACGCGTCTTCGGGTGCGCGAAGACGCGGTGGCAGAAGCAGGCCAGCTCCAGCCCGCCGCCCAGGCACTGCCCGCGCACCACCGCGACCAGAGTCCGATCGAGACGCGCCAGCGCCCGGAACAGCGCGTGGAACGTCGTCAGCAGCGCGCGCACCCTGGCGGGCCGGTGCTCCTCGATGCTGGCGCCGAAGGAGAAGTGGGCGCCGGCCCCCTCCAGGACGATCGCCTTGAGGGCGGTGGCGGTGCCGTGTACGGCGAGAGCGTCCCGCAGCGCGCCGATCATGGCGATGTCGAGGATGTTGCCGGGCGGCCTGTTGAGGGTCAGTCGGAGGACCGCCCCGCCGTGCGCGTGTTCCGGGACAACGAGACCGGTCATGATCCAGGAGAACGATGGCGGGGTCGACGGGGCTCGAACCCGCGACCTCCGGCTTGACAGGCCGGCGTTCTAACCAGCTGAACTACGACCCCGCGTTCGGGTGGGACCCGCGGCGCCCCTCCTGCACGGAGCGGGGGGCCCATGGTGGGCGATAGTGGATTCGAACCACTGACCCCCTGCTTGTAAGGCAGGTGCTCTCCCGCTGAGCTAACCGCCCAACGAGGCCGCCGCGCGCCTTGGCTGAAGCGCGGCATGGTAGCCCGCGGGGAGATCGCTTGTCAAACGCGCGGCCCCGGCGCCAGCCGTCCGGCGAGATCCTCGAGCATCCGGCTCACGTGCGTGGCGCGCCAGAAGACGCGCCGGCACGTCGGGCAGCGGGTGAAGCGCCGGCGCGTGCGGTAGACGTAGGGCGGGACCACGGCGCGCACGGACGCACGGCGCACGACGCGGGTGGGACGGTTGCACTTGATACAGCGGCGGAAGAGCCTATCTTTGCGGATGCGCAGGCGCCGCTCGGCGACGACCTGCCGGATCTGCTCGCGCAGGTCCTGGCTGGCGATCAGGACGTGGTCCCCGGCGTCGCGCCGCTTCACCAGCCTGCGGTCGCACGTCAGGATGGCGCGTCGCTCGCGGCGGGCGAGCGCCACCAGCTCAGCGTCCTCGATGCGCGGGAAGTAGGCGACGTCGTGCCCCAGGATGATGAGCCACTTGGCGAGGGTCCCGAGCATGCAATCGGCGGCGAATCTCACGGCATCGAACCTGGCCTATAATTCTGCCACCATGTCACGACGTTACGGCTGTCTGGCCGCGGCGCTGGCCCTGGCGATGTCGTCGCTGAGCGTCCCGGTCCGCGCCGACGAGCCGCAGCCATCGGCCACGCCGGCCCCCATGGAGACCCCGGCCCCGACCCGTCCCCTGCGCGAGGTGGTCGGCACCATCCTCGGCCGGGTCTACGACGCGAAGAACAAGCCGGTCGTCGGCTGGATGGTGGAGCTGTCGTCCAGGGGACAGGAGGCGATGCTGCGGGTGACCGGGACGAACGAGAAGGGGGAGTACGTCTTCAAGGACCTCCCGGCCGGCGTGTACGACATCGAGATCGGGGCGGGGACCGAGGGCTCGAAGAAAAAGGGGAAGATCGAGGTCCGCCCGCCGTTCCGGAACATCGTCGACTTTCAGGTCGGAAGCGACGGCGGCGGCAAGGGGCTTGCGGGCACCAATCCGCTGGAGGCGGGGCTGAAGAAGCGCATCCCCGGAGGCCAGCCGGGAGCGCCGGCGTCCGGAGGGACGGGCGCCGCGGCGGCTCCGGGTGACACGGCGGCCGAAGGCGCGTCCCAGGGGCCCGCCGGCGGCGAGCCTGCGAAGACGGTTCCCGTGCGCGGGCTGTTCCTGGACTCCGACAAGCGGCCGATCACTGAGGTGCAGGTCACCTTCGCCGCGCTCGAAGGCAAGGCGATCTATCAGGCCTCGTCGGGTGACGACGGTGTCTTCACGATCCCGGCGGTCGTTCCGGGGTCCTACCGGGTGCAGGTCATGTCGCCCGGGTACGTCGCCCTCGAGCTGAAATCGGTCGAGGTCTCGGCCGGCAGCGGGCTGAACCTGAGCCTGTCTCTGGTCGACTACCCCCTCAACTTCAAGGGCCGCCCCGAAGACCGCACGCCGCGCGAAGAGCCGCTCCCCGCACCCCCCGAACGCCCCTGAAAGACTGCATTCCAGCCCGGCCTGTGCTAACATCCCGGAACCGTTCTTGAACGATTCGACAGGCGCGGCGCGCACTCCCGCGGACCGCGCCCTTCGCGGGGGAGCGAGGGGGCGGTTCGATGAGCAGATCCAGCTGGAGCCATCTCGGCGGGGCGGTCGTCCTCGCCGCTCTCCTGACCCGTTCGGGCGCCGGCACCGACGCGCGCGCCGACACCGGCACCCGACCGGCGGTGCGCCCCGCGGCGGGCCCCTATGTCCTCACCGTCTCTCCCGACGTCGTGACCGCCGCGCAGCACGTGGGCGGCGCCGGTCAGCCGCCACTCACATTCGAGTTCGCGGTCCCCTCCACCCTGAAGGGCGGCGGGCTGCCGTCGCTCCTGAACAGCGGCTACGACGGGAACCGCTCGGTCCTGCAGATCGAGCTGCCGATGACCAGCGTGCTCACCAACGAGGCCGCCAACATGTCGACCGGGGCGGGGGAGTTCGACAAGCCGCTTCTGTGCTGGACGAATTTCGTCTGCCCGTACGGTGGGCGGGACGGTTACTGGAAGGCGATCCGGATACGGCCGGGCGCGGCGGTCCGGGAGCTGCAGCTCGGCGTGTCGCAGTACGACCCGATCGCCCAGCTGCCGTACCCGCACATCCTGGGGGTCTACCTGCCGTCCAATCAGACCCTGATCACCGGCGACCGCGTGCGCCTCACGTACATCGGCAGCCTGCCGGCGCGTGCCACCGACTGGACGGGTCATCCGCTGCGGGCGCACTTCCGCTACCGCTCCTTCGGCCCGGCCCCGAACGGTGCGAACGTCCCGGGGCCATGGACGATGCTGTCCGACGACGAGGTGCAGCCTCTCGGCATCACCGCCCTCCCCGAGGCGGCGTTCGTGCGCGCCCTGGCGCCGCTGGACATCCAGGCCGGCGCGGCGTTCACGCTCTCGGTGGTCGTGACCGACCGCTTCGGCAACCCACGCACGATCACCGGGGAGGTGCCGCTCAGCGGCGGCGTCGCCGGCGCGCTGCAGTTCCAGGACGAGTGGCGCAAGGACGTGACGGAGATCTACCCGTCCCCCGGCAGCTATCGCATCGTGGCGTCGTTCCCGGGCGCGCGCTCTCTGTATCAATACAGCCGTGTCTGGGAGGGCGCTCCGCCCGTGCAGCGCCTGGTGGGGGACCTCCATCTTCATTCGGGTGACGGCGGGGAGCAGCTCAAGTTCCTGGGATGGATCACGCCCGGCGACCACGCGGCGCTGTTCACGCGGGCCAACGACGCGCTGGATTATCTGAGAAGCGTCGCCGGCGCCGACTTCGGAGCCCTCACCGAGCACGCCATGCGCTGGGACGACTACCGATTGCCGCCGGGCGCGGCCGCCGACCCGGTGTTCATGGCCGGCGGCAAGTGCACGGGACCGACGGCGCCGATCGGCGGGCTGGGGGACTGGTGGACCTACGCGCAGGGGATCGCCCGCCAGTACGACGCCGATGCTTCCGGCTCCTTCATCGTCTTCCCGGCGTACGAGTGGCACAGCCATCGCGTCTCGCCTCTCGTGGTCGCGTACCTTCATCGGGTCGTGCTGTTCCGCGATTTCGACCCCCAGGATGGGCTGCCGCTCCTGCCGGGAGACGTCCGGTACCTCGCGCCGCAGTGCCTGGCGCGCTTCCTCGACGACGTCGGATACGGTCCCGACCGGGTCCTGATCGTCCCGCACATGATGTCCGCCTCCGTAGGGAACTTGGACTGGGACTTCAGCTACGGCGCCTCACCGGTGGCGCCGCGCTCCCTGGTCGAGTCGTACCAGAGGGTCGGCGAGCTGTTCTCGGCGCGCGCTTACAACCAGCAGGGGTTCTCCTCGGCTCCCTATTACGGGCGGAGCACCTGGACGGCTTTCGAGGGGAGCGACGTCGGTCCGGGTGTCTGGAGCTACCGCTACGGCTGGCGCAACCGGAGCGCGCACATCGGCGTGGTGGGCGCCTCGGACAACCACACACAGATGCCGGGCGTGAACGACGACATGGCCCCGGACGGGAGCCGCTACCACCTGAACGAGCCGGCCGGCGCCACGGTCACTCTGGCCGCCTCGCGCGATCGGGGCGCGGTGTTCGACGCACTGGGGAGCCGCCGCAGCTACGCCACGACCGGCGTCCGCGCCTGGCTCGCGTTCGATGTGGACGGCTCGCCGATGGGAAGCGAGATCCGGCGGTCGCAGGAGCAGATCACCGCGGCCGTCGATGTGATGGCCGGAATGACGATCACACGAGTGGAGGTCTGGGGGGCCCAGGTCGGCAATCCCTCGGCGGCCTACCGTCTCCTCCATGCGGAAGCGCCGAACGCCGAGCTCCATTCGGAGACGGTCGACCTCGTCAATCCCGTTCTTCCGGGCGGCCGGGCGCAGGAGTGGCTGTACTACGTGCGGGCGTTCCTGGAGACCACCGGGGCCGAGGACGGCGAGCCGGACGACGCCGTCTGGTCGAGCCCGGTGTGGGTGACCTGGTCCCGCTGAGTCAGCGCGCCCCGGACGCCGTCGAGGCCGGGCTCTTGCGGACGGCGTAGTAGCCGCTGCGGGTGTGGATGTCGAGATCCTTCCCCGGGGCGCCCGACAGCTTGATCTTGCGCCAGCGCCCGTCCCAGACCGTGTTGGTCGGCTCGTAGGTGATGTAGTACTGGCTCTTGAGCTCGTCCGCGATCTCGCCGTACACGCCTTCCAGCTCCTCGACCTTGGATGGGAAGTAGGATCGGCCCCCGGTCTCCTCGGCGAACGTCTTCAGGATGCGGCGGAGATCGACGTCGAGGAAGGTGGTCCCCAGGCCGATCGAGTAGATGATGACGTCCGAGATCTTGGCCTCGTCCACCACCCGCTTGAAGGAGAACTTGCTGGCGGTGTCGTCGCCGTCGGTCAGCAGGATGATCGCCTTGCGTCCGTCGATCCCGCGCAGCTTGCGGAACGAGGCGTACAGGGCGTCGTAGAGCGCCGTGCCGCCCAGAGCGTTCGTGCTGGTGATCGCCTGCCGCAGCGAGTCCTTGTTGTTCGTCAGATCCTGCAGGAGATAGACCTTCTCGTCGAAATCGATCACCAGGGCGCGGTCCTCGGCGCCCAGGCTGTCGACGAAGCGGCTGGCGGCGGTATGGACCTTGTCCATGGCGGGCTGCATGCTGCCGCTGCTGTCGAGGATCACCGCCAGCGTCACGGGGCGCTTCTCGATGTAGAAATCGATGATCTTCTGCCGGGCGCCGTCCTCCTCCAGGATCAGGTCGTCCTTGGTCAGACCGGTGGCGAACTCGTGCTGGCCGCCCTTGGCGCGGGCGCTGGCGTACACGATCACGCGGTTCACCTGCACCGCGAAGTTGAGGAGGACCCGCTTCAGGATCACCGTGTCCGTCACCGTGACCCCCTCCTTGTGGTACGCCACGGCCTTGATGATCCACGAGTGCGGGTCGGCGCCAAAATCGAAGAAGCACTGGTACGGGGCCTCCGTGTCGATGAACACCAGCCGGTCGTCGACGAAGAACTCGACCTTCTCCACGAGGGACGGGTCTGCGGCGGTCACCTCGGCGTCGATCTGAGAGCGGCCGAAGCGGAAGTCGTTGTGCGCCGGGTTGGTGATCCGGATCGAGAAGCCCTTGCGCGAACGCACCTGGGGCGGCTTCGGGACCGCGCTGTCCGCAGCCGGCGGGGGAGCGGGCGGCTCCGGTGTCTCCACCGGTCTCACGGGCGCCGGCGCCTCCTCGGGCGTGGGCGACGGGGAAGGCCCCGGCTCCTGGCCGCGGGCGCCCGCTCCGGGAAGGATCAGGAGCGCCAGCAGGAACGCGGCCGGGATCGCGGCCGGCCCATGCCGGAGCGGGACGCCGGTTCGCGAGGTCATGGCGACCCCGGCGCGGCGAGCGGCTTGCCGTCCTGTCCGATCGCCTCGAGAAGGCGCTTCGCGCGGAGAGCGTCCGGTCCCGGCGCGGCGTGCTCCAGGAACGAGGAGTAGGCGGCACGGGCGTCGTCGCCGCGGCCGAGGCGGAGACAGGCGTTTCCCATGTAGAGGTAGGCGCGCGCATCGGCGGACGGGCCGTCCAGGTAGGTCGTGAACGCCTGGATCGCCTCCTCGTCCAGACGCAACGCGGCGCGCCCCACGCCGAGGTTGAACAGTGCCGCCGCACGCAGGTCGGCGTCCGGCGGCGACGGTGATGCGGCGGCGGGCGTCCCCGGGGCCGGCGGGCTCTCGGGCGTTGCTGTGGCCAGGCTCTCGAACAGATCGACGGCCTGCGGATAGACGCGCGCGGCGAGCAGCTC
>CAYLND010000121.1:0-11141 GCA_964384905.1 uncultured Acidobacteriota bacterium
AGTCACGAAGAAAAAATAACTTACGGTGATCCCGATTCACGGTTTCCTATTTAGCAGGGTTGCAGGTGTTTTCCAATGGTAAGCGTCCGGCCTACCCCACGTCACGGGATGGCGTGATTGGCATGGAGTTGTGGTGAGGTCGCGGCGGTTTGCGTCCAGGCGAGCGGCGCCGGCTCTCGATGCGTTCGTGACACGAGAGGAATTCGAATCAGCGCCGTGCACCAGGCGCCTGGATCGAACGACGCCACGTTGCCTCGTCGCCTGAAGCGGCGTGCTAAGATGTTCTCCCGATGCCCCGAACCCGTTCCGTGGCGGCAGCTTCGGCCGGGCTTGTTGCCCTCTTTGCGCTGACCTCGCTCCGGCACCTCGACAGGAATGACCAAGTCTACATCGTCGACTTCCCTGCTCTACGGACTAACCCACGTGTCGTCCCGAGGGGCTGGAGGCTCGTGCCGCGCCTCCTGGGCCGGATCTCGGGGTATCCCGCCGCGGCGAGGACGATCCGCGTCGATCTGAGCGGGCCGCACGCGGCCGCCAGCCGCGAGGGTGCGCGCGTCGAGGTCGGGGCCGATCTCACGTACGCCCTCCCGCCGGAACGGATCCTCGACCTGCACCGGACGCGCGGCCCGGAATACGAATCGGCCTGGCTGGAGCCCCTGCTCCGCAAGCGCGTTTCCGACACGCTGGCCGGAGCGTCATACGACCTGGTGCGCACGCGCGATCCCGGGCTGGCCCGCGCCGCCCGCGCCGCGCTGACCGACGATCTCGCCGGCGCCGGTCTGCGCGTCGAGTCGCTGCGGATCGTGCCGGTCGCGGGAATCGGCGAGTCCTCCAGGGCGATCCGGCAGGCGGGCGTCAAGCCGCTCGAAAGGCAGGTCGTCCTGATCGGTCTCGATTCGTTCGACTGGCGGATCAGCGAGCCGCTGCTGAAGCGGGGGAAGATGCCGAATCTCGCCCGTCTGATCGCGCGAGGAACCCGGGCCAACCTGAAGACGATCCGCCCGATCCTGTCCCCGGTCATCTGGACGAGCATCGCGACCGGCATGAAGCCGTCGCGGCACGGCATCGTCGACTTCGTGGTGACCGCCCGCGACACGGGCGATCTCCTGCCGGTGACCAGCGCGATGCGGCAGGTGCCCGCGCTCTGGACTCTCTTGAGCGCCCAGGGGACCGACGTGGACGTGGTCGGCTGGTGGGCCACCTGGCCGGCCGAGACGGTGCGCGGCAGCGTGGTGAGCGACCGCGTCGCCTTCCAGCTCTTCGAACAGGAGGTGAAGGACGACTGGAAGAACGGCGATCCGGCGAAGACCAGGGGAAAGACGTATCCCCCCGAGCTGTTCGACAGCATCCGGCCGCTGATCAAGGCGCCCGCCGAAGTGACCGACGACGAGGTCGCCTGGTTCCTGCCCGGCGGGAAATACCCGCCGTCGCTCTCCGGCGAGCAGGCCGACCTGGTGAAGCAGTTCCGCACCGTCATCGCGGCCGGTGAGACCTACCACGCCGTCGCTCTCCGCCTGCTGCGCTCGGGAAACCCCGGGTTGCGGATGATCTATTACGAGGGGCCCGACGAGGCGTCGCATCTGTTCATGCGCTATCGGCCTCCGCTCCTGCCGGGGGTCGAGCCCCGCGACCTGACCCTGTTCGGCGGCGTCGTCGATCGGTACTACGAGCGCTCGGACCGGCTCATCGGCGACATCGTCGACGCGGCGGGGCCGGACGCCACCGTTCTCGTGGTCTCGGACCATGGATTCAAGTCGGGCGACAACCGTCCGCCCGACACCGACTCGCGGATCGACAAGGGGAACGCGGCCGAATGGCACACGCCGGTCGGAGTGCTGGTGATGGCAGGCCCGGACATCCGCCCCGGATACGATCTCGAGTCGGCTTCGGTCCTCGACATCGCGCCGACGATCCTCGCGCTGTACGGTCTTCCGGCCGCCCGCGACATGGACGGCCAACCCCTGACGGACGCCCTCGCGCCGGCCTTCCTGAGGCGCCACCCGGTCGCCTGGATCGACTCCTACGGCGGGGTGCGCGGGCCGTCGCAGGAGGTGGCAGCGGCCGACGCGGCGGGCGACGCCGAGCTGCTCGAGAAGCTGCGCAACCTCGGCTACATCGGCGAGGAGCGGATGACGGCCCACAACAACCGGGGGATCATCGCCCTCGACGAAGGGGACGCGGACGGCGCCATCGCCGATTTCCAGAAGGCCCTCGAGGGCGGCGACGCCGGCAGCATGGTGCGCGTCAACCTGGCGCGCGCGTACCTGACGAAGGGGGACCTCGACAAGAGCCGGTCGTACGCCGAGGCGGTTCTTCGCGACGACCCGAAGAACAAAGCGGCCGAGCTCCTCCTGGCGACCGTCGACATGAAGCGCGACGAACTCGACGCGGCCGAGACGCACCTGCGCCGCGCCATCGCGATCGACCCGACCTTCGTCCCGGCGCGCTCCAAGCTGGGAGAGGTTCTGCGCAGGCGCGGCCGGGACGACGCGGCGCTCGCCGAGTTCCGGGCGGTGGTGGAGATCGCACCGATCAGCCCGATCGAGTACGACGACATCGGCAACATCCATCGCGAGCACCACCGTCCCGACCTGGCGATGCAGGCGTATCGCGAGGCGCTGCGCGTCGACGCGCAGTACATCGGCGCGTACAACAATCTCGGCCTCTGTCTCCAGGAGCTGCACCGGCTGGACGAGGCGAAGACGCTGTACGACAAGGCGCTCCTGATCCGTCCGGAGAACCCAGTGCTGCGCAACAGTCTCGGCACGCTCCTCGCCCTGAAGGGGGATCGCGACGGCGCCCTGGCGGAGTTCGAGCGCGCCGCCCGGGCCGACCCCGACTGGCCGGTCGCCCAGGGGAACCTGGCGACCCTTCTGTTCGAGGCCGGACGGGCCGCGGACGCCAGGCCGGCGTTCGAGCGCTGGGTCGCTCTCGAGCCCGCCTCGATCGACGCGCGTCTCGGCCTCGGTCTCGACCTCCTGATGCTGCGCGACCAGGACGGCGCCGTCACCCGGTTCCGGGAGGTGCTCGACCGCGACCCGCGCAACTTCCGGGCGCGCACCGCCCTGGGCGAGACGCTCCTCCGGCAGGGCCGTCTCGAAGAGGCCCAGACGCACCTCGAGGCGGCCGCCCGGATCGACCCGGGCGTTGCGCGCGTCTACGGCAGTCTGGGAGAGGTCTATCTGCGCCGGGGGCTGAAGAGCGAGGCGGCCCGCGCCCTCAGGAGATCCCTGGCGATCGAGCCGGGCCAGGAGAAGATCCGCAGGCTCCTGAGCGAGGCGGCGCCCTAGGGTTTGAACCCCAGGTTCTTGAAGCGCCAGACGATCCCGGCGTTGAGGCTGTTGAAGGAGATGGTGTCCCTGCCCCGATCGGCGACCGACCCGATCGCGATGAACGGGCCCGTGGTGGCCGGGACCGGGTCGACGACCATGCCGCCCCACGACGACACGCTGTACCCGAGGTAATAGTCGAGCTTCCCGTACGACCAGACGGCCCGCACGTCGAAATCCTTGATCTCGCCGCGCAGGTGATCGTCTTTGCCGGTGCGTGTCTCCGAAGCGGGCGGCTGGATGTTGTCGATGTGCGCCTCCCCCCTGGTGTCGGCCTGCAGGAGGGACATGACGAGCGACGAAGCGAGGCTGAAATGCTTGCCGAACTCGAAATCGGCCAAGGCGCCGATCCGGATCCCGGCGCCGTCCGACTTGAAATGCTTCGACTGGGCCTCGTCGTTCGTGCCGTCGTTCCCTTCGAACGTCCGATCCTCCTCGAAGTGCGCCACCCGGACGCCGGCGAGCCAGCTCAGCGTGCTCTTCTCGCCCGTCACCAGGGGCCGGACGTAATCGATGTCGGCGGCGTGCGCCTTGACCTTCGACGTGGCGGTGAAATCGACCCCGGCGGGGTTGTTCAGATAAGGGGCGAAGATGTAGCCATACCCGAACAGCACGGCGTCGATCTCGCCCGGCAGGTTGCCGGTCATCTTGTCGTCGTGGTCGAAGCTCCAGTACGACACCCTCAGATGGCCCAGGTCGTTGCCGAAGCCGTAGCCGACGGAGCCGCGATAGGACGCGCCCGTGCCGTTATCGATGACCAGACGCGTGTCATTGGGCGGCGTGTTTGTGTCGAAGTGGTTGGCGAAGTGCTGGTCGAGGCTTTCCGGCTGCGTGCTGGCGAAATCGAGCGCCACGAACCAGCCCCGGTACGCGTCGTCGGCCGCAAGCGCCGGAGTCGCGCTCGTCGCGAGGGCGGCGACGGCGACGCCGGCCAGGGCCAAACGGACGACCATGCTCTGAACCCTCGTCGGCCTCTGCATCCGTTGCCCCTCCGATGATCCCGCGACGAACGGCCGGCGCGCGTCGTCGAACGATACCGCGCCTTATATCCGATTGGCGCGCGACCGGTCAAGGTCGAGAGGGCTCACTTCCGGCGCGCGTAGGTGATGGTCATGCTCGGCGCGTCCCGGCCGTCGGGGCCCGGCCGGTAGGTCGTGGACTGCCGCGTGTCGTCGTCCTTCCAGACGGTGACGTCGCGCCAGCGCAGCTCCTTGCCGTTCGCCGACATCGAGCCGCGCATCGTCAGGGTCCGGGTGGCGGCGTCGTAAGTCCCCTCCGAGATCATCGGGGTGGTCAGCTCCGAGTCGATCCAGACCGCGACGTACTTCTTCCTGGCCGGGTCGAAGCCGATGATCCCGTGACCCTCGAAGGGGGGCTTTGACGGGTCGCTCTTGTAGTCCTTGATCAGCCACAGGCCGCCGCAGCAGAGGCGATCGACCTCGACCCCCTTGGAGGTCTCCGGCTTCGAGCCGGGCGGACCCATCGGGATCTCGACGGTGGTGTCCCAGGACCCCTCGTCGCGCCCCAGCGCGGCGTGCTCGGCGGCCAGCTTCAGGGGGGGCGTCGCGGCGAGGACACACAACGAGCCCACGGCCACGGCGCTCAGGAGCAGCGCAGTGAGGGCCCGCCGGCTCATTTCGCGCGCGCGTCGAGATCGATCTTCAGGCTGCCGCGCAGGGCGTTCGAGACGGGGCAGCGCCCCTCGGCCTCGCGCGCCACCTCGGGGAACTGGGCGGCGGCGATGCCCTCCAGGCCTTCGGCGACGACCTGCAGCCTGGAGGACTGGATCTTCAGGCCGGCCTCGCCGAAATCGGCCGTCACCGTCGCCGTGACGTGCAGCTTACCGGCGCGGGCGTTCTTGCGGCCGAGGGTGGCCGCCAGCGCCATCGCGAAGCAGCCGGCGTGCGCCGCGGCGATCAGCTCCTCGGGGCTGGTCTTGCCGCCGGGCTTCTCGACGCGCGACGGGAAGGTGAGAGGCAGGCTGAAGGCGCCGGTCGCGGCCTTCACTTCACCGCTGCCCTCCTTGACGGTCCCCATCCAGTCGATGTGCGCGCTTCGTTCGAACGTGGCCATCTGTGACCTCCGTGATCATGGTGGTGCGGTTGCGGGTCCGACGTCGGTCGATCGAGGACCCCTATCATAGCGGATCGCGCCGCCGGCGCCCTCCCGAAACTCCCCGCGGGGGTTGTGCTAGAATCCGCCTTTCACTCTGCCATCAATTCACAATCCGCGGCCGCGACGCGGCCCGATGACACCAGGGGGAGCGTCATCATGCGCGACTTTCGAGATGGTTCCCGCCACGCCAGGTCCGCCCTGCTTGCGCTCTGGTCCGTGCTCCTCCCGGGAGCGGCGCTGGCCGCCGACCCGGCGCCCAGTCCGACCCCGGTCCCGTACCAGGAGCATATCCAGGTCATCACCTCGAAAGAGCCCGAGACCATCCGCAACACGCCGGCGGCGGTGACCGTGATTACGCGCGACGACCTGGCGCTCCGCGGCGCCTACGACCTGCGCAGCGCCTTGCGCCTGGTCGCGGGAGTGGACATCGCGCCCGGGGGCGACGCCGGGCCCGCCAGCTCCATTCCCGAGTTCCGCGGCCTGAAGGAGTTCGACGCCTTCCTCCTGACCGTGGACGGCGTCCCCTGGGGCGGCGCGTTCAACCCCGCGCTGGAGACGCTCGACCTGACCGACGTGGATCGGATCGAGGTCCTGCGCGGCGCCGCGCCGGTGACCTACGGCGCGACCTCGTTCGTCGGCGTGATCAACGTCGTCCGCAGCTCGCCCGCCGACGGCGGCGAGAGCCTGCGCGCCGTGGGCGGCAGCTACGGGTCGGGCGGGCTGGTCTGGCGCAAGAGCCTGCCCTCCTGGGCGGGGATGACGTCCATCGTGGATCTGGATCTGGGGCGCGAGGGCTTCAGCGACGACCGGAGCGAGGTCCAGCGCGGCCACCTGAGCTGGCGCAACAGCCGCGTGGTGGGCGCGGGCACCATGCACTTCGCCCTCGACAGCACGCTGCAGCGCCAGGACCCGGCGAGCCCACGCCCGCGCGTGGGCGAGACCCTGTCGTCGCAGGTCCCGGTCGACTCGAACGAGAACATGAGGGACGCCCACATCGACGAGCAGAGGTACACGCTCCAGGGGGGCTACGAGCGCAAGGCGCTGTCGGGGTCCTGGTCGACGACCCTGTCGGTCACCCGCTCGCGACAGGACGTTCTGCGCGGCTTTCTGACGGACGTCACCACCACGTCTCCGAATGGTCACGGCTTCCGTGAAGGGATCCCGGTCCGCGACATCTACTTCGACAGCCATCTGTCGCTCTCGCCCGGTCCCCGGGTCCAGGTCATCGCCGGCGTCGATCATCTGCACGGCGCCGGCCGCGGCCGTGGAGGCGATTTCGACTACGACGTCGGCCTCGACGGCAGCGCCGCACCCTCCGGGAGCGACCTGAGCAGCGCGGCGCGCGTCGCGGTCACCGACCGCCGGGAGTTCTCCGGCCTCTACGGCCAGACCATCTGGACGCCGGCGGAGCGCTGGCGCTTCGAGGCCGGGGCGCGGCTGAACCGGACCGCGGAGTCCCGCGCCACCGACAATCTCGACTACGCCTCCAGCGTGCGCGATCGCTCCCGCGACAGCCGCAACGTGATGCGCGGCTCCGGGTTCGCCGGGCTCGCCTGGACCGCCTGGAAGAAGGAGACCGATGACCTGCAGCTGTACGCGAATTACCGCAACACCTACAAGCCGGCGGCGATCGATTTCGGCCTGGACGCCAACCCGGAGATCCTGGCCCCCGAGACTTCGACCGGCTACGAGGGCGGGCTCCGGAGCGTCCTGGCGCGCGGACGGCTCGCTCTCGAGCTGAACGCCTTCCAGATCGATCTCCAGAACCTCGTCGTCTCCCAGGACGTCGGCGGTCTGCCGACGCTGGTGAACGCCGGCGCCGAGCGCTTCCGCGGGATCGAGCTCGAAACCGTCCTCCACCCCCACCGGCTGCTCGAGTGGCGCACCACCTACAGCCTGCACGACGCGCGCTTCCGGGACTTCCTGACGGAGGACGGCGGCGTGCCGACGCAGCTCAGGGGCAACCGTCTGGAGATGTCGGCCAGGAACATGGCGTCCACCGAGTTCGTCGTCGGCCGCTCGCAGGGGTGGGTGGGGAGCGTGCGCGGCGGCTGGGTCGGCAGCCGATTCCTGGACAAGCCCAACAGCGCCCGGACGCCGGCCTACTTCGCCCTGGACGCGGGTGTCGGCTATCGCCTTCAGGACGTCGAGATCCGCCTCGACGGCTGGAACCTCGGCAACCAGCGCCCGCCGATCTCCGAGAGCGAGCTGGGTGACGCGCAGTACTACCTGCTGCCCGCCCGGCGCATCGAGCTGAGCGTGCGCTGGACCATCGGGCCGGGCGCGCGCCACTAGGCGCGAAGATCGCCGGGCATGCAGACGGTTCCATTGATCCACGAGGAGAGCCGCGTCTCCGTCCTGCGCGCTCTCGCGCCGGACCGCTGGCGCGCCGTCTGCGCGACGTGTCTCGTCGCCGCCCTGGGCCTGCCCGGGACGGCCCGGGCCGCGGATGAAGCGAGGCCCGAACCGGAGTCGATCCTGCTGTCGACCCCGAGCGCCGACCAGTATTCCCGCCACCTGCTCTATCTGACGGAGGAGCCGCACCCGGCCGGCAGCCCGCGCAACATGGAGCTGGCGGACTACGTGCGCGATCGTTTCATCGAATACGGCCTCGAGGACGTGCATTTCGACGACGCGCCCGCCCTGCTCTCCCGCAGCGTGTCGGCCTCGGTGGAGCTGGTGGCGCCGGCGCGGATGAGGCTGAAGCTCGCGGAGGATCCGCACCCCGCGGACAAGGACAGCTTCCTGTACCGCGACCCGCGCGTCGTGCCGTACCACGCGTACGCCCGGAGCGGCGACGTCACCGCCGAGGCGGTCTACGCCAACAGCGGCAGCCCGGAGGATTTCGCCGCGCTCGACAGGATGCGGATCGACGTGCGCGGGAAAGTCGTCGTGATGCGCTACTCCGAGCCGTACAGCTACCGCGGGTACAAGGTCTGGCTGGCCGAGACGCGCGGCGCGGCGGGCGCGATCATCTACTCCGACCCGCAGGACGACGGCTACGCGGCGGGCGAGACCTACCCCGAAGGGCCGCTCGGCCCGCCGAGCCACGTCCAGCTCGGGTCGATCGTGTACGACTGGCTCGGCCCGGGCGAGCCGTTCACTTTCCACTGGGTGAAGGGGCGCGGCGGCGCGTGGAAGGAGGGGCCGGTCCGCGACCGGCAGCTGCCGAAGATCCCGTCGCTGCCGATGTCGCATCAGGACGCCGCCGAGATCCTGTCGCGTCTGTCGGGCCCCGCGGTTCCCGCCGGCTGGCAGGGCGGCCTGCCGTTCACGTATCACCTCGGCCCGGGACCGGTGCGCGTCCATCTTCGCGTCGAGAACAGCGAGCGCATCGGGACGATGCGCAGCGTCCTCGGGGTCCTCCCCGGCGGGGCGGAGAAGGACAAGTGGGTCGTGATCGGCAACCACCGGGACGCCTGGCTGTACGGCGCGGTCGATCCGTCGAGCGGCACGGCCGCCATGCTCGAGGTGGCGCGCTCGCTGGGCGCCGTCGCGCGGGCCGGCCATCGCCCCCGGCGGACGATCCTGTTCGCCGACTGGGACGCCGAAGAGGATCTCCTGGGCGGCTCCACCTCGTGGGCCATCGCGCAGCGCGACCGTCTCCTGCGGGACGGCGCGGCCTACGTCAACGTCGATTCCGCGGTCTCCGGCCCCCGTTTCAGCGGCGGCTCGACGCCCGCCCTGGCCGATTTCCTGCAGGACGTCACCCGCGCCGTCCACGATCCCGACGGAGGCGGAAGCGTCTACGACGCGTGGGCGGCCGGCTCCCGGGACGGCGCGCCGCTGGTCGAGGACATCGTCGGCGCCACCGACTACACCGCGTTCCAGGAGAACATCGGCATGTCCTGCATCGACATGTCGTTCGGCGGCCCTTACGGCGTGTATCATTCGCAGTACGACGACTATTTCTGGATGAGCCGGATCGTGGATCAGGGCTTCCGGTACGGCAGCACGATGGCGCGGCTCTGGGGCCTCCTGACCTGGCGGCTGGCGGACGCGACGGTCCTGCCGATGCGCTACTCCGATTACGCCTGGAAGGTCCTGGACGCCATCGAGGCGATCGAGACGAAAGGAGGCACGCGGATGCCGGCGCTCGCCGGCGCCCGCGCCGCCGCGCGCCGCTGGCGGGACGCGGCCCTCGATTTCGAGACGCGGCTCCAGGACGGTCCGCCGCCGGACGAGGGGACGGCGCGACGGGTGAACGATCTTCTGGTGCAGGTGGAGCGCGCCATGACCGAGGAGGAGGGGCTGCGTGGCCGGCCGTTCTTCAAGCATCTCATCTACGCGCCGCAGCCGACCTATCGCGAGGAGGTCCTGCCGCGCCTGTTCGAGGCGATCGACGCGGGGAGGTGGGACTCCATCCCGCGCTATGAGGGGCAGCTCGTCGCCGCGTTCGACCGCGCCGCGCTGCTCCTGCGTCAGGCGCGCGGTCTTCTGGACGGGTGCGGCGTGCCCCGGGCGGACCGGCCATCGCAAGGACACGACACGGAGGGATCATGAAGGTTCTGCAGCTTGGAGTCGGGGCGATCGGCACGGTCGTCGCCCGTCATCTGGCCGGGCACAGGGACGTCGAGGCGCTGACCCTCGGCGACATGGACACCACGCGGGCCGAGAAACTCGCCCGCGAGCTGAAAGGGAAGGTGCGCGTGGAGCGCGCCGACGCGGCCGACCCGCAGGCGCTGGCGCGGGTCGTCGCCGGGCACGGCCTGGTGGTGAGCGCCGTCCTGCCGAAGTACAACGAGGCGATCATGAACGCGACGCTCGCCGCCGGCGCCGACCTGCTCGATCTGTCGGCGGGCGGGGACGACCAGCTGGGTCACGACGGCCAGTGGAAACGGGCCGGCCGGACCGCGGTCCACGGGATGGGAGAGGATCCGGGGATCAGCAATGTGTTCGCGCGCTGGGCCGCCGACCGCCTGGATACGGTCGAGGCGATCCGCGTGCGCGACGGCGAGTACTCGACCAGCGACGAGTTCCCGCTCGCCTGCCTGTTCTCGACCGAGACGTTCATCGAAGAGGCGGTCTCCCCCGCGCTCTACTACGAGGACGGCCGGTGGAAGACGCTGCCGGCCTTCTCGAACCGCGAGGTCTACCCGTTCCCCGAGCCGGTCGGACCTCAGGTGATCTACAACATGAGCCACGAGGAGGTGGACACGCTGCCGCGGACCATCGGCAAGGGGGTGCGCTTCGTCGACTTCAAGCTGGCCGTCCCGGACGAGATGCAGCGCCATCTGGCACTCCTCGACCGGATCGGAATGACCCGGCGGGACAGCGTGCGGGTGCGCGGCGGCGAGGTCACGCCGCTGTCCGTTCTCGCCGCGGTGCTGCCCCAGCCGGCCGATCTGGGCGGGCGGATCCAGGGCGCCGCCATCATCCTGGTCGAGATCGACGGCACGAAGGGCGGCCGCAGGGTGCGGCACATCCTGCACGCCGGCATGACCCACGACGAGGCGTTCCGGCGCATGCGGGTCACCGCCACGGCCTTTCTGACCGGCACCGGAGCGGCCGCCGGGGCGATCGCGCTGGTGAGCGGCAAGGTGAAGACGCGCGGCGTCATCCCGCCCGAGTCGCTCGAGCCCGAGCCGATCCTCGGGATCCTGGAGGAGCTCGGCGTGAGCACGCATTACAGGGAGACGACGCTCTAGCCCGGATTTCTCACCATAGACGTTGAAAGGGCTGTTCCCTTTCAGGCAT
>CAYLND010000122.1:0-11030 GCA_964384905.1 uncultured Acidobacteriota bacterium
GCGACCACGCCGCCCGCCGTGGCGCCGTCGGGCGCGCCGTCGCTCGCGTCCCCGGCCCCGCGCACGGCCGCCGGACCGAACCTGCCTGCCGATGCCTTCAAGACGCCGCTGACCTACACGGGCTCCGACCGGTGCGTCCAGTGCCACGAGCAGGCCTTCGCGGTGTGGGCGAAATCAGGGCACGCCCACGCCTTCCAGACGCTCATCGACAACAAGCAGGAATACAATCCGAAATGCCTCGGCTGCCACACCATCGGGTACGGCATGACGCACGGCTACATCAGCCCCATCGCGACGCCGAGCCTGGTCAACGTGGGCTGCGAGTCGTGCCACGGCCCCTCCAGCCGCCATCCGGATCAGGTCCAACAGGGATTCGGCCGCACCAACACCGACTTCTGCGTCTCCTGCCACAGCAGCGAGAACAGCCCGGATTTCAAGCCGGCCGAGTACATCCCCAAGGTCAGGCACTGGGACGACCAGCACGCGCAGAAGTGACGGCGCGCGGCCCGCGCCTTCCTTGACCTGCTCTTCCCCGGCGTATACCTTACGGCCATGGGCGACACGCGTCCCGGACAGGGTCGCGGCGGCGAGGAACACGCCGGGCGGACGCTGGCTCTCGACTACGGCGAGCGCAGGATCGGCATCGCCCTGAGCGATCCGATGGGTCTCGCGGCCCGGCCCCTCATGACCATGACCCGAACGACCTGGGCGCGCGATCTCGACCGTATCCGGGCCATCGTGAGCGAGCACGAGGTGCGGCGCATCGTCGTCGGCCTGCCGCTGGACATGGACGGGGAGCGCGGAGCCCGCGCGCGCATCACCGAGGCGTTCATCGGCAAGATCCGCGGGGCGACGGGGCTGCCGGTCATCCCGTGGGACGAGCGGCTGACCACCGTGCAGGCGGAGAGGATCCTGATCTCCGGAGACGTCAGCCGCGCTCGCCGCCGCCGGGTCATCGATCAGGTCGCCGCGGTCATCGTCCTGCAGGCCTACCTGGACGCCCGGCGCGACCCGGGGACGGAATGAGCCGTCTGCCCCACTGGCTGCGCGACCACTGGTTGATCGGCGCCAGCGCCGGCATCGTCCTGGTGATCGCGCTGACGTTCTCGGCGCAGATCTTCTTCTGGGCTTCCATTCCGTACCGTGGGTACGGCGCCTCGTTCGCCATCGTGGAGATACCCGAAGGGACCGGTGCGGCGCGCGCCGTGCGGATCCTCGAGGAGCACGGCATCATCCAGCGCACGCCTCTGGCGATTGGTTACCTGCGGCTGACCGGCCGCATTCGCGCCATCAAGGCGGGGGAGTACTACTTCACCCGCCCGATGACCCCGGGCGAGGTGTTCGACAAGCTGATCTCCGGCGATGTGTACTACCACCGCGTCACCATCCCCGAGGGGGTGCGGTCGGAGGAGATCTTCGCGCTGTTCGCGCGCGCGGGCTTCGGCACCGAAGAGGAGTACCGCGAGTCGTATCGGGACGTCTCCCTGATCGCCGATCTCGACTCCGAGGCGACCGACCTCGCGGGGTATCTGTTCCCGGACACCTACACGCTGCAGAAGGGGACCACCGCGAAGGCGATCGTGGCGATGATGGTCGCCCGGTTCCGCGAGGTGTTCCAGCCGTCCTGGATCGACAAGGTGACGGCGCGGGGTCTGACCGTCCGCGAAGCCGTGACCCTGGCGTCGATGGTCGAGTGGGAGACGGCGCACGACGACGAGGACCCGCTGGTATCGTCGGTCTTCTACAACCGGCTCAGGCTGGGGATGCGGCTGCAGTGCGATCCGACGGTGATTTACGCCCTGGAGATGCGCGACGGCTTCGACGGCAACATACGGAAGAACGATCTGAAGATCGATTCGCTCTACAACACCTACCGCTACGCCGGACTGCCTCCGGGGCCGATCGGCAACCCGGGGGCCGCGGCGCTCCAGGCCGCGGTCGAGCCCGCCGGGACCTCGTACCTCTACTTCGTGTCGATGAACACCGGGCGGCACTTCTTTTCCACCAACCTGAGGGACCACAACCGCGCGGTCTGGCTGTACCAGGTGAAGCCGTTCAGGCCGCGGAGGGCGTCGTCCGCTCCGGAGGGAGGGCGTGGAAATTGATCTCCCGCCGTCGCGTCTGGTCGGTGACCCGCTCGGAGATGACCCCGCGGACGTCGATCTCCTCCCGGGCGTAGCACTCGAAGTGGAAGCGGCAGAAGCCGAGGCGGTACGCCCGCTCGCCGCAGCGCGCCACGCCTCCCCAGCTGGTGACGAACCGGCAGGTCTCCATCGTCGTCGCGTTCAGTATCCGCGCCCGGGGCGGCCGGGTCAAGCGCCCGAAGGCAGCCTGTCTCGTTGACGGGCGAGAGCGCGGGGCATACGATGGGCCGGTCATGGGAGGAATCGGGCGGCTGGAGTTCCTCGCGGCTCTGATTTCGATCACCGGCGTCATCCTGTGCGCGCGCGGCGCCTGGCGCCTGCTCCAGGCGCTGCGCGCCCGCTTCACCTATGGCGCGCCGTACCGGAGCGGCACGATCCAGGATCGCCTGCTGGGCCTCCTCCTGGAGATCCCGGTGCTCCTGATCGGCGCCGCGCTCGCCTTCGTCGCGCTCGCCCAGGCCGCCTTCCAGGCGAGCGAGACGACCGTGCGCGTCGGGCAGATCGAAGCGCACCGTTCCGGCTGGGCCAGGGTCGCCGTCCGTCTGGTCCCCGATCCGCTCTATCCCTCGAGCCGGCTTCTCGAAGGGGAGATCGACGGGGCGCGCTGGGCCGTGGCCGGCGATTTCATCACCTGGGATCGCAGCGTGAAATGGCTCGGGCTGCGGGACGGCCACCGCGTGCGCTACCTCATTGGGGTCAACGACACGACCGGCACCACCCGCTCCGACCGGATCGCGCGGACCCAGATCGATGCGCTGCCGGCGGCGGCCGCCCGCCTGCTCACCCTGACGCGCGTCCTGCCGTTCCTCAAGGTGAGCACCGAGACCTCGTCCTGGTTCCCGATCGCCGATCGCCAGGTCATGGTGCTCTACGCCATCGGCCAGGGATACCTGGCGGAGGTCGCCTCCGAGTCGCATCGGCCGCCCGCGGATGCGTCCGCGTCACCCGGAGCGGTGCGCTGAGACGGTTCGCCCTCAGTCGGGCGCAGGTGCCACCCGGACCCAGGGCGTGGCCTCCCTGTTGACACCGGCTGCGCGTCGCGGTACGGTAACCGCCTTTTCTCCGGGACGTCGGCGGGTGGGAATTCCGACGATCCTCTGCTAAGGTGTTGCGGCTCGAGATGTCGCAGGGCCAATCCAACGAGGCGTCGTGATCGAAGTCTCCGGAGTGAGCAAGAAGTACGGCGAGCGTGCGGCGGTCGACCGGGTCGCCTTCACGGTCAGCCGGGGCGAGATCCTCGGCTTCCTGGGGCCGAACGGGGCCGGGAAGACGACCACCATGCGCATCCTCACGGGCTACGTGCCGCCCACCTCGGGGACCGCGCGGGTCGCCGGCTTCGACGTCCAGGAGAACCCGATCGAGGCGAAGCGGCGCATCGGCTACCTGCCCGAGCATCCGCCGCTATACACCGACATGCTGGTGCGCTCGTTCCTGCGGTTCGTGGCGACGATCCGGGACGTGCCGCGCAAGGAGATCGGCGGACGGGTGGACCGGGCGATCGATCGCTGCGGTCTGGCGCCGGTGGCGGACCGGCTGATCGGGCATCTGTCGAAGGGGTACCAGCAGCGCGTCGGGCTGGCCCAGGCGATCCTGCACGACCCGGACGTCCTCATTCTCGACGAGCCGATGGTCGGGCTCGACCCGGCGCAGATCATCGACATCCGTCAGCTGATCAAGAGCTTCGCGGGGGCGCACACGGTGATCCTCTCGACGCACATCCTGGCCGAGGTCACCATGACCTGCAACCGCGTCCTGATCATCAACGAGGGCCGGATCGCCGCCGACGAGACGCTCGAGCAGCTGGCGGCGCGCGGCGAGAGGACGCGGCGGGTCACCCTGCGTCTGGCCCGCCCGGGCGACGCGGTCGAGGGTCCTTTACGCGCCATCCCCGGTGTCCTGTCGGTGAGCCGGGAGGACGGTCAGGACGGCGGCTTCGTCGTGGAGACCGAGGGGTCGCGCGATCTGAGAGAGCAGATCGCGCACGCCGTCGTGACCAACGGCTGGGGTCTTCTCGAGATGCGCCCCATCACCCGCAGCCTCGAGGACATCTACATCCGAATCACGCAGGGGGTCGAGGCCGCGTGAAGAACGTCCTGGCGATCGCCTGGCGGGAGATCCGGACCTATTTCACGTCGCCCCTGGCCTACGTCGTGGTCGGCGTCTTCCTCGTCCTCAGCGGCTACATCTTCTACGCCTCGCTCGTGCGGTTCTCGAACCTGTGCCTGCAGTACGGGAACAACCCGTACGTGTTCAACCAGCTCAACGTCAACGACATGGTCGTGCGTCCGATGTTCGGGAGCATCCTCGTCATGTTCCTCCTGATGCTCCCGGTGGTCACGATGCGTCTACTGGCGGAGGAGCGGCGTGCCGGGACCGCGGAGCTCCTGTTCACCTGTCCGGTCACGAGCGCCCAGGTGATCCTCGGGAAATACCTGGGAGCCGCCTTCCTGCTGGTGGTCATGCTCGGGGTGACCCTCAGCTACCCGCTCCTGATCATGACGACCAGCGCCAAGCCGGACATGGGGCCGACCCTGGTCGCCTATCTCGGAGTGCTGCTGATGGGGCTGGCGTGCCTGGGAGTCGGTCTTCTGGTCTCGGCGATGACCGAGAACCAGATCGTCGCGGCCATCGGCGCGTTCGGGGCGCTCCTGATGCTCTGGGCGATCGGCTGGATCGCCGACTCGCTCACCGTGACCCTGGCGAGCCTGATGAACTCGGCCACCTTCGGGCTGTGGGAGAAGCTCCATCTGGGGACGGGCGGGCCGACGCTGGGCGACCTCTTGAACAAGGTCTCGATCACCGAGCACTTCCAGGATTTCCGCAAGGGGTTGCTGGACACGGAGCACGTCGTCTTCTATCTGAGCCTCATCTTCTTCTCGCTGTTCATGACGCAGCGCGTGGTCGAGTCGCGCAAGTGGCGCGGCTAGGGGATCCGGCGTGAAGTTCCTCAAGGGGATCGGCTGGGGGCTGGGGGCGATCCTGGTCGCGCTGGCCATCGTCCTCTACGGCATCGTGCCGGAGCGCGCCGGCTATGTCCTGTCGATCGGCGCCCTCGGTCTCGTTCTGGTCGCCGCGGGGCTGGTCCTGAACCGCGACCGCGTGATCGCCACCCTGAGAGGCAGGAGGGCGCGCGCCGCCGGGGCGAGCGCGGGGTACGCGCTCACCGTCCTGGCGGTCATCGTGCTCGTGAACTTCCTCTCGGCGCGCCACCACAAGCGCTTCGATCTCACCGAGAACCAGGCCTTCTCCCTGAGCGAGCAGACCATCAAGATCCTCGAGTCGCTGCCGCGCGAGGTGAGCGTCACGGCGTTCTACCGGGAGGCCGAGCCGACCCGCCAGAAGCTCGAGGACCTGCTCGCCGAGTACAAGTACCACAGCCCGAAGCTGACCGTCCGCTACATCGATCCCGATACCCACCCCGGAGACGCCAAGCGATACAGCATCACCGAGTACGGGACGATCGTCGTCGAGAGCGCCAAGAACGAGAGCCGCACGACGACCGCCGACGAGGAGTCGCTGACCAACGCCCTGATCAAGGTGACCACGGATCGCGAGCGGGTGGTCTACTTCACGACCGGTCACGGAGAGCGCGATCTGAGCGTGAGCGAGCGCAGCGGCCTGAGCATCATGAAGGGCGAGCTGGAGAAGCAGCACTACTCCGTGAAGCCGCTGGTCCTGAGCCAGGGGGTGCCCGCGGATGCCACGATCGTCGTCATCTCCGGGGCCCAGAAGCCGTTCCTCGAGGCCGAAGTCAAGATGATCCAGGACTACCTCGCGAAGGGCGGGCATCTTTTCTACATGCAGGACCCGGAGACCGACTCCGGTCTCGCCGGCGTGCTGTCCGGGTACGGCGTGGCGGTCCGCAACGACGTGGTGGTGGACAAGGTGTCGCGCCTGTTCGGCGGCGACTATCTGATCCCGCTGGTCCCGGCCGACGGCTACGACGAGTTCCACCCGATCACCAAGACGTTCCGGTATCAGACCTTCTTCCCGATCGCCTCCTCGGTCGACATCAAGAGCTCTCTCCCGCAGGGGGTCACCGCCACCAAGCTGGCGCAGACGTCGCCGCTGTCCTGGGCCCAGCCCGACAACGGCGAGCTGAAGACCGGTCATCTCACCCTCAAGGAAGGGACCGGTGTGAAGGGTCCGGTGCCGATCGCGGCGGCCGTGACGCGCAAGGTCGATGAGGCGCCGCCGCCCGCCGTCCAGCCCGCCTCCAACAAGGAGGACGCCAAGTCGACGGCCGAGACGCGCCTGGTGGTGTTCGGCGACTCGGATTTCCTCAGCAACGGCTACTTCAACGCCCCGGGCAACGGCGACCTGGCCTTGAACGTCATCGCCTGGCTCGCGGAGCAGGAGCAGCTGGTCTCCATCCGCCCGAAGACCTCGCTGCCGCGCATCCTGATCCTGTCGCCCGCGGAGGGGCGGTTCTACCTCTGGTCGATCGTCGTGTTCGCGCCTCTCACGATCACCGTCGTGGGTATCGGGGTCTGGTGGCGCCGCAAGAAGCTCTGAGGCCCGGGTGCTGAAGCGGCGTCTCGGTCCGATCCTCGCGGTCGCGCTCCTCCTCGGCCTGGGCGCCTACACCTATTTCTCCGAAGTGCGCGGCAAGCCAGCCGAGAAGACGACCGGGGACGAGAAAGACAAGGCGTTCCCGTTCGAGCGCGCCGCCGTGAAGACGATCCGCATCACGAACGACAACGGCACGCTCCGCCTCGAGAAGCAGGGCGACGCCTGGAAGTTGACCCAGCCGCTCCAGGCCGACGCCGACAAGGAGAGCATCGACGGTCTTCTGAGCTCGCTCGATTTCGCGCGCGTCGAGAGACGCCTGGGAAAGGAAAGCGACCGGAAGCAGTACGGGCTCGAGCCCCCCAAGGCGACCCTGACGCTCGAGACGGGCACGGCGGGCGCGCCGCCGACGCTGTCGATCGGCGAGAGCAACCCGATCGGCGGCACCTACTACGCCCTGCTGCCGGGCTCGGGCGACGTGGCGGTCGTCAGCGCGTCCCTCGGCGAGATATCCAAGAAGGATCTCTTCGCCCTGCGCGACAAATCACTCCTGACGCTCGACCCGTGGAAGATGAAGCGTCTGTCGCTCGGGCGCGGCAAGGAGACGATCCGGCTGGAGAAGCCGGACGAAGGCTGGGTGATTCGTCAGCCGGTCGAGACCCCGGCGGACGGCCCGACGATCACCGATCTCCTGACGGCGCTCCAGAATCTGCGCGCCACCAAGTTCGACAGCGAGAAGCCGTCGGCCGCCGACCTGCGCCGCTACGGGCTCGAGGCCCCCGAGGCGAGCATGACCCTTCTCCAGGACGGCTGGGACGTGGAGAAGACCGTCGTGTTCGGCAAGGAGGTCACGGGCGGAGGCCGCTATGCCCGCACCCTGGGACGCGACCCGGTCGTCATCGTGCCCTCCGACTTCTGGACCAAAGTGACCACCCGGCTCGCCGACCTGCGCCGCAAGGACCTGCTGGGGGTGCAGCAGTATCGCGTCGCCGGCATCACGTTCGCCCGGCACGGCGGGGCCGCGATGACCCTCACCCGGCAGAAGGACCAGAGCTGGTCGCTCGCCGGCGCGGCGAAGGGGGAGGTCAAGGCGGATACGGTCGACACCCTCCTGCGGTCGATCGGCGAGCTGAAGGCGCTGTCGTTCGACGACCACCCCAAGGAGGCGACGCGCGTCTCTCTGGCGAGCCGGCCGGCTCTCGACCTGACGCTTCAGGAAGAGGCCGAGGCCTCCGGCGGCAAGCAGAAATCGCAGCACCTGCTGATCGGCCCCGCCCCGAAGAAGGAGCAGATCCTCGTCCAGGACCCGGCCTGGCGGCCGATCGCGACGGCGAGCGTCGGCACCCTGGAGAAGATCGACAGCCAGCTCGAGGCGGTCGTCAAGGAGGCCACGACCCCGAAGCCGGCGGCCAGCCCGGCCCCCTCCCCGTCGCCCGCCGCGACCGCCGCACCTCCGTCCTGAGACGCGGTCCATTTTTTTCTGCAACCTCGCCGGCAGGCTCTCCGTATAGAGGGGAGTCAGGGACAGAGAACCGCCAGGGAGGATGGATGATGAAGACGCTCATACGCATCAGGGAAGGCCGGACGGGAGGGCGGGCCCTGGTCAGGATCTCGGGGCGCATCCTTTCGGGCGCCGCCGCCGGAAGACTCCTGCGCAGCGTGCGCGCGGCGTTGGCGCGGGGACGACGCGAACTGACGATCGACCTGGCCGGTCTTGCGGCCATCGACTGCGGCGGCATCGGCGCCCTGATTCTCTGCCTGCAGGACGCGGCCCGCTGCGGCGCGACCGTCCGGGTGGCGCGCAGCCGGGGGCCGATCCGCAGCATGCTCGCCCTGAGCGCCCTGCTCGATCCCCTCGAGCACGGCCGTCTCGCGGGCGACGGCGCGCGCCGTCTCCAGGGCCGCGACGTGCCGCTTCTGGTCCCGGCCTAGCGCCACCCGCCTCCCGCCGCTAGCCGCTTCGTCCTCCGCCTTCGGCGCGCATCTCGTCGAGCATCTTCCTCGCGTCGGGGTCGGCGCCGTCGATCTCCAGAAGATGTGTCAGCTCGCGGCGGGCCTCCTCGACCCGTCCCGTGGCGCGCAGGAGCGCCGCCAGGTTGTAGCGCGCGTCGCCATTGAGCGGATCGAGATCCAGCGCCTCGCGGTAGCGCGTCTCCGCCCCGGCGAAATCGCCGCGGCGCTTCAAGAGGAGCCCCAGGTTGGCGTGCGCCGCGGCCAGGTCCGGCTCGTCCTCGAGCGCCTCCAGGAACAGTCGCTCCGCCTCACCGACCTCGCCGGCCTGGAGCCGCAGGCTTCCCAGATTGTTGCGCGCCGACGCCAGATGCGGATCGGCATCGAGCGCCTTCGCGAAGGCGGCGGCGGCCTCTTCGGTCCGCCCGCGCGCCGACAGGTGGCGGCCGAGAGCGTTCCACGCTCCCGCCAGCCCCGGGTCCCGGCGGACCGCTTCAGCGTACGCCACCGCGGCCGCGTCCTCGAGACCGCCGGCGCGATAGGCTTCGCCCAGGAGGTAGGGCGCCGTGCCGCTCCCCGGGTTGCGCGCCGTCGCCTGGGACAGGGAGCCTATGGCGTCGGCCAGGAGCCCGGCGCGCAACGATTCGATCCCCGCCGCCACGTACGGGTCGCGCAGACTCCAGAGATCGGCGTCCTTCAGGCTCGCCGCGATCTCGAGCCGGACGTCGCGCTGGCGCGCGCGCGCGCGCAGCGCGGCGGCGAGCGCGGGCTCGAGCGCCCGTTGCGAGGCGCGCAGGAGATCGGTCACCGGCCGGCGCACGCGACGCAGGGCGACGATCTGCTCGCGCTGGGTGTCGCGGAACATCGCCAGAGGGGCGCTGGTCTCCAGGTACAGGTCGTCGTCGGTGTGCCGGCGCGCGCCGGACGCCAGCGCGCGCAGCCCGTCCGGCCCGGTGACGAAGCGCGACAGCAGGTCGGCCTCCTCGTCGATGCCGGCCCGGCGCAGGTCGTCCCAGACCCCCGGCCGCTCCGCCGGCGCCAGGCGCTCCAAGTCGATCCGCAGCGGCCCGTCTCCGCCGACGAGAAAATAATCACCCCCGCCAGCCGACTCCTCCCACAGCGTCGCTTCCGGAAACACCTCCTGGAACGAGCGCGCGATGCCGCGGAAGTCGTCGGGCGACAGGCGGTACGCCTGGACCCACTGGCAGAAGATCCCGCCCGGCTTCAGGCGCGAGCGGACGAGACGATAGAACTCCACCGTGAACAGGTTCGAGACCCCGGCGACCCAGGGGTTCGAGGGTTGCGAGGTGATCACGTCGAACCGGCGCGACCGGACCAGCAGGCGGCTGCGGGCGTCGTCGACCGTCACGGTCACGCGCCGGTCGTCGAGCGCCCGCCCGTTCGCCTCGTCGAACAGCCGCGCCGCAGCGAGAACGCCGGGCGCGATTTCGATCACCTCCAGGGCGCGCGCCGGGTGGCGCTCAGCCGCCCCGAGCGTGACGCCGCTGGCCAGACCGATCACCAGCACGTCGGCCGGCGCCGGGTGCAGGAGCAGCGGCAGGTGCGCCGCCAGGAGCTGCGTGCTCATGTCACCGCCCGTCGACGCCTCGGTCTTGCCGTTGATCTGGAGGGACAGGACGCCCGCGGGGCTGCGCCGCACGGTGACCAGACAGACCCCGTCCTCCCTGGAAAAGACGATGCGGCCGCGGCGGCGCACCGCCTCCCGAAGATCGCCGCCGTCGCGAGAAGCGGCGCGGTAGATCGGCCCGTACAGGAAGCCGCCCCCGGAGACGAGATCGGTGTCCCAGGCCGGCACCAGCACCGGAGCCAGAAGCGCCGCCCCGAGCAGGCAGGCCGCGGCCATCCACTCGGAACGCCGGCGACCGGTCGTCGCGAGCAGGGGAACGGTGACCAGGGCGATCGAGGTGGAGGAAGCGGCCAGGAGCGACCACCTGGCACCGATGGTCGGGAGAGAGACGAGACCCGCCAGAGCGAAGCCTGCGACCGAGCCCCAGGTGGAGGCGGCGTACAGAACGCCGGCGGCGCGGGCAGGGCCGTGATGTCCGGCGACCGCCGCCGCGAGGGCCGGGAAGATCGCTCCCTGGGCCGCCGACGGAATCAGCAGAAGCGCCGCCAGGGCGCCGAACTCCGCCGCCACGAGCGCCGCCGGATGCGCACCGATTCGTCCCGACGCGAACGCAGCGAAAACCGGCAGACGACCGAGGATCGGCACGACCAGGAGCGACGACAGGCCGGCGCAGGCGAGCGCGGCGGCCGCGACCCGCGGCGCGGCCCCCGGGCGCGACACCCAGCGGCGGACGAGAAGGGGGCCCGCGCCGAGACCCAGGACATAACAGGTGAGCGTGATCCCCAGGGCGTACACCGACGATCCGAACGCCAGCGCCGCGCCGCGCGTCCACCCGACCT
>CAYLND010000123.1:0-10979 GCA_964384905.1 uncultured Acidobacteriota bacterium
CGATGGCGGTGTCTCCGCGACGCCGGCGCGCCGCGGGGCCGCCGGGCTGCGAGCCAGCGCCCGCGCGCCGCAGCGATCGGGGAACGGGTCGCCGCTCGGCCATCTGGACGTCGTCTTCCCGGTGGTCCACGGCACGGGGGGCGAGGACGGCTCGCTGCAGGGCCTTCTCGAGCTGGCCGACATCCCGTACGTGGGCGCCGGCGTCGCGGGCTCGGCGATCGGCATGGACAAGGCCGTGATGAAGGCCCTGTTCCGCGACGCCGGGCTGCCGATCGTCGATCACCGGGTCGTCCTGCGGCGCGAGCTGAAGGGAGCGGTCGGCCACCTGGTCCGCCTGATCGAGGAAGCGTTCGGCTATCCGTGCTTCGTCAAGCCGGCGAACGGCGGCAGCAGCGTCGGGGTCAGCAAGGTGAAGGACCGCGGCGGTCTGGCGGCCGCGCTCGAGCTGGCCGCACGCTACGATCGCAAGATCCTGGTCGAGCGCGCCATCGAGGCGCGCGAGATCGAGTGCAGCGTGCTCGGCAACGACGAGCCGGAGGCGTCCGTGCCGGGCGAGATCGTCCCGGCGAACGAGTTCTACGACTACCGGTCGAAGTACATCGACGCCGGGTCGCGTCTCCTGATTCCGGCGCCGGTGACGGAAGATCAGTCGCGCCGGATCAGGGATCTGGCGATCCGCGCCTTCCGCGCCCTCGATCTGTGCGGCATGGCGCGCGCCGACTTCTTCCTGGATCGGACCAGCGAGGCGATCTTCGTCAACGAGGTGAACACGATCCCCGGCTTCACGCCGATCAGCATGTATCCTAAGCTCTGGGAGGCGAGCGGCCTGCCCTTTCCGGCCCTGGTCGATCGGCTCATCCATCTGGCGCTCGAGCGCCACGCGGAGAAAAAGAGCCTGCTGACCAGCTACAAGCCGGAGCGCAACGGCCGCCGCTCCTTGACAAAAGGCTGACGGCGTTTTATTTTTTCCCTTTGCCGCCGGGAGGCTGCCGGCCCTGCGGCGCATTCGGGAACGATGCTCGATACCAACGTTCTGGTCCTGAACCGTCTCTTCCAGGCCATCCAGGTCACCACGGTCCGCAAGGCGTTCTGCCTGCTCTACAAGGGGCACGTGCGCGCCGTCGCCCCGGACTACACGACCTACGACTGGGAGGACTGGGTCGACATTCCGCCGCAGCCGCACGAGGACTCGATCATCACGCCCACGCTGCGCATCCGGATTCCGCGGGTCATCCTGCTCGTCGATTTCGACCGCTTGCCCCGTCACGAGGTGCGCTTCACGCGCAAGAACATCTTCTACCGCGATCGCAATCGGTGCCAGTACTGCGGCGGCAAATTCCAGACGCGCGATCTGAATCTCGATCATGTGGTCCCGCTGTCGCGCGGCGGCAAGTCCACCTGGGAGAACGTCGTCTGCTGCTGCGTCGCCTGCAACTCCCGGAAGGGAGGGCTCCTGCCCGAGGAGGCCGGCATGCGTCTGGTCAAGTTCCCGGTGAAGCCGCGCTGGCACCCGCTGGTGAAAATCTCCTTCACCACCGGCCAGTACGAAGCCTGGAAGAACTTCCTCGATATCGCGTACTGGAACACCGAGCTGCGCGAGAACTGACGGCCGCCCGCCGCCCCGTTTCCTTGCAATGCACCGGACCGTATGCTAACGTCCGGACGTGTCCTCCTACCGCTCGCAGTACAGCCCGCAGGTAGGTCTCGGCGGGCGCATCACCCCCGGTGTCAAGGCGCTCCTGATCGCGAACGTCGGCGTCTTCGTCCTGCAGGTCCTGGTGTGGCGCTTCGGGGCCCACGCCTCCGACATGGAGCTCATCTTCGGGCTCAACTCCCAGCAGGTGATCCACAGTGCCTATCTGTGGCAGCTCGTCACCTACATGTTCCTGCACTCCACCGGCTGGCTCAACCACCTGCTCCTCAACATGCTGATGCTCTGGATGTTCGGCACCGAGGTGGAGCGTGTGTGGGGGACGCGGGAGTTCGTGAAGTACTACTTCATCTGCGGGATCGGGGCGGCGATCACCACCTGCCTGACGTTCCAGGACAGCACCACGATCGGGGCGTCGGGGGCGATCTTCGGCGTCATGCTGGCTTATGCCCTGATCTTTCCCGATCGCCAGATTCTGTTCTGGTTCATCTTCCCGATGCGGGCCATCAGCTTCGTGCTCCTGTGCACCGGGATCGAGCTGTTCTCCCTCCTGAGCCTGCCGGACGGCGTGGCCCACTTCGCCCACCTGGGCGGGATGCTGTTCGGCTACCTGTATCTGAAGCGCGTCTGGAGGCTGAAGCGGTTCTGGAACGACGTCCGCTGGCGGCTGCGCCGCCGGCGGTTCCGCGTGATGCGTCCGGACGACGAGAACTACCCCTACCACTGACCGGGGGTCGTGGCGTCAGTTGCAGAGAGCAGGCAGGTAGGACGACGCCAGCGTGTCACCGAGACCGGGGGGGATCTGGCCGGACAGCGTGATGCGCTCCAGCCCTCGGGCCACCCCATGGTGAAAGTCGGCCACGACCGCCGTCTTGACGTCCTCGGACGGGACGATGAGCACGAGATGGCTGCACGTGTCGCCCGATCCGGCGCCCCAGACCGACGCCCGGCCGTTGACGATCGGGGCGTCCACGCCTCCCTGAGTGGTCTTCGAGCCGGGTCCCGCCAGCTTCACGCTGGTACAGGGTTTGAGGTCCCGGCAGTTCCGGTTGTTGATCGGGACGTCGAGACCGCCGCGCGTGCCGGGCGATCCGGGATCGGCCACGTGCGGGTTGCCGCGGTGCCAGATCCCGAGGTCGAGAACGCGCGGAGAAGCGAACAGGCGGCCGGCCTCCAGATCGAGCGAGACGAAGAAGTATCTGTCCGCCGGTCCCCTGTAGAAAAGGTACGAACCGTCCGAGGTGGTGGCGATCAAAGGCAGGTCGTCGTCACCCGAGCCGAACGTGAGGTACTTGAAATCGGTCCAGACGCCGTCCGCGTATCGGGCGTAGGCGATCTTGTCGTACACCCCGTCGAATCGGCTCCAGACCAGGACAGGCGTTCCCGAGTCGTCGAGCGCAAGGAAAGGCGAGGCGTCCCGCGCCACGTCTCCGGTCGGCGGCACGACGCCGACGCGCGTGCCCGAGGCGTCGGTGACGCTGAAGCCGATCGCCCCGATCGCCCCCTGGCGACCCGCCATCGCCCGTCCCTTCTGCTCCCAGACCGTCAGGACCGAGCCGTCGCCGGTGGTCAGGGTGGTGCGGGCCGCGAAGGCCGGCAGGCAGGACGCGGCGAGACACAGGAGGCTCCCCGCGACTCGGCGTGCCATCCGCTGGACTGCCCGACTCCTCACCGCGCGGCTCCTAGAACGGGTTCTTGAGATTGATGATGTTGCTCACGTCGAACGTGCGCAGGAACTGTTTCAGCACCGGCAGGTGCGGATAGAACTCCTGCAGCTTGTCGAAATAGAGATCGCTGCGCTCTTCGTTGTCCATGAGCAGGTTCACTTCACCCAGCAGGTAGTAGCAGTTCTTGAGGATGTCCTTGTAGTCCTTGTCCGCTGCGATCGCCAGCGCCTTCTCGCCGTACTCTTCCGCCCGTTTGAACTCCTTCAGCTGCATGTAGGCGAAGCACAGATCCTGGTAGCACTCGACCAGGCAGCGCGTGTTTCCGTTGGCGAGCGCGATCTGCAGCGCCTCGAGGATGATGGCGATGCCCTGACGGTAGCGCTTCTTGAGCAGGCAGCAGTATCCCAGGTTCTCCTTGATGTAATCGACGGGGTACGACGTGCCGAGGCTGCCCTTCTGGCTGATCGACAGCGCGAAGCGATACTCGGCCATGGCGTCGTCCAGGTAGCTCATGTTCATGTAGATGTTCGCGATCAGGTTGTGGCAGGTCGACTTCCACGCGTAGTTGTCGATGCTCTCGCAGGCGCGCAGGGCGCGCTTGGCGTACAGCAGCGCTTTCTGCAGCCGGCCCTGCCGTCGCAACGAGCTCGCCAGGTTCGACGAGGCGATGAAGATGATGTCGTTGTCGGGGCTCTTGAGCAGAATCTCCCGCAGGCCCTTCTCGGCCTCCTGGATCTGCCCGAGCGACAGCCGCGCCGTGCTGAGGTTGCACGTGGCGCGGTGGATCAGATGCTGATCATCCAGCTGGCGGGCGATGTCCAGGGCCGCCTCGAACTGCTCGGAGGCCTGACGGAAATCGCCGCTCTGCACCTGCAGGGTCCCTTCGGCGGTCAACTCGGCATATCTCGCCTTGAGATCCGCGGCCATCGAACGCTCCTCAGTTTTCCTTCTTGATTCTCTCTTCCCTGATCTTCTCTTCGGACTGGAGCTTGAACTGAATGTAGCTCTGCACCTCTTCCTGGGCCCGTGGCGACAGCTTCTGCCACTGGCGCAGGAACTCGTACTCGCGCTCGCGCGACACGGCGGCGCTGTCCTCGTTGAAGAAATCGGCGATGTTCATCTCGAAGATCGACAGGATCTTGAAGAGGGTCTCGAGGCTGACCTTGTATTCGCCGTTCTCCATGCGGCAGAGATCGGACTGCTGGATGCCGATGCGATGGGCCAGATCGGCCTGCGTGAGGCTGCGGTCCTTGCGAAGTGATCGGATTTTGGTCCCGACCAGGTGAGACTGTCTTTTAAATTTTGACGTCATCACGGGAACAATCCTGTATGAAACCCACGAAACCCCAGCAAAACGAGACACTTGGACCCGATGGGGCTAAACCAAATAGTTCTTGACACGCTTGTTGCGCCAACATATACTTGCGACGTCAGCTCACACAGCCATTGCCGTTCGCCGCGTCAATATCTTGATGAAACCGTCGAGAAGAAGCGCGCAGCCGGTTGCCTCTCAACCATCCTTCCAGCGCCACTCGAAGGCTATGAGTGTGTCGCGTCGCTCTCTTCATCGAAGGGGCCTGTCTTCCCGGTCCCCGGGCCCGGGAAATGTGCCATAAATGTATGGTGTTACAAAACCGAAGTCAAGGGAAAAGACGCCAACCGGAGCTGCCAGGCGGGAATAAAGGAGAAGGACGAGCCTGATGGCAAATCGCTCTTTTGAAAGAAGTTCCTGCGTTTCGAAATACCTTCAGGAAATCAGCGAATTCCCGCTCCTGACCAAGGAAGAGGAGCACGAGATCGCCGTCCGTATGGAAGAGGCGATGGGCAAGGACGGCTCCTATCACGACCTGGTCAAGTCCAACCTCAGCTTCGTCGTCAAGATCGCCAGCGAGTACAAGAACATGGGGCTCCCCTTCGAGGATCTGCTGAACGAGGGGAACATCGGCCTCATCGAGGCGGCCCACCACTTCGACGCCGCCCGCGGGACCAAGTTCATCACGTACGCCATCTGGTGGATCCGCAAGTCGATCCTGAAGGCCCTCTCGCAGCACGCCGCCATGGTCCGCATCCCGAATTACCAGCTCAAGAAGGTCCGCAACGTGCGCAACACCGAGCGCATGCTGGCCAGGGAGCTGGGGCGCGAAGCCGACCGGGAGGAGATCTCGAAGGAGCTGCGCGTCACCATCGCGAAGATCGACGAGATCCTCCAGATGAAGATGCGGGAGCTGTCCCTCGACGAGAAGGTCGGCAAGGACAAGGACACGCCGATCTCCGACTACCTGGTGGACGGCCGCTCGGTCAACCCCGAGGACGAGCTGATCAAGAACGAGAGCCAGGTGGTCATCCGGATCGCGCTCCGCAGCCTCAGCGATCAGGAGCAGACGGTCATCATCAACCGCTTCGGCCTCGAAGGCGGCCGCGTCTTCACGCTGAAGGAGATCGGCGAGCGGCTCGGCGTGTCGCGCGAGCGGGTGCGCCAGATCGAGAACCAGGCCAAGAAGCGCCTGCGCAAGCTGATCGCGAGACAGCAGCGCAGCGAAGGTCAGAACGGCTCCCGGAACGGGCGCTCCGCGGGCGAGGCACCGCCCGTCCGCATGCGCGCCAAGGAGTCCGTCTCGCACTGATCGGCCCGACAGCAGGTTGCGTCCTTACATCTCCCCGCGAGCGGTTCGCCGCCGCGGGGATTTTTTTGGAATGCCTCGAAGCGCTGTGCTATTCTCGCACGCGCACAATTCAACGGAGAACGGAACGACATGCGGCTGACGCGCGACCAGGTCGAGGCGATCTCGCAGCGGATCGTGCGCAACCTGGTCAAGGACGAGATGATCACGATGGAGCGGCCCGAGGCCGCCGTGGATCTGCTCGCCAACGTGTTCACCGCCGATCTCGAGACCGAGGATCGGCTGAACGACGAGGTCCACGAGCTCCTCAAGAACTATTCCGAGGAGATCAGCCGCGGCATGATCAACTACCAGGATCTGTTCCGCAAGGTGAAGTCGAAGATGGCGCGCGATCGCAAGATGGTGATCTGATGAGGCTGAGCCACGAGCGCTGCGTGCACCTGTCGCATCTCTTCGTCAACGCGCTCGAAGACGACGACGACGTCGAGTTCCTGCGCGACCCGAACGACATCCGCCTGCGCGTCCTGCAGGTTCTCGAGGCGGAGCTGGTGAAGGAGGACGAGCTCGAGGAGGGGATCCGCCGCCGGATCGCGACGCAGCGACGGGACCTGCCCGAGGGCAGCGCCGAGTGGGATCTGCTGTTCCGCAAGTACTACGACGAGGAGATGAAGAAGGTGAAACGGGTCCGCGAGTAGCCCGCCGCCCTGCCCCCCGCCATGAGCACCCCCCGCCAGATCGTCGTCGGCACCGCCGGGCACATCGACCACGGGAAGAGCGCGCTGGTGCGCGGCCTGACCGGCACCGACCCCGACCGCCTGAAGGAGGAGAAGGAGCGGGGCATCACCATCGACATTGGATTCGCCAGCCTGGTGCTCGCCGACGGCACCCGCGCCGGATTCGTGGACGTGCCGGGGCACGAGCGTTTCGTCAAGAACATGCTGGCGGGGGTCGGCGGAATCGACCTCGTGCTGCTGGTGATCGCGGCGGACGAGTCGATCAAGCCGCAGACGCGCGAGCATTTCGACATCTGCCGCCTGCTGCGCATCCGGCACGGCGTGATCGTGCTGAGCAAGAGCGACCTGGTCGAGCCCGACATCCTCGACCTGGTGCGCCTGGAGGCGCGCGAGTTCGTCGCTGGATCGTTCCTCGAGACGGCGCCGATCGTCGCCGTCAGCAGCCGCACCGGGGCGGGGCTGGCCGAGCTGAAGGGCGCCATCGAGGAGGTCGCCCGGAGCGTGCCGGAGCGTCCCGCGCTGGGGCTGATGCGGTTGCCGGTGGATCGCTCGTTCAGCATCAAGGGATTCGGCAGCGTGGTGACCGGCACGCTCATCGCGGGGACGATCCGCGAGGGCGACGACGTCGCGATCCTGCCCGGCGCCGCGACCGCGCGGGTGCGCGGGCTGGAGGTGTTCAACCAGCCGACCGGCGAGGCCCGGCCCGGCCAGAGGACCGCCGTGAACCTGCAGGGGGTGGAAGCGGGCGCCGTCGAGCGCGGCCATCTGCTGACCGTGCCGGGCGTTCTCGAAGTGTCGTCCCTGCTCGACGTGCATCTCGAGGTGCTGCGCGGCGCCGACGCGCCGCTCGAGAACATGTCGCGCGTGCGTTTCCATCACGGCACTCTGGAGGCGATGGCGCGGGTGAAGCTCCTCGACGCCGACCCGATCGTTCCGGGCGGCGCCGGCTTCGCACAGCTCCGGCTCGAGACGCCGGTGGCGGCGCTGCCGGGGGATCGATTCATCGTGCGCCGCTACTCGCCGCCGCTCACCATCGGCGGCGGGACGATCCTGCACAACCGGCCGCCCAAGCTGCGGCGCTCGGACGCCGGCGCGCGCGCGCGCTTCGAGCGGCTGGCGGATCCGTCGGGCGGCGCCCGGCTCCGGGCCCTGGTGGAGGAGGCGGGCGCGTCGGGCATCGACGCGCACGGGCTGCGATCGCTCACGGGTCTCGAGCCGCAGGAGAGCGCGCGTCTGCTGGAGCCGATGCTGCGGGGGGGCGACGTGGTCGCCCTGCCCGCCGCCGTCGTGCGCTACATCGCCGGCGACGCCTGGCGCGACCAGTCGCAGAAGACGGTCGCCGCCCTGCAGGCCTTCCACGCGAAGGAGCCGCTGAAGGAGGGGTTCCCCCGGGAGGAGCTGCGCACGCGTCTGTTCGCGCGCACCCACCCGGAGGTGTTCAAGTTCCTGCTCGCCGAGCTGTCCCGCGCCGGGACGATCCGGGTGGAGAAGGACCGCGTCGCCATGGCCTCGCACCGCATCGCGCCGACGCCGAAGGAGGCAGCGCTCATGGAGCAGCTCGAGGCGCGCTTCGCCGCCGCCGGGAGCAATCCGCCCGATCTGGAGGAGGTGACCACCGCGCTGCGCGCCGACCCGCCGCAGGTCGAGCGCCTGTTCCATCTGCTCCTGGGCCGCGGGCGCCTGGTCCGCATCCCGGACGGGAAGGTGTTCCACGCGCAGGCGCTCGAGGACCTGAAGCGCCGCCTCTGGGAGCAGCGGGCCCGCAACCCGCTCATCGACATCTCGGAGTTCAAGGAGCTGAGCGGGACGAGCCGCAAGAACGCCATCCCGCTCCTGGAGCACTTCGATCAGTCGCGCGTGACGCGGCGTGAAGGCAACAAGCGCCTGATCCTGCCCCCGCCCGCGATTGACTAACCCCCGGGCGGGGTCTAAGATGGATGGCGCGGAGGGTGCAGACGATGGGGTCCATAGGCGTTCCCGAGCTGTTACTGATTTTCGTCATCCTGCTGTTGATCTTCGGTGGCAAGAAGATCCCCGAGCTCGCGCGCGGCCTGGGCGCCGGCATCCGGAATTTCAGGGAGGCCATGCACGAAGGGCAGCAGGGAGATCCGAAGGACAACAAGGACCCGAAGAGCAGCTGATCGTCGCGCCACGCCGCACCCTCCTCCCCAGGCGGGGAAGAGCGCGACCGGACGTCCGACCACCGGCCCGCCATGTCGATCAACCCGCCTCCTAGCGCCCCCACACCTCAGATCCGGGAGGAGATCGCCCTCCAGAAGGCGACGGTGGCCCGTCTCAAGAAGGAGATCCTGGGGGTCGACCGCAACGCCCGCAAGCGCTACATCCGGGATTTCCACGACGAGTTCTCCCGCCTCGAGGGCCTGTCCAGCCTCGACGACCTGATCGTCGCCTGCTATCAGGCCGACCTGGTCTTCATCGGCGACTATCACGCCCTGCCGGCCTCCCAGGAGTTCGCCGCGCAGATCCTGGGCGAGATCGCGCAGCGCTCGCGCGAGACCGTGCTCTGTCTCGAGATGGTCTACACCCGCAACCAGAAGATCCTCGATCGCTACATGGCGGGCGCCATCGGCGACGCCGAGTTCCTGAAAGGCATCCGGTACGATCTCGACTGGGGATACGACTGGGGCTCCTTCCGCCGCCTGTTCGACGTGGCGCGCCAGCGCGGGCTGCCGGTGTACGGAATCGACTGCGAGCCGCGCAGCGGCCTGCGCTACATCCGCAAGCGCGACGCCCACGCCGCGGCGCGCATCGCCGAGATCGCCGAAGCGCGCCCGCGCGCCCGGATCGTCGTCCTGACCGGCGAGTCCCACCTGGCGCGCAACCACCTGCCCCGGAAGGTGACCACCGATCTCAAAGGGAAGTCGCTGGAGCGCCGCGGCATCATCGTCCTGCAGAATCTGGAGGAGATCTACTGGCAGCTCGCCGAGCGAGGCGAGGAGTGGGCGGACGTCGTGACCCTGGGCCCCGGACGCTTCTGCCACTTCAACACCAGCCCGATCGCCAAGTACGAGGCGTACCGGCAGACGCTCGAGGTCTGGAAGGGCGACGCGGAGGACAGCGAGGACGTCGACCTGAGCACCACGGTCTACAGCATGATCGACACGATCCTGAAGTTCCTCCGGTTCGACAAGTACGGCCATCACGTGGCGGGCCACGAGGGGCGGCGCGAGTTCCTGGTGGACGTCTACCCGGACATCTATTCCGGCCTCGACGACAAGGAGATGCGGCATCTCCTGCGCGGCCACGAGCTGACGCCCGACGAAGTGGAGGAGATCGCGGGACATATCAGCGAGCGCGGGTCGTGCTACATCCCGCGCATCAACGCCATCCTGATCGGACAGATGAACGTGGTGCACGCCGGCGAGGAGGCGGCGCATTTCGTCAACTGCGCCCTGAAGGGCGAGATCTACGAGAGGGCGCCGCGCGAGATGCCGCAGCACGACCTGTTCTACAACGGCGTCCTCGAGGAGGCGCTCGGCTTCTTCGGGTCGAAGCTCCTCGACCCGGGCCGCAACCATTTCTTCGAGACCGAGTTCTACCAGTACTACCGCAAGGACCGCGAGACGATCGAGCGCGAGACCCCGTACACTTACGACGAGTTCAACGCCATCATCCATTTCATCCTGCTGCACAAGAAGTTCGAGCAGAGCTACGCGCAGTACGACGACGTGCCCGCGGAGATCCTGGACGGCATCCGCGCCGAGCCCAAGCGCGCCAACATCCTGATCCACGAGCTGGGATATTTCCTCGGCCAGCAGATCCACGACGCCTACCGCGCCGGGGTCCTCGATCGCCGCGAGATCGCCCGTCTGTTCCAGCGCTCCTTCCGCGCCACGGGCAGCGCCCTGAAGACCTACCTGGATCTGACCGAGCGTCTGCGTCCGGCGATGCAGGACGGCTCCACGCCGAAGCCGCCGGATACGAGCGCCGGGGGTGGCCAATGAGGATATGTCAATTGGATCCCGGCTCTGCATGGAACGAGGCTGAGCGGAGAGCGACTCCCTTCGGATTCGTGGGGTTTTTCGTCGCAGGTTCATTGTGTGCTTTCGGCGCGACTCCCGGGATACGAAATGCGTTCCTTGCTGGCATCTGCGGGGCCATCGGTTGCTTTTTTGGGGGCATTGCGTTTCTAATTGGTCTCTACAGCAAGAAATCAGCGCTGGCGCTCATAGCGACACCCTTCATCACGATTCTGCCAATTATCACTACGGCATTCCTGGTTCCGTGGATTGTGATCCTCCCCGAAATGTCTGCTCATTTTCCGAATAAATCAGTGAACTAATTC
>CAYLND010000124.1:0-10837 GCA_964384905.1 uncultured Acidobacteriota bacterium
GCGCGTAAGACAGCTCCACCACGGAGTCCTGACCAGCGAAGCGCAGGTGCGCGATGCGGCGGCGGATCGCGATGCCGTCGCGCGGGACGCCCTCCGCGTGGACCGCGTCGCTCGCCCGCGCCGCCAGTCGCTCGAAGCGCCGCTCCAGATCCGGCTCGGCCTCGTCGAGCGGCAGCAGCACCTGCTCTTCGGAGAAGCGCTCGAGGACCGCCTCGCCCAGACCGAGGGCGCTGAGCAGCCCGGCGTCCGGCGGCGCCAGCACGATCGGGATGCCGAGCAGGTCGGCGACGGCGCAGGCGTGCTGGCCGCCGGCGCCGCCGAACGCCAGGAGCGCGTGCTCGGCCGGGTCGTACCCCCGCCGCAGCGACACCGACCGGATGGCGTCCGCCATCCTCTCGTCGGCGATCTCCAGGAACCCGGCGAGCAGGTCGTCGGTCGCGCCGCGCTCGCCGGTCCGGTCGCGCACGGCGCGCGCCAGCTGGTCTGCGGCGCGTCCGGCGGCCTCCGGCAGGATCGGAATCTCGAAGCGCCCCGGATCGAGGCGTCCGAGCAGGAGATTCACGTCCGTGAGGGTGAGCGGGCCGCCCGATCCGTAGCAGGCGGGGCCCGGGCTGGCCCCGGCGCTGTGCGGCCCGACCCGCAGCCGGATGCCGTCGAACCAGCAGACCGACCCGCCGCCGGCCGCCACGCTCTCGATCGCCAGCGCCGGCGCGACCAGGTGCGCGTCGCCCACCGTCTGCTCGTAGGCGTACTCGTGGTCTCCGTCGTAGCGCGCCACGTCGGTGCTGGTGCCGCCCATGTCGAAGGCGATGAGCCGCGTGAAGCCGGCGCGTCCGCCGGCAGCGGCGGCGCCGACGACCCCGCCGGCCGGTCCGCTCAGGAGCATGTCCTTTGGCCGGACGGACCCGAGGGCGACGAGACCGCCGGCGCTGGTCATCACGTGCAGGCGGCCGCGCACGCCCGCGCCCACCCGGTCGAGATAGGAGCGCACCACCGGCGCGAGGCAGGCGTCGACGACGGCGGTCTCGGCCCGCGCCAGGAGCCGGATGAACGGAGCCAGGTCCGACGAGCACGAGACATGGCGGAAGCCGCGGCGCTCGAGGATCTCCCGGAGACGCCGCTCGTGCGCCGGATTCCGGTGGCTGTGGGCGAGGGCGATCGCCGCCGAGACGATGCCCCGGGTGAGAAGCGGCGGGGCCTGCTCGTCCAGCGCCCGTTCGTCCAGCGGTCTCAGGACGGTGCCGTCCGCGGCCAGCCGTTCGTCGACCTCGACCACCGCCTGGTAGAGAGGCTCCGGCCGGCGGATGTCGAGAGCGAACAGGTCGGGGCGCTGCTGTGTTCCGATGCGCAGGAGATCGCCGAAACCGCGCGTGATGAACAGGGCGGTCGGCGCGCCCTGGCGGGTCAGGAGCGCGTTCGTCCCGAGGGTCGTCGCCAGGCGCAGGGACAGAGCCGGCAGCGGCAGGCCGGGCGGCGTGCGCGTCAGGATGCGGGCCGCGAGGACCGGCGCCTCGTCCGGCGAGACCACCTCGAAGGGCGCGCCGTCGCTCAGGCCGCCGTCCGGCGGCCGCGACAGAACGAGCGTCGAGGCCGAGGCCTCGTAGCGCTCGACGATCGGCGGCTCGCCGGCGACCGCGGACGCCTTCCCCGGATCGCCGAGGGTGCGGAATCGGAACCCGCGGACGAAATCGTCCGGCAGGGACCACGCGGCGCGCGCCCGGAAGCGGCTGGTCGACAGGCGCCGCTCGATGGTGCCGCGCAGGGCGCCGCTGCTGAGAATCTTGGCGCGGTGGAGGCGCCCCTGCGGGTCGAGGCCCAGCGCGTCGGTGAAGGTCCCGCCGGTGTCGACCCAGATCCTCCACTCGCCCTCGGAACGGCTCACGCCTCGCTCCGCCCGTGCCGGGTGGTGATCACGTCGACCCCGAGGGACTGCAGGTAGTCGAGGATCTCGACGGGATCGACGTGCCGGTCGGGCGGGATGAAACCGCGCGGCTCGAAGCGACCCTGGGCGATCGCCCGCGCCGCCAGGACCGCCGGCGCGACGGCGACGAGATGGCCGCCCCTCGGGGCGGCGAGCGCCACGCTCCTGAGCGAGCGATCGTGGCGCTCGACCTCGAACACCAGGCAGCCGGCCCGCGATCCGAGGAGGCGCGCCAGCACGAGACCGGCGGGGAGCGTCACCGCGATCATCCGGCGCAAAACCGGCAAACCCCCCGCCACCCGCAGGACGCTGCCCAGGAGCGGCACGCCGGTGCGCACGTAGAAATCGACGCGCCACAGGGCCGGCCAGGTCATCGGCAGAAGGAGCGCGTCGGCGCTCTCGCACAGGTAGGCGCGCGCCTGTCCCCCGCGCGGCAGCGCGAACGTCCGCGACTCGCTCCAGCCGCGGCGCTCTTCCAGCCGGCCGTCCCGGCGCACCCGGATCGGGACGCCGAGCGACTGCAGGAGCGACCGGGAGGTGCCCCGGTTCGCGGTGAACCGGGAGGCCGGGGACAGGAAGACGCTGACGCGCGCCGGCTCGCCCGAGCCGCTCAGCCGGATCGCCAGGGCGCTCAGGGTCGACACCGAGCTGCACGAAGTGAGCACGCGGATGCCGGCGGCATCGATGCGCAGCTTCAGGTCGGCGATCTTCTCAGCGTAGCCGAGGCTGTCCGACAGATCGATGACGTCGAAGCCGGTCTCGATCGCCGTCTCGACGAGGGCGGTGCCGCGCGTCTGGAACGGCCCGGCGGCGTCCAGGACGACGTCGAAGGGGCGCAGCGCCGACTTGAGAGAGGCGCGGCTGTCGGCGTCGACGCGGATCGCCGCGGCGCGCCGGCGCGACGCGATCACCGGACGGATGCCGAGGGCGGTCAGCCGCTCGGCCGCCGCCCGGCCGAAGAAGCCGGTGCCGCCGAGGACGACGACGCGTCGGACCGCGGTCACGCCGTCACCGCAGCGCCCGTCCCAGGAGCGCCGCCAGCGGGCAGAACAGGGCCATCAGCAGGCCGGTCGAGACGGCGATGCCGGCGATGCTGTTCGCCAGCGTGCACAGGGTCAGCGCGAATCCCGCCGTCCAGGTCGCCCAGGCCCAGCCGCGCAGCCATCCGGGCAGGGATTTCGTCTGCAGCGTCAGCATCGCCCCGGCGATGCTGTAGAGCCCGTTGGCCGCCCCACCGGTCAGGAGCGACCCGGCGCGCTGCAGCGCCGGCAGAGTCTCGAGGTGATCCGGCAGCCAGCCGATGAACAGCGACTCGGCGCCCACGTCGCAGGCCAGACCGGCGAGCGCGATCAGGAAGGCCGCCTTCGCCGCGGTGGCGGCGCCGAGACGCGCGCCCCACCAGGCGTAGAACCCCAGGAGAGCGAGCGCCGCCGCGATCCAGATCGCCCAGCCGGCGCGCCAGAATCCGAGATGAGAGACGATGTAGGCGGCGCGGGCGGACGGATCGCTCACGATCTCGGTCCCGTCGCGCAGCCACAGCAGCATCGCCACCGTGGCGAGGGCGTTGAGCGCCGCGCAGACCGTCCCCGCCGACGCGCGCAGGCGGGCGCCGAGCCCGGCGGCGTCGATCAGGAACAGCGCGAACGGCAGCCACCAGACGACGTCGTTGAACAGGACGAGCGGGAAGGTTCGCGCCGGCCACTCGCCCGAGCGGACGGTGGCGAGCCAGCCGATCGGCCCGAGGACCTTTCCGACGAGCCCGATGGCGATGAACGGAGCGGCGCGCTCCAGCCGCAGCGCCGCGTACCCGTATCCCAGGGCGTACGTCCCGACCACCATGCCGAGACAGCTCCAGATCGCCGGGTAGACGGGCGCCCTCAATTCGAACGTCTGGAAGAAGGAGTCGGGACTGAAGCCGGCCCACACGCCGAAGCCCAGGTTGTACAGGGCGGCGAGGGTGAAGACGATGCGGTAGAACGGCGCGCGGTTCGCCATCCGGCTCCCCAGCGCGCGCTACTATAGATGATATGGAGGTCGGCCGGTCGGGGGGCGCACTCCCGGTCGGCGCCCCGCTTGACTCCTTCGCCCCCGTGATGGGAGCATCCCCTTCCGACGCGAAAGTGGCGGAACTGGCAGACGCGCCGGACTTAGGATCCGGTGGGGCAACCCATGAGGGTTCGAATCCCTCCTTTCGCACCAGACATCCGCGGCTCTCTGTCAGACACAGGCGCCCAAGATGAATCGGACCGGCAGGGTCCGACATCTATTAGGTCATGCTGAGGCGGTGCGGCCGGCGCGCCGGGGGCGGCGCGCCTTGTGTGAGCCACGGTATCCTGTTATGATGCGGGCCTTGGTCAAGTCAGCTTCTCGTACCGACCGGGTTCCATCCCCGGGTCGTTTCCCCCACAAGCGAAGGGCGACTGTGAGTCGAGGGCTTCCGTTTTGATGAAGGTGGTCGTCAGCGAGCTGGAAGGGTGCAAGCGGGGTCTCGAGGTCGAGATCCCCGGCGAGCAGGTGTCCGAGGAGTTCGAGCGGTCGTTTCGCGAGTACTCCCGGCACGCCCGGATACCGGGCTTCCGTCCGGGGAAGATTCCGCTCGAGATCGTCAAACAGCGCTTCGCCAAGGAAGTGCGTGACGAAGTGATCGGGCGCATGGTGCGGGAGTATTCGTCGCGGGCCCTGGAGGAGAAGAAGCTCCGTCCGGTGGACGCGCCCGTGCTGGACGAGGTGAACTACGCCGACGGGCGGCCGCTGACGTTCAAGGCGACCTTCGAGGTCCGCCCCGTCCTGACCGTCTCCGATTACCGCAATATTCCGGTGAGCGTGACCCGCAGGCAGGTGACCGAGGAGATGGTCGAGGCCTCCGTGCGCCAGCTGGCGGAGCGGGCCGCCAAGCTCGAGCTGCTCACGGGACGACCGGTCCAGAAGGGCGATTTCGTGGTGGGGACGCTCACCTGCCGTTTCCTCAAGGGGAAGGGCAAGCCGCTCGCCGACGAGCCGCTCCTCCTGGAGGCGGGGGCGGAGGACAACCATCCCGATTTCAACGCCGCTATCCTCGGGGCCGAGGCCGGCGAGACGAAGACCTTCGAGACGACCTACCCCGACGAGGAGCGCGCCGGATCGCTGCGCGGCTGCACCGTCGCGTACACCCTCGCGATCAAGGAGATCAAGAAGAAAGTGCTCCCGAATATCGACGATAATCTCGCCAAGGAGCTGGGCGATTTTCAGGATCTGGCCGGGCTCCGCGAGCGCGTCAGGGGCGAGCTGGAGAAGCGCGCCCGCGCCGCCGAGGCGGCGGAAGGCAAGGACAGGATCCTGTCCTATCTGGTGGAACGACACCCGTTCGATGTTCCAGCGGCGCTCGTGCAGGCCGAGGTGGACCGCCGGCTGGAGGCGATCGTCCGCGAGATGATCGCGCAGGGGCGCGACCCGCAGAAGGCCGAGGTCAACTGGGGCGAAGAGCGCGAGAAGCTGGTGCCCGCCGCCGCGGGGACGGTGCGGGCGATGCTGATCCTGGAGGCGATCGCGGCCCAGGAGGGCATCGAGGCGACCGAAGACGAGGTCAACGCGTGGCTCAGAGAAGAGGCGCGGCGCCGTAACGTAAGCGTCAGCGCGCTGAAGGAACGACTCGCGCAAAATGAGCGCCTGACAGGGCTTCGGGCTCAGATCGTCAGGGAAAAGTCGCTTGACTTTGCGTTCAATGGTGCTAATATTACGCACGAGGGGAAGTAAATCACCATGCCACTCATTCCGATGGTGGTCGAGCAGACCAACCGGGGGGAGCGCGCATACGACATTTACTCCCGTCTCCTCAAGGACAACATCGTTTTCATCGGAAGCGCAATCGACGACACGCTCAGCAACCTGGTGATCGCTCAACTGCTGTACCTCGAAGCCGAAGACCCCGAGAAAGACATCTCCGTGTACATCAACAGCCCGGGCGGCTCCGTGACGGCGGGGCTGGCGATCTACGACACCATCCAGTTCATACGCCCGGATGTGTCCACGATCTGCATCGGGCAGGCGGCCAGCATGGCGGCAGTCCTCCTCGCGGCGGGCACGACGAAGAAGCGTTTTGCGCTGCCAAATTCGCGCATCATTCTGCACCAGCCGATGGGTGACTTCTCCGGTCAGGCCACGGACGTCGACATCCACGCCAAGGAAATCCTGCGAATTCGCGAGCGCCTGAACAACATCCTGGCGCAGCACTCGGCCCAGCCGCTGGAACGAATCCAGCGCGACACGGACCGGGACTTCATCATGACGGCGACCGCGTCGAAGGAGTACGGTCTCATCGACCAGGTCATCGCGAAGCGCGAGTAGAACACACGATCCCAGGCACCATTCGAGGGGCGTAGTCAGGAGATCGGCAATGGCCGGCAAGCGGGGCGACGGCGAATCACTCCGGTGCAGTTTCTGCAACAAGGATCAGCGCGACGTCAAGAAGCTGATCGCCGGGCCGACCGTCTACATCTGCGACGAATGTGTCGACATCTGCCTCGACATCATCGCGGAGGAGCGCGAGCCGGACGAGCCCAAGGCGAAGGTCAAGCTGCCGAAGCCCGTCGAGATCCGCGAGTTCCTCGACGAGTACGTGATCGGCCAGGAGAAGGCCAAGAAGAAACTGGCGGTCGCGGTGTACAACCACTACAAGAGGAACGAGCTCTCGAAGAGGCGCTCGGAGGTCGAGGTCCAGAAGAGCAACATCCTGCTGATCGGTCCGACCGGCACCGGCAAGACGCTCCTGGCGCAGACGCTCGCGAAGCTGTTGAGCGTGCCGTTCGCCATCGTGGACGCCACGACGCTGACGGAGGCGGGCTACGTCGGCGAGGACGTCGAGAACATCCTGCTGCGGCTGCTGCAGGCGGCGGGGAACGACCTCGAGAAGGCCAAGCGCGGCATCATCTATATCGACGAGGTCGACAAGATCAGCCGCAAGAGCGACTCGCCGTCCATCACCCGCGACGTCTCGGGCGAGGGCGTGCAGCAGGCGCTCCTGAAGATCCTCGAGGGCACGGTGGCCAACGTCCCGCCGCAGGGCGGCCGCAAGCACCCGCACCAGGACTTCATTCCGATGGACACGACCAACATCCTGTTCATCTGCGGGGGCGCGTTCGTCGGCCTGGAGGGGCTGATCGAGCAGCGCATCGGCAAGAAGTCGATGGGCTTCAAGGCCGACGTCAAGGCGCGCTCGCAGAAGAACGTGCAGGAGGTGCTCGAGCAGGTGCAGCCGGGCGACCTGATCAAGTACGGGCTGATCCCCGAGTTCGTCGGCCGGCTGCCCGTCATCGGCGTCCTGGGTGATCTGGACAAGGACGCCCTGGTCAAGATCCTGACCGAGCCGCGCAACGCCCTGATCAAGCAGTACCAGAAGATTTTCGAGTACGAGAACGTCACGCTGACGTTCACCAAGGACGCCCTCGAGGCGATCGCCGAGCAGAGCCTGCAGCGCAAGATCGGCGCGCGCGGTCTGCGCCTCATCCTCGAGGACCTGATGCTGGATCTGATGTACCAGCTGCCGTCGCGCTCCGACATCACGGAGTGCGTGATCACCAAGGAAGTGGTCGAGAACAAGACGGCGCCCATCATCCTGATGGAGAAAGCAGGGTAAATGATCAACGCCTTCGAGAACCGTGGCGGCAAGGTCGAGACGCTGCCGCTCGTGCCGCTGCGGGCCGTGGTGGTCTTCCCCTACACGATGATCCCCTTCGTGGTCGGCCGCAAATCGTCGCTCGTCGCCGTCGAGAAGGCGCTGGCGGGCGACAAGAGGATCTTCCTGGCGACGCAGCGCGACGCCTCCATCGACGACCCGAAGGCGGACGAGATCAACTTCATCGGCACCATCGCCAACATCGTGCAGAGCCTGAAGCAGCCGAACGGCAACATCAAGCTGCTGGTGGAAGGCGTGATGCGCGGCAAGGTCCTCGAGATCCGCGAGGAGGAGGGGTTCCTGACCGCCGCGCTCGAGCCGATCGAGGGCAAGGTCGAGCTCACGTCGGAGATCGAGGCCGACATGGGCAAAGTCGTGGCGCTGTTCGAGAAGTACGTGAAGCTGTCGCCCAACCTGCCCTACGAGACCATGATCTCGACCATCCGCGTCTCCGAGCCCGGGCGCCTGACCGACACCATCGCGGCGCACGTGCAGGTGGGCATCGAGGAGAAGCAGAACCTCCTCGAGACCTTCAGCCCGGCGGAGCGTCTGACCATCCTGGCGAACCTCCTGGACGGCGAGACCGAGAAGCTGCGGGTCGATCGCCGCATCCACCAGCGCGTCAAGAAGCAGATGGAGAAGGCGCAGAAGGAGTACTACCTCAACGAGAAGATGAAGGCGATCCAGCAGGAGCTGGGGCGCAAGGACGACAAGCTCAACGAGATCGAGGAGCTGAAGGAGAAGATCGTCGCCTGCAAGATGCCCAAGGAGGCGCACGAGAAGGCGATGCAGGAGCTGAAGCGCCTCGAGGTGATGCCGCCGGTGAGCGCCGAGGCGACCGTGTCGCGCAACTACCTCGACTGGCTGATCTCGGTGCCCTGGCACAAGCGCACCAAGGAGATCCGCGACCTCGACTACGCCGAGAAGGTCCTCAACGAGGATCACTACGGTCTGGAGAAGATCAAGGAGCGGATCGTCGAGTTCCTGGCGGTCCGGAGGCTGGTCAAGAACAAGAGCATGAAGGGGACGATCCTCTGCTTCGTGGGCCCGCCCGGCGTCGGCAAGACCTCGCTGGCGCAGTCGATCGCCCGCTCCACGGGACGCAAGTTCGTGCGCGTGTCGCTCGGCGGGGTGCGCGACGAGGCCGAGATTCGCGGCCACCGCCGCACCTACATCGGCGCCTTCCCCGGTCAGGTCATCCAGATGATGAAGAAGGCGGGGACGAAGAACCCGGTCTTCCTCCTGGACGAAGTGGACAAGATGAGCATGGATTTCCGCGGCGACCCGTCGTCCGCGCTCCTGGAGGTCCTGGACCCGGAGCAGAACTCCACCTTCCTGGACCACTACCTCGACACCGAGTTCGACCTGTCGCAGGTGATGTTCATCTGCACCGCGAACATCACCCATCCGATCCCGCCGGCGCTTCGCGACCGCATGGAGATCCTGCGGCTGGCCGGCTACACCCTGTTCGAGAAGCTGAATATCGCGCAGCGGTTCCTGGTGCCGAAGCAGCTCAAGAACCACGGTCTCGACCCGAAGAAGTTCAGCTTCGAGGAGGGGACCATCCAGGAGATCGTCGAGCGCTACACGCGCGAGGCGGGCGTGCGCAACCTGGAGCGCGAGATCGCCTCGATCTGCCGCAAGCTGGCGCGCCGCGTCGTGAGGGAGGGCAGGGAGTACTCGTTCGCGGCCAAGCCGGAGCACCTGACCGATCTGCTCGGCGTGCCGCGCTACCGCCCCACCACGAGCGACAAGAAGAGCGAGATCGGCATCGCCACCGGGCTGGCCTGGACGGAGACCGGGGGCGAAATCCTGATGACCGAGGCGACCCTGATGAAGGGACGCGGCAAGCTGATGCTCACCGGGAAGCTGGGCGACGTCATGCAGGAGTCGGCGCAGGCCGCCCTGTCGTACATCCGCTCGCGCAGCCAGGGTCTCGGGATCGACGAGGATTTCTACCGCAAGTTCGACATCCACATCCACGTTCCCGAGGGCGCCATCCCGAAGGACGGCCCCTCCGCCGGCATCACCCTGGCCACCGCCCTGGCGTCGCTTCTGACCAAGACGCCGTCACGCGGCGACGTGGCGATGACCGGGGAGATCACGCTGCGCGGCAAGGTCCTGCCGATCGGCGGGGTGAAGGAGAAGGTGCTGGCGGCCCATCGCATGGGCATCCGGACGATCGTCCTGCCACGCGACAACGAGAAGGATCTGGCCGACGTTCCCGAGGATATCCAGGAGCTCCTGGAGTTCAAGCTCGTGGACACCATGGACGAGGTGCTCCAGATCGCCCTGGACCGCGGGGACCAGACAACCGAGGACGAAAAGGAGTACAATAAGGACCTTGGTAAGGGTCTCCCCGGTTCGGTCGCTCATTAATTAGTGTCGTCCTAGCGCGCCTGTTCCTGCCTGAACTTCAGAACGGCGTGTCGGAGTCCTGATAGAGAACCCGCGGGGTCGTTCCGCGGGATTTCCCCAGAAACCGTCGTCGAGATGAACATCACCACGCGCCGGTTCCACGTCAGCGCCACGCGCCCCGAGGATTTCCCCCGGGACCCGCGGCCGCACGTCGCCCTGATGGGCCGGTCCAACGTCGGGAAGTCGAGCCTCCTGAATCGCCTCCTCGGAGAGCGCGGGCTGGCCCGCACCAGCAAGGCGCCGGGCCGCACGCGGGCCCTGAACTTCTTCCTGGCGAACGAGCGCGTGTACTTCGTGGATCTGCCCGGTTACGGCTACGCGCGCGTTCCGGACCGTGTCCGCGACGAGTGGCGGGACCTGGTCGAGGCGTACCTGGCGCTTCCCGGCCGGCCCGACCTGGCCCTGCAGCTCCTGGACGCGCGTCACGAGCCGACGGCGCTCGACCGCGAGCTGCTCGACTGGCTGGAGGCGCGCGGCGTGCGCCACGAGATCGTCCTGACGAAGATCGACAAGCTGTCCGGGAACGAGAGAGCCCAGGCCCTGCAGCGCGTCGCCCGGTGGATCGGCCTGCCGCCGGGACGGCACCCCCTCGCCGTGTCGGCCGCCACCGGCGACGGGATACCCGCCCTCTGGCGGGCGATCGATCCGATCTGTGAGGGCAGGCCGGCCCCGAAATCCGCTGCGTCGTCCGGTGGCGACGCCAGCCAAGAGACCGTCCGCGCGGCGCGAGCCGGCACGTCCGGCGCCCGCGCGGCCATCCAAGGAGGAAGGAACACCCTGTGAACGGAGACAAGATGGAACGAGACATGAAGCCAGGCAGAGAACCGAAACTCCCGCGTCAGGGAGGG
>CAYLND010000125.1:0-10746 GCA_964384905.1 uncultured Acidobacteriota bacterium
CGCGCGCCGATCCACCGAACTTCGGTTGCGCGCGCGGGCGTGCCCCGCGCCGCCGCCGGCCCCGCTCCCCCGGGCCTCGATCGACCTCGAGGCCGCTGTTTGACTTGCGGGGAGAGCGTTCCTATCATGCGGGCCTTCGCATCCATCCGAGGGGGCGCATTGCAGAACCGGCGCGAGCTCGCGGTCCTCTTCCTGACGCTCTTCCTGCTGATGCTGGGCGTCGGGATCATCATTCCGAACATCGCCTATCTCGCCCAGGAGAGCCGGGCCACGGCGTTCCAGATCAGTCTGCTGTTCACGCTCTACTCCCTGATGCAGTTCCTGTTCGCCCCGTTCTGGGGTCATCTGTCCGACCGGATCGGGAGGAAGCCGGTGCTCCTGATCGGGCTGTTCGGGAACGCCGTGGGGCTGGGGATGTTCGCGGCCTCCTCCGGGCTTCCCGGGCTGTACGCCGCCCGCGGTCTGTCGGGTCTCATGTCCTCCGCGGCGCTGCCGACCGCGATGGCCTACGTGGCGGACGTCACGGACGACAGGAGCCGCGGCCGGGGCATGGGGCTCCTGGGCGCGGCCATGGGTCTGGGGTTCATCTTCGGTCCGGCCATCGGCGGGGCGCTTTCGGGCTTCGGCCACCACGTGCCGTTCCTGGCGGCCTCGATCCTGAACCTCGTCACCTGTCTTCTGGCGGTGGTGCTGCTGCGCGAGAGTCTCGGAGCGAAGGGTCGCCACGCCGGCCCCTCCGACGTGCCGGTGTCCGTCATCGGAGCGGCGGAGGCGCCGCCGGTGGCGGCGGAGCCGCGCTTCGTCCGGCCGTGGAAGGCGTTCTCGAGCCCCCTCCTCCCCTTCTATCTCGTGGCGTTCTTCGTCACCTTCGCGATGGCCGCGCTCGAGGCGATCTTCCCGCTGTTCATCCAGGATCGGTTCGGCTTCGGCGCTCGCGACATGGGAACGATGTTCCTGTTCATGGGAACGGGGGTCTTCCTCGTGCAGGCGTTCCTCCTGGCCCGGTGGATCGCGGCGCTCGGCGAGGAGGACGTCCTGCTCTCGGGCCTCGTGGTGAACTCGATCGGCTTTCTGCTCGTGATCGCGGCGACCGGCCGGATGTCGCTGACCGCGGCGCTGGTCGTGAGCGGGGTCGGCAATCAGGTGATGCGGCCGACCAACGCGTCCCTGCTCACCAAAAGGACGCGCCGCGGCAAGGGGGCTGCGATCGGCATCATGGATGCGTTCGATTCCGCCGGCCGGATCCTGGGGCCGATCGTGGCCGGCTCGCTGTACGGACCGGACCCGCGCTACCCGTATCTCGCCTCGGCGGCCATCCTGGCGACAGTCGGCGGTCTGTTGTGGGTGAGGAAGGCCCGACGGGACGGGGCGCGCCAGCCCGCTCCGGACGTCACTTCTTCTTCGGAGATGCCTTGACGATGTGCTGGTCCAGCGGACGCAGATCGTTCACCACGATCTGCGTCACGCGGTTCTCGTCCACCAGGAAGTAGGTCCGCACGGTATTGTCGGCGTTGGCGTACTGGTACCTCTGGCGCTTGGGCGGATCGCTTCCGGGCCGGGGACGCGACGGACCGCGCGGGCGCTCGCCCGAGATCTCGACGGGCCGCCCGTAGGCCTCGAGCAGGTCGTTGACCGTCGAGCCCTTGCCGATCCCCTTGCCGGTGCGGTAGGGGCCTTCGGCGATTCCCGGGTAGACGCCATCGAGGTTGAAGCCGACCGAGGCCAGCTTGAGATCGCCCGGGTCGCCGACCGCGATGCAGGAGACGCCGATCTCTTCCACCTTGACGCTCATCGCGTCCTGCTGGCCGGAGAACGGCGACGACTCGGCCTTGGGAAATTTCTTCAGGAGCTCCTTCAGCGGCTGGCCGATGTAGACCAGACCGGGGACTCCGATGTGCAGCTCGATCGTCCGCGGGGGCTGTGCCGGCTTCGGCGGGCCGCCGGCGGCGCGCGCCACGGCGGGGAGTCCGAGCAGGAGAAGGATCGCCGCCGTCCTACGGGCCCGCCACGGGATGGACATGACCAGAACACCGCCTCCCGCGCCATGTTGCCGGCAACGGCCGTCCGGCGCGGGCGGGATTATAGCACGCCGCTCGCGGCGCCCCGGCGCGGCGGGCCGTGCGCGACTCGCGGTAGAATGACGGTCACGCGACCCGGAGGACGACATGGCGGGCAAGGCGCAGCGGCGATCGTCGATCGTGCAGGCCGCGTTCGGGCGTCAGGCCCGCGCGTTCGCGCGCAGCCCGCTGCAGACCGATCCGGAGCGGCTGCGGCGCCTGCTGGAGTATCTGGGTCCGCGCCCGGGCGAGCGGGCGCTCGACGTCGCCTGCGGGCCCGGGATCGTGACGTCGGCGCTCGACGCGGTGGGCGTCCTGTCGTTCGGGATCGATCTGACGCTCGAGATGATCCGGGAGGCCGGCGCGCGCGGCGGGGACTATCTCCAGGGCGACGTGGAGCGCCTGCCTTTGAAGGACGCGACGTTCGACGTCGCGGTCTGCCGCAACTCCTTCCACCATTTCGCGGACCCCGAGGGCGTCGCGCGCGAGATGGCGCGCGTGCTGCGCCGGGGCGGGCGGATCGTCGTGGAGGACATGTGCGCCCCGGAGGACCCCGGGGAGCGCGCCTATCACGAGACCATCGAGCGGCTGCGAGACGTCGCGCACGTGCGCACGCTCTCCCGGGCCGAGTTCCGCGCCCTGGCCGGGGCGGCCGGCTTCGCCGCGTATGACGACCGGCCCGCGTCCTTCGTCATCGACTTCGACGAGTGGATGGACCGGGCCTTCCCTGCTCCGGCCGACCGGGAGCAGGCGCGCCGGATGATGCAGGACTCGGTGGGGCTGCGGCGCGGCGGGCTGCGCGTGTGGACCGAGAACGGCCGGCTGAAGTTCGAGCGGCAGAGCCTCCTCTGGAGCGGCGTGCGGGTGTGATGCGACGATGCACGGCGCGGAGTGGACGCACGATGACGGCAGCGGTCCCTACCGGCACTGCCCGCGCTGCGGCGGCGGGCTGGTCGAGCGGGTGGTCCTGCGTCACGACCCACCGCGGCTGGTGTGCTCCGCCTGCGCGTTCGTGTTCTATCTCGACCCGAAGGTGGCGGTCGGCGCGATCTGCCGCTCGGGCGGCCGGATCGTGATGCTGCGCCGCGCCATCGAGCCGGCGTACGGCAAGTGGGTCTTCCCCGGCGGCTATGTCGATCGCGGCGAGACTCTGGAGGCGGCGGCGAGGCGCGAGACGCTCGAGGAGATCGGGGCCGACGTCCGCCTGACCCGACTGGTCAACGTCTATTCCTACGCGGGGACGCCGGTGATCGTCGTGGTGTACGAGGCCGAGATCGTGGGCGGAACGATCCGCGGCGGCGAGGAGGCTCTCGAGGTGCGCACCTTCGCCCCCGACGAGATCCCGTGGGACGCTCTGGCCTTCCGCAGCACGCGGGAGGCGCTCATCGACAGCCTGCGCGTGGCCGCGCCCGGCGGCGCCGGCGCGCGCGGCGAGGGGAGGGACTGATGCGGCTGGAGGGGCGGGTGGCGGTGGTGACCGGGGGAGCGCGCGGCATCGGACGGGCGATCGCCGAGCTGTTCTACGGGGAAGGCGCCCGCGTCGCCGTCGCCTCGCGCAACACCAAGAATCTCCAGGCCTTCACGACCGGGCTGAACACGGGCGATCACCGTATCGTGCCGTTCCGCTGCGACGTCACCGACCGGGACCAGGTCGAGGTGATGATCGGCAACGTGGTGGAGGTGTGGGACCGCATCGACATCCTGGTGAACAACTCGGGGATCTCCGGGCTGACGCCGATCGAGGCAGGAGACGCCCCGGAGGCGGACCAGGCGATCGAGGCCCGATGGCACGAGATCCTCTCCACCAACCTGACCGGCCCGTACTACTGCACGCGCGAAGCGGTCCGGCACATGCCCTCGGACGGGAACGGCCGCGTGATCAATCTCTCCTCGGTCCTGGGGAAGTTCGGCGTTCCCGGCTACGCCGCCTACTGCGCCAGCAAGCACGGGATCGTCGGCTTCACGAAGGCGCTGGCGCTGGAGCTGGCGCCCCGCCGGATCACGGTCAACGCGCTCTGCCCGGGCTGGGTGACGACCGACATGGCGGCGCAGGGCGTCGCCGACGGGGCCCGGCGCCAGGGCCTCACGCCCGACGAGTTCCGCCGTCGCGCGGAGAGCGCCGTTCCTCTCGGGCGCTTCATCGCGCCCGAGGAGGTGGCGCGTCTGGCGCTGTTCCTCGCGTCCGACGCGGGGGGCGGCATCACCGGCCAGTCGATCAACATCGACGGCGGGGCGGCGATGTGGTGAGCGCGGCGACGGCGGTCGACGGGTACGCGCTGGCGCTCCGGGTGGACGTGCGCTTCCGTGACATGGACAGCATGGGGCACGTGAACAACGCGGTCTTCTTCACGTATTTCGAGAACGCCCGCATCGCCTACTGGAAGGCGGTGCCGGCGATACGGACGCGGCGCGCCCTGGATTACATCCTGGCCCGGGCCGAGTGCGATTTCCGCAGCCCCGTCACCCTCGAGGACGAGCTGACCTGCCACATCCGCGTCGGCTCGTTCGGCCGCACCTCGTTCACGTTCGAGTACCTGCTGCGCGAGGAGAGGACCGGCCGTGTCGTGGCCGAGGGCCGCACCGTGCAGGCGATATACGACTATGCCGCCCGCAGGACCCGGCCGATCGACGACGGCCTGAAGGCGGCCATCCGGGAATTCGAGAAGCGGGAGATCCCGTCCCGCGTCTGAACGGGAGGTGGAGATGGGCAAGGGCAGCGTCGCGATCCTGGTCGAGGACGATTATCAGGACATGGAGGTCTGGGTGCCGCTCTATCGCCTGCGCGAGGAGGGCCACCGGACCGTGGTCGTGGGCCCGGCGGCCAGGGAGTACGTCTCGAAGCACGGCTATCCGATCGCGGCCGAGATGGCGGCCGCGCAGGCGCGCGCCGGCGACTTCGCCGGCGTGGTGATCCCCGGCGGCTGGGCGCCGGACCGCCTGCGGCAGGACCCCGCGGTCCTGAAGCTGGTGCGCGATCTGTCCGAGTCCCGGCGCGTGGTCGCCGCGATCTGCCACGCCGGCTGGGTCCTGGCCTCCGCCGGGATCGCCCGGGGCCGGCGTCTCACCTGCTACCAGGCCATCCGGGACGACCTCGTGCACGCCGGGGCGGAGGTCGTCGATCAGGAGGTGGTCCGGGACGGCCATCTGATCACCGCGCGCAAGCCGGACGACCTGCCCGCCTTCTGCCGCGAGCTCGTCAAGGCGCTGCGCGAGGTGTAGGCGCCGCGGCGGCCGGCGTGCTGCACCCGCGCCTGAGGATCGGAGCCTCGAGCTGGAGCGCCCCGTCATGGGAGGGAGTCTTCTATCCTGCGGGGACGGCACCGGGCGACTCTCTGCGGCACTACGCCGCCCGTCTCGATACGGTGGAGGTCGACGCGACCTTCTACCGGATTCCCGCCGATCGGACGGTCGACGGCTGGCGCGACCGGACTCCGCCCGGCTTCCTGTTCGCCGCGAAGTTTCCCCAGTCGATCACCCACGAAAGGCTGCTGTCGGATTGCGGCCGGGAGTGCGGCGCGTTCCTGAGGGCGATGGATCGGCTGGGCGACAAGCTCGGTCCGCTCCTCCTGCAGTTCCGCTACTTCCGCCGTGACGAGTTCCCGGACCCCAAGCCGTTCCTCGACCGTCTCGAGGTGTTCCTCGCGGGGCTGCCGCGCGGCCGGCGCTACGCCGTCGAGGTGCGCAACAAGTCGTTCGTGAACGCCCGCCTGCTCGAGCTCCTGCGGCATCACGGGGTGGCGCTCGCTCTCATCGATCACCCGTGGTTCTTCGGGGTCGACCGCCTGGCGCGCGCCCCCGACCTGCTGACCGCCGAGTTCGCCTACGTCCGCTGGCTGGGCGATCGCGCGGCCATCGAGCGGCGGACCACCCGCTGGGATCGCCTGATCGTGAACCGGACGCGCGACATGGGACGCTGGGTCCCCGCCATCCGCGGCATCCTGGACCGCGGTCGGACGGTCTACGGCTACTTCAACAACCACTATGCCGGGTACGCGATCGGCTCGATCGATCTGTTCCGGAGCGTCTGGGAGGGCGCGGGTCTCAGCGCTTCCGGCGCGCCGGGCGGACCCGCGTCCCCAGGGCGCTGATCCCGGAGGCGGCGACCTCGCGGTCCTGCTGGATGGTGCCGCTGCTGCAGCCGATCCCCCCGACGATGTGGCCGTCGACGTAGATCGGCAGGCCGCCCCCGACGATCATGAAGCGGCCGTTGTTGCTGACGTGGATTCCGAACGCCGGCCGGCCGGGACCGGCGATCTCGGCGTACTCGTGCGTGGCGCGGCGCGCGCAGGCGGCGGTCCAGGCCTTGGAGATGGCGATGTCGATGCTGCTCAGCTTGGCGCCGTCCATGCGGTTGAACACCAGCAGGTGCCCGGAATCGTCGACGACGGCGATGTCCATCGGCACGCCGATCGCGGCGGCCTTGCGGGCGGCGGCCGCCATGATCAGGCGGGCTCCTTGCAGGCTCAACCGCGGCGTGTTGCGGAACACGTACTCTGCCTTGGGCATGACCTCCCCCGGGGCCCTGCGAACGAGACCCTGACCCGATCAGGGCATCGCGGGCAGATTTTTGACGGAGTATACCGTAATCCGGGCGGTGCCGCGGCCGGCCCGACGGGCCTCCGGGCCGTTGCCCGGCCCGGGGGCGGGCCCTATATTTTCCGCCGCCGTCCGGGATGGTGCCGTCCCGGTTCGAGAGGCGGATCGTCCGCGCGGGACTGTGGCCCGCCTCGCTGGAGAGACAATGCGGCCGCGGGCGGCGGTTCGCCGACCAAGAGGTGGAGTGCACCCCGGCGGTCGCCGGCTGCGGCTCGTGACGAGCCGTGTTCTCCTGCTCCCTGTCCTGCTCGTCCTCGCCTTCCCGACCCTTCCGATGACCCGCGCCCAGTCCGCGCCACCGCCGGAGTTCGAGCACGACGTCAAGGCGAGCTTCGTCTACACGGTCGCCAAGTTCGTCGACTGGCCGGAGGAATCGTTCGAGCGCCCCGACGCGCCGCTGGTCTTCGAGGTTCTCGGGGACGACCCGCTGGAGCAGGCGCTCGAGCGCGCCGTCCACGGGAAGACCGTGAACGGCCACCCCCTGGAGGTCGTGCGTGTCGGGGAGGGCGGCGGGCTGACGACCTGCCACGTCCTCTATGTCGGCCGGTCCGAGGCCGGGCGGCTCCGGGAGGTGCTCGATCAGGCCCGCGGCGGCGCGATCCTCACGGTGGGCGAGCTGGCGCGGTTCGCGGAGAGCGGCGGGGTGATGGGGCTGCGTGTGGAGCAGAACATGATCCGCTTCGAGGTCAACGTGGACGCGGCGGAGCGGGCCCACCTGGCGATCAGCTCGAAGATCCTGAAGCTCGGCAAGGTGGTCCGGGAGCGGCGGGCCATGGGGGCGCCCTGATGCGCTTCAACGACCTCTCGATCCGGCAGAAGCTGATGGCCCTCATGATGCTGACCAGCAGCGCCGCCCTGCTGCTGGCGTGCGTCGCCTTCCTGGGCTACGAGATGGTCACGATGCGCCAGCAGATGGCGCGCGAGCTGTCGACCATCGCCGAGATCATCGGCGACAACTCGACGGCCGCGCTCTCCTTCCGGGACCGCAAGGCCGCGGAGGAGATGCTGGCGACCCTGGCGGCGAAGGAGCAGATCGTCGGAGCGGCCCTCTACGACGCGGACGGGGCCCTGTTCGCCCGCTATCTGCGCGGCGGCACGGAGCCCGGCAGCGTGCCGGACGCGCCGGACAGGGAAGGTTACCGGTTCGAATCGGGCCGGCTCGTTCTGTTCCACCCCGTCCTGATGGATCGGGATCGCCTGGGAACGGTCTGCGTCGAGTCCGACCTCAGCCTGATGGTCACGCGTCTGAAGCGCTACATCGCCATCGTCATCGTGGTCATGGCGGCGTCCTCGATCCTGGCCCTGCTGCTCGCGTCGCGCCTGCAGAAGGTGATCTCGGGCCCGGTGCTGGAGCTGGTCGAGACGACCCGGATGGTCGGAACCGAGAAGGACTACTCGATCCGCGCGGTGCGGCGCACCCGCGACGAGATGGGTCTCCTGATCGACGGCTTCAACGACATGCTCGGCCAGATCCAGGAGCGCGACCGCGCCCTGGAGTCGGGGCGGGAGGCCCTCGAGCTGCGGGTCCTGGAGCGCACGCGGGAGCTGCAGCAGCAGGTGGCGTTCATCCAGCTCCTGCGCACCGTGGCGGCCCTGGCGCACGAGACCTCCACGATCGAGGGGCTCCTGCAGGCCAGTCTCGACGCGGTCTGCCGGCTGACGCACTGGGGAGCCGGTCACGTGTACGAGCTCTCGCGAGACACACCCGGCCTCCTGGAGCCGCTGCCGATCTGGCATCTCGGCGATCCCGTCCGCTTCGACGGCCTGCGCCGGTGGGCGGAGGCGGCCCCGGCGCAGCGCGGCGCCGGCCTGCCCGAGCGCGTGATGGAGACGGGTCGTCCGGTCTGGGTGAGGGACGTGCCGGACGGAGCCGACCCGTCGCGGGCGCAGGCCACGATCGCCGCGGGCGTGCGGGCGGTCTACGGATTCCCGGTGCGGGTGGGCGGCGAGGTGGCGATGGTGCTGGAGTTCTTCTCGGCGGACGCCCAGGAGCCGGACGACCGGCTCATGCAGGTCATGGTCCAGGTCGGCACGCAGCTCGGCCTCGCCATCCAGCGCCGACGCGCGGAGCAGTCGCTGCGCCGCAGCGAGGAGAGATATCGGTCGCTGGTCGCCAACATCCCGGACGTCACCTGGACCTCGGACGCGACCGGACGGGTGGTGTTCGTCAGCCCGAACGTGGAGACGATGTGCGGCTTCACCCCGGACGCCTTCTACGCCGACCGGGATCTCTGGCTGGGCCGCGTCCATCCCGCCGACGTCGACCGGGTGCGCGCCGCCTACCGCGGGCTGTTCGGGGGCAGCTCCCGGTTCGAGGTCGAGTACCGCTTCCTGCGCCGGGATGGAGCCTGGATCTGGCTGTACGACAGGACGCTGGGGGCGTACGTGACGAACGGCGTGGCGTGCGCCGACGGCGTCGTGTCCGACATCACCCGGCGCAAGCAGGCGGAGATCGAGCTGCAGAACGCGAAGGAGGCGGCCGAGCAGGCCAGCCGGGCCAAGAGCGAGTTCCTCGCCAACATGAGCCACGAGATCCGCACGCCGATGAACGGCATCATCGGCATGACCGAGCTCGTTCTCGAGACCCGGCTGACGGCCGAGCAGCGCGAGTACCTCGAGATGGTGAAGAGCTCGGCGGACTCCCTGACCACCCTGATCAACGACATCCTCGACTTCTCCAAGATCGAGGCCGGACGCCTGGATCTCGAGCCGATCGAGTTCGGTCTGCGCGACTGCCTGGACGACACGATGCGCATCCTGGCGGTGCGGGCCCACGCCAAGGGGCTGGAGCTGGCCTGCCACGTCATGCCCGACGTTCCGGACGCCCTGATCGGCGATCCGGGGCGCCTGCGCCAGGTCCTGATCAACCTGGTGGGCAACGCCATCAAGTTCACCGAGCGCGGCGAGGTCGTCCTGCGGGTCGAGGCCGACGCCGCGCCCCCGGACGCGGCGCACCTCCGGTTCGGCGTCAGCGACACCGGGATCGGGATCGCGCGCGACAAGCACGCGGCGATCTTCGAGGCCTTCACCCAGGCGGACGGCTCGACCACCCGCAAGTACGGGGGCACCGGTCTGGGGCTGACGATCTCCTCGCAGCTCGTCGAGATGATGGGCGGGCGGATCTGGGTCGACAGCGAGGTCGGCCGGGGCAGCACGTTCTACTTCACCGCGCGCTTCGGACTGCAGCAGGGACGGGCCTCGGCCCTGACGGCGCCGCCGCCCGAGGAGCTCATGGGGCTGCGGGTCCTGGTGGTCGACGACAACGCCACCAACCGGACGATCCTCGAGGAGATGTTCCGCGGCTGGCGCATGGCCCCGGTCTCCGCCGACGGTGGGGAGGCGGCCCTCGCCACCCTGCGCGCGGCGGCGCGGCACGGCAGCCCGTTCCGGCTGGTCATCCTGGACGCGAACATGCCGGGCATGGACGGGTTCGGCGTCGCGGAGACGATCCACGGCGACGCCTCCCTCGCGGGCCCCGACCTGATCATGCTGACCTCCGGCGGCCAGCGGGGCGAGGCGGCGCGCTGCCGCAGGGTGGGCATCGCGGCGTATCTGACCAAGCCGACGCGACGCTCGGAGCTCCTGGACGTGGTCATGACGGTGCTGCACCCGTCGCCCCCGGCGGCGCGGCACGGCCGCCTGATCACGCGCCATTCGCTGCGCGAGGAGCGCCGCCGGCTCCAGGTGCTCCTGGTGGAGGACAATCCGGTCAACCGCGCCGTGGCCGTGCGTCTTCTGGAGCGGCGCGGGCAGGACGTGACCATCGCGAACAACGGGCGCGAGGCGCTCGACCTGGTCCGGGCGCGGGTCTTCGACGTGGCCCTCATGGATCTGCAGATGCCGGAGATGGGAGGTCTGGAGGCGACCGCGGCGATCCGCGCCGCGGAGACCGGGACCGGGCGGCGGCTGCCGATCATCGCGATGACCGCGCATGCGATGAAGGGCGACCGGGAGCGCTGCCTGCAGGGCGGCATGGACGGCTACCTGTCGAAACCGATCCAGGTGGCCGATCTGTTCGAGGCGCTGGACGCGGCGACGGGCGCCGCGACGCCCGCGGCGCCGGGACCGCCCGCCCGCCGGGTGGTCGCCCCGG
>CAYLND010000126.1:0-10666 GCA_964384905.1 uncultured Acidobacteriota bacterium
CCGCGCCCGGCTGGGCGCGCCGCAGGGGGCGCGCCTGGGCCGCGCTGTTCGGCGTGGCGTTCCTCGACTGGGGGCTGGCCGCGGCGGCCTTCCTGGCGTTCGTGCGCGCCGCCGGCGAGACGGTGGAGATCCCGGACATCGTCCGGACCTTCTTCAGCGGCCAGCTGATCGGGGTGATCTCGCTCCTGCCCGGAGGTCTCGGGAGCGCCGACGCCTTCTGGCTGATCCGCCTCCCGGTCGGACCGGCGGCCGCCGGGGCCGTCCTGATCGCCTACCGCGCGATCTACTACATGACGCCCTGGCTCCTGGCCTGCATTCTGCTGCTCGGGCGCGGGGCGCGGGCCGGGGCGCGCTGGCTGCGGCCGGTTCCGTCGATCCTGGCCCTGCTCATCGGCAGCGGCGGCGTGGTCCTCCTGGCGAGCACCGCGTCACCCGCCCTGGCGCACCGCCTGGTGATCCTGAAGCGCTGGGTGCCGATCGGCGTCGTGGAGATCTCGCACCTGCTCGGGGCAATCACCGGCCTGGTCCTCCTCGTCCTGGCGCGCGGCATCGCGCGCGGCTACCGGGAGGCGCACCGCCTGACCGTGGTGGTCCTGCTGGTCGGCGGGGTCATCGCCGTCCTTAAGGGCCTGGATTACGAGGAGGCGATCATCCTGTTCGCGCTGGCGGCCGTCACCGCGTCGCAGGGCGCTCTCTTCAAGAAGGAGGGCCGGGCGCCCTGGTTCGGCTGGACCACGATCGCCATCGTGGCCTTCGCCTTCGGAGTGTTCGCCCTCGTCGGCTTCAGCTCCCAGACCGCCGTGCCGTACCAGCCGTCGCTGTGGTGGACGTTCGGCTTCGTGGGCCACGCCGATCAGGTGGCGCGCTTCCTCCGCTCGCTGGCGCTCCTGGGGATCTCCGCGGTCGCGCTGCTCCTGTACGTCGGCATGCGCGTGCCGGCGCGCTTCGAGGCGCCCCGGGAGGACGAGATCGAGCGCGCCCTGCGTCTCCACGAGGAGCACGGGTCGGGGACGTCCCCCCTCATGGTCGCGGCCGGGGACAAGGCGATCTTCTTCCACGGCGAGCGCGCCTTCTGCGCCTACCGCGTCGTCGGGGCGTACCTGGTGGTGTTCAGCGACCCGACCGTGCCGTCCGGCGAGGAGCGCGATTTCCTGGAGTCGCTCATGGCGCGGGCCCAGGAGATGGACCGCCGGCTGGTGTTCTATCAGATCGCGCCGTTCTGGCTGCCGCTCCTGCACGACCACGGGTTCTCGTTCTTCAAGCTGGGCGAGGAGGCGATCCTCGGTCTGGACGCGCTGACTCTGGAAGGCGGCAAATGGAAGCACTTCCGTCACGCCGTCAACCGCATCGAGACGCGCGAGGGCTTCGGATTCACCGTGGTCCCGCCCGGTGACGTGGCGGGCAGGCTCTCCGACCTCAAGCAGATCTCCGACGAATGGCTCGAGAGCAAGGAGGCGCGCGAGAAGCAGTTCTCGATCGGCTCGTGGAGCGAGTCGTACCTGCGCCGCTTTCCGTGCGCCCTGGTCCTCGATCACCTCGGCAAGGCGGTGGCCTTCGCGAACGTTCTCACCGGCCCCGGCAGGCAGGAGCTGTCGATCGACCTGATGCGGTATTCGCGCGCGGCCCCCGAGGGCATCATGGATTACCTGTTCGTCAAGCTGCTGCAGTGGGGGAAGGAGGCGGGGTACCAGACGTTCAACTTCGGCATGGCGCCGCTCGCGTCGGTCGGCGAGCTCAGCGGCGCGCGCCTGTGGGAGAGGCTGGCGCATCTCCTGTTCCGACACGGCGAAGGGCTCTACAACTTCCAGGGTCTGCGGGCGTACAAGGCGAAGTACCATCCCACATGGGTGCCGCGCTACATGGCCTATCCCGAGTTCTGGGAGTGGCCGCTGGCCGTCGTGCAGGTGTCGGTGCTCATCGCCGGGGGCTGGCGATCCTTCCTGCAGCCCCGGAGGGGAACCTCGTGATCGCCCTCGCGCTCCTGGCCGCCCTGACGGCCGCGCCTCCCGCCGTCGCGGAGCGCACCATGCGTCTGCCGATCGTCGGCGAGGCGACCGTCTACCTTCCACCCGACCCGACCGACCGGGCGATCCTGTTCCTGAGCGGCGACGGCGGCTGGAGCAAGGGCGTCGTCGACATGGCGCGTCGGGCCAGCGCGGGCGCCTCCGCGGTGGTCGCCGGGCTGTCGTATCCCCGCCTGCGCGACGCGGCCCGCTCCTCGCGCTCGCCCTGCTGGTACCCGGCCGGCGATCTCGAGGTCATCGGCCAGTCGATGGAGAAGCAGCTCCAGTTCCCGGAGTACACGCGGCCGTTCCTCCTCGGCTACTCCAGCGGCGCCACGCTGGTGTACGCCGCGCTGGCGGCCTCCTCGGAGAGCTTCTCGGGCGGCATGAGTCTCGGCTTCTGCCCCGATCTCGAAGGCGTGCCGCGGCTCTGCCCGCACGACGCCTTCCGCCCCGCCTACGACGCCCGCAGGAAGCGGGCGGACCTGCCGACCGTGGCGGAGATCGCGTGCCGCTGGGAGATCCTCCAGGGGCTCTCCGACCACACCTGCACGCCGGCGGCGACCGAGGCGTTCGCCGCGGACGTTGTGGGGGCCCACGTCACCACCATGGCCGGGGTCGGCCACGGCTACGGCAACCCGAAGAAGTGGGGCGCCGCCTTCGACGACGGCGTCGCGGGGATGGTGCAGTCTGCCCGGGAGGCGGAGGCCGCGGCCAAGCCGCGACCGGCGGTCGGCGACCCGGACTTCGAAAAGGACCTGCGCGATCTCGATCTGCCGCTGGTCCTCCGGCTGGTCCACCAGCCACGGACGATCCTGCTGTTCATCTCGGGGGACGGCGGCTGGTCGAACTTCGACAAGACCCTGGTGCAGGTGCTCGCCGAGCACGATGTCTCGACCGTCGCCATCAACACCCTGAAGTACTTCTGGCACGAGAAAGCGCCGGACCAGGTGGCCTCCGACCTGAAGCGGCTGGTCGGGATCTGCCGGCGCGACGGCCTGCCCCTGCTCGCCGGCGGGTATTCCTTCGGCGCCGAGGTGATGCCGGTGGTCCTGGACCGGCCGGATCTGAAGGGGATCTTCTCGGGGCTGATCCTGATCTCCCCGGGACCGCACGCGTCCTTCGAGGTGAGCGTGCTCGACTGGCTGCGCACCAAGGAGAAGCCGACGCCCTACCGGGTCGTCGATCACGCCCGCGCCCTGGAGGGTCTGCCGACCTTCTGCGCCGCGGGGGAGAAGGACGAGGAATCGATCTGCGCGGCGCTGCGCGGCGACGACCGACGCGACGTCGTGCTCCTTCCCGGGGCGCATCACTTCAGCGGACAGTACGAGAAGGTCGGCGACGCCGCGGCCGCCTTCATCGAGCGCATCCTGCCGCGCGACAAAGAGGCGCCGCCCCAGCCCTGAGCCACGACGCGCGCTCAGGGGGCGATCTGCTCCTGGTAGACCGCCCGGGCCCTGGCGAGGTCGCTGAGCACGGCCTCCTTCTCGGCCTCGCCGTTCCAGCCACGATGAGCCCTGGCCGCGTTCTCCAGCCGGTCGATCCAGGCCGCGAAGTAGCCGGCGTCCTCGGGCGACCGCGTCGGCGCCCCGGCCACGCTGACGTAGATCGGGCTGGTGGTGGCGTACGGGAAGATGTCCATCACGGGGTGCGCGGGCCCGTCGGCATAGGCCCGCAGCACGTACCAGCCGCTCGCCGCGATCGGGATGGCGCGCCTGATCGAAGCGGTCGTGCGGGAGCCTTCGAGTGGCAGATCCGCGACGACCTTGCCGTTGCCGATCACTTGAAGATGATCCACCGGGACGATCGACCGCAGGACCGCCGTGAGCGGCACGGCGTCCGCCGCCGCCGGCAGCCGCAGCTCGTCGCCGATCGTTTTGCCGCCGAGCGTGAACTCGAGGAGAGGGCCGTTGGTGGCGAAGGTCCGGCCGGCACGGATTCCCGCCAGCCAGGCGGCGTGGCCCGGCCGCGCGCCCGTCCTCACGTAGACGCGGTTCAGGCCGACGGGGCCGCGCAGCGACGCGTAGTCGGCCATGGCGTCGGTGCCGGCGCCCGCCGGCAGACGGAACCCGCAGTCCAGCAGGCGATACCAGACCGCCGAGGTGGCGAGATGGTTGCTGAATCCGACCACCTCCAGGTAGTCGACTTTGCCGAGCGCGACGCCGACCGGCAGATCGTTGGTGAGCGGCGCGCCGGTGTTCGCCGGATCGGGCTCGGCGTCGAACGGATGGACGTACCCGGTCAGGGCGCCCTGAGCGTGCGCCGCGTCGAACACGGCCGGGTTGTTGGGAAAGAGGCTGGCGGCGGCGGTGTTGACGTAGGCGGCGTAGGGCGGGACCAGGAGATGATCGCGCGGCCCGAGGATCCCGGCATGACCCCAATAGCTCGTGTGGTACTCCTGGCCGGTGACGATGAGCGCGCCCTCCGTCCAGGGAGGGGCCGGCCGTTCGGCGAACGAGGCGATGTCGGGCACGCGCTGCTCCTTGTTCACCACCAGGTTCTCGATCACCGCCAGGTCCTCGGCCGCGGCCTGCTGCGCCAGATGGCGCAGCGTGTTGCGGTAAGCACCGCCGTAGTTCATGTGCACGTGCAGGTCGCCGCTCCACCATCCCCGGGAGCCGAGGTCGGCGATGCGCTCGAGGGCGATGCGGACCGGGACCACGGCGCCGGGCGTCACCTCGACCCGCCGCGCGACCACGCGGTGCTCCAGCCCCCGGATCGCCTCGATGGTGATCGGACCGACCGGCACGACCACTTCCGACGAGCCCGGCGAGTGGAAGTAGCTGTACTCGAACGGGCGCTCCCGCCGGTCGAACGAGTCGTCGGCCTGCCGCCAGGCGTCGTCCGGGGCGTAGCTGCGTCCGTCCGGACCGGTCACCGACAAGCGCGCCGGCACCGGCCGGCCGCTCCGCGCCTCGACCACCGCGATCTTCAGGCGGCCGGACGGGGCCAGACGGACACGCTCCTTCGCCTCCACGCGCCTGCGCTGCCCTCCGGGGATCTCGATGATCCAGAGAGAGGTATCCCCGTCCTGGTTCGAGATGTAGGCGATCCGCCGGCCATCGCGCGACCAGCGCGGCGAGGTCGCGTCGAAATCGCCGTAGGTGATCGGCAGCACATCACCCCCCTCGTCGGTCATCAGCCAGAGCCGGTGCCACGGCCCCCCGAGGTAGGAGCTGTAGACGATCCGCCGTCCGTCCGGCGACCAGTCCGGCCGAGCCTTCCAGTTCGTCTCCTCGTCGTGGATCGGGCGCATCTCAGACCCTGGTGAGGCCTTCATCCTCCAGAACCCTCCCGTGCCCCAGATGTGCCCGCGGTTGGAGACGAAGACGATCTCCGTCCCGTCGGGCGACCAGCACGGCGAAAGGTAATGATCGAACGGGCCGTAGTAGTAACGCGGCAGACCGCTGTCGTGATCCTCGGTCAGCCGCTCCACCTCCCCGGGGGCGCCGCTCGCGTCGAGCGCCAGGGTGTGGATGTGGAAGCGCCGCTTGTAGATCGTCGAGACGAACACCAGGCGCCTGCCGTCGGGCGCGAAGCGCGGCTCGACATTCACCGCTCCGTTGTCCGTGATCGGACGGGTCGCGCCGCTCGCGACGTCCAGCAGCATGAGCTCGACCGCGTCGCCGCGGTACGAGGAGTAGGCGATGAACCGGCCGTCGGGCGACCAGTCCGGCTGGTAGTCATAGCCGGGCCCGTCGGTCACCTGACGCGCCACGGTGGTGCCGAGACGCTGCCGCCAGAGCGAGCCCTGCATCGAGTAGACGACTTCGCCGCCGTCCGGTGACCAGGCAACCGAGCCGGGTCCGGTCGTGGCCTGCGGCAGGTACATCTCCCGGTAGTAATAATGATGCGGCAGGTCGATCTGCTTCAGGACGATCTCGCGTCCCGGCGGGCGCTCTCCCGCCGGGACGGCGGAGCAGGCCAGCGCGGCAAGGGCCGCCGCCGTCAGGGCGCGCCAGACCGGCAGCGTCCTGCCGATGCGTTCGAACCCGTTGATCGCGACCCGCACGGACACGTTGCCCCCGGTCTGGCCGACTCCGGCGCAGAAGGCCGGGGCATTATACGGGCGTCAGGGCTCGTCCAGGAGGGAGACGGCGTCCGGGTCGATGCCGGGCGCGTGGTCGAGCGGGATTCCGAGATTGGTGAGCAGCCGGGCGAGCAGGCTCGAGACGCGGGGCGCGGCGCAGTCGCCCGCCTCGGGGAGGCTGAGAGCGGCGAGCGTGCCGCGACCGACGCGGTACATCGCGATCCCCGGCACCAGCGCCACCGCCTCCACGTCGGTGGCGCCCGGGAGCACGCGCAGGCGGAACTCCGGGCGCCCGTCGCGCCACATAGGGTCGAGATCGTCGAGCGCGATTCCCTGGAACACCGACGCGTCCGAGTCGAGCCGGGCGCGGAACGGCGCCGACGACTCGAAATAGACCGGCGCGCCGACGACCGCCCTGAGATAGTCGAGCGACATCGGCTGTGGGTTGAACAGCACGACGCTCCCCCCGTCGCGCAGGAAACGCGCCACGTCCGCTGGACGGGGAAGACCCGGGGCGCCCGCCAGCCGCGGCGCGCTCCAGTCGCCCGGCACCAGGAGCGCCTGGACGCCGGCGAGGTCCGCGGGCGCCGGGGCGGCCCCCGGCGACAGGGCGGCGAGACAGGCGGGCAGATCGTCGAGCGAGGCGCCGTAAAGGAACGTCCGCTTCAGGCCGCGGCGATCCGGCAGGAGATAGGCGAGCGCGTTGACGAGGACGACGCGCGCGCGCGGGTCGCGGGGGAAATAGGCGCACACGCGATCCAGCGCCGCCCGCACGGGGCCCCCCCCGACCGGGGACCTCCGGATGGTGGCCCCCCCCCGCCCGGCCCACGCGGTGCCCACCCGGACCTCGGAGATGACCGTGAAATTCCCGCGGGTCGGCGGCAGGAGCGGCCGGATCGAAGCGGAGGTGCCGTCGACCGCCGGCGGGTCGGCGGGCGCGAGCCCGCGCAGGACCGGGTGGCGCCAGGCGACCAGCACGCTGCTCCCGGGGGAGCGGGTGAACGACGGCCACAGCCTGAGGTCCTCGCTCAGCGTTCCGGGGAGCGACGGCTGCTCCAGCAGCAGGAGCCGCATCCCGGATCGGGCGCGCGCCGCCAGGATCGGGCCCAGCGCCTCGCGCCCGCGGGCGAAGCCGCCCGGGCCGACCACGATCAGGTCGCCCTGGTAGAGGGCCAGACCCTCGAACGACGCGAAGCTTTCCGGGTGGAGACCGAGCGCCTGGAGCGCGCCGGCCGCGCGTCCCTCCGGATCGAACAGCGCCACGCGCGACCGCTCGAAGAGATCGGGCAGACCCGTCCCGAAGATCGACGGCAGCACGGTGAAGGGGAAGGTGGCGTGGCCGGCCAGCGTCCCGGCCTCGCGCGCCTCGACCCTCAGCTCCATCTCGGACGGGCCGTCGACGTGCGGCACTGGGATCGTGAGGACCATGCGGGACGAGCCTCCGCGGGGCGAAGCCACCAGGCCGCCGCCCTGCGCCGCGATCCCGCCGCCGAGAATCGTCTCCCAGCCGAGCTCGATGGCCCCCACGCCGGCGCGGATTCCCTCGATCGCCAGGGTGCGGTGGACCGTCGACTCCGCGGGCAGGAGGGTCCCGGTCTCGTCGAGCCGCATGTTGAGCGACGCGCCACCGGCCAGGCGCACCTCCAGGCGCGCGGCGGTCGCGCGGACCGGCGAGCGTACCGCTCCCTCGGCCGAGGAGGCGATGCGGGCCAGCACGATGATGGTCAGCAGGATCAGGAACAGCAGGATGGCGCGACGGGATCGGGCGGTGATCACCTCAGGCTCCCGGGTTACGATTGTGCAATCGAAGACCGTTCGTCACGACGGCAAATATAGGCGGCCTGGACCGCCGCCGCCATCGCGCCGGGCCCCCGGCTGACGGGCGGTGCAGGGGATGAACCGAGCCGGGGCGGGCGCGCCCCGGACTTTACAAGGCCGCGGTCTTGTGTGATACCATCCTCGCTCTCGAGCTCGCGGGCTCACTCGAAGAGGAGGCTTTCACAGTGTCCTACGTCATCACGGGAAAGTGCCTTGGCGAGCGCTACGCCACCTGCGTCGCCGTCTGTCCCGTTGATTGCATTCATCCGGGGGACTACCAGGGCCAGGAGTTCATGATCATCGACCCCGAGGAATGCATCGATTGCGGCGCCTGCCTGCCGGAGTGTCCGATCGAGGCGATCGTCGAGACGGAGGAGGAATCCCCCGACTGGGCGGTCATCAACAAAGACCTCACTCCGTCGTACAAAGGCAATCCAGCCGTCACGCCGCGAGCGGCGAACGATCCTCCCCGGAAACCCGAGAACAAGCTGCGCGGATAGGGGGCGACCCATGCGGAGCCGCCGGCGCCGCTACTCGCCACCCGTACGCCGGGGGTCTGTCTGCGCGCTGGTCAGCGGAGGGCTCGACTCCTCGGTCCTGCTGCGCGATCTTCTCCGGCGCCACCGAACGGTCCAGCCGCTGTACGTGCGCGCCGGGATGGCCTGGGAGGAGGCCGAGATCGACTCCCTGAGATCCTTTCTGCGCACGCTGCGATCGCCCCGCCTCCAGGCGCCGCGCTTCGTCGATCTGCCGATGCGCGACGTGTACGGCGACCACTGGAGCGTCAGCGGACGCGGCGTCCCCGGTTTTCGCGCGCCCGACGAGTCGAGCTATCTGCCGGGGCGCAACCTGGCCCTGCTGGTGAAGGCCGGCACGTTCTGCGCCCTGCACGGCATCCCGGTCATCGCCAGCGGGATCCTGCATGCCAATCCGTTCCCGGACGCCACGCCGGCCTTCTTCAGGGCGGTGGAGAGGGCGCTGAGCGAGGGGCTCGGGACCGCCCTGCGCATCCGGACGCCCTATGGCGGTCTCTCGAAAGCGGACGTGGTGCGCCGGGGTCGCGACCTGCGTCTCGATCTCACGCTGTCGTGCGCCCGGCCGCGCGGCGGTCGCCACTGCGGCCGGTGCAGCAAGTGCGCCGAGAGGATGAAGGCGTTCCGCCGGGCGGGAGTGTCCGACGCGACCGTCTACGTGGATGGACCCGGCGCCGCGGTGCCGGCCCCGGCCGGGGCCGCGCGCGGCCCCGCCTCGAGGCTGTCGAGGACGATGCGCGTCGCGCCGAAGAACACCACCAGCACCAGATAGGACCCGGCCAGCTCGAGAAGCCCTTCGAGGTATCCGGGCACGGCCTTGTAGCCCTCCGGTCCGAGCGTCCACTCCTGGACCGCCTCCAGGGCGGCGACAACCACCAGGAGGAAAAGCAACGGACGCGATTCCGGCGCGCGCGCCCGGAGAAACTTCACGCCTGCCCTGAGGTGCGGGCCCCATTCGCCGCGCGTGCGCCACAGGATGCAGAGCGGAAAGCTGTAGAGGGCCAGAACCAGAGCGATGAGCTCCTGGAACGGCGCGCACCAGAACAGCAGCCTGACGATCGAGTCGGACGGGGTCGCCACGCCCTTGTGGGCGAGATAGAATCCGACGGCGATGTCGGTCGGGCCGAACACGATCAGGTAAATCCTCAGCCACAGCCAGGTGATCGGCAGGAGCAGGTGGAGGGCCCAGTGAAAGAAAGAGGCCGACTCACGCGTCGCGGTCGCCGCCTGGAACAGCGTTCCGAGGACACCCGCCGAACAGGCGATGTAGACGACGATGGCGGAGGCGACCAGAGGGAACCAGGTGTCGTCCTCGCCCATCCAGTGGCTCGCGATCCGGACCAGGAGAGACGTGAGGGCGAACAGCCCGACGAGATGGAAGCGGGTGCCGACCGCCGCGACGCTCTCGCGCAGGAAAGCGGTCGGAGAGGGCGGCCCGGCGGCCGTCACCTCGTCGGCGGAGGGGAATACGAGGCGACCGAGCCCGGAGTCTCCCACAGCCGGACTTCCGACACCTTCAGGCCGCGGGACGACGCGTATTCGAATATGAGACGGGCGATCGCCTCGGCCGTCGGGTCGGAGTCCATCACGAAGACCGGCTCGTCGTGCCGCCGGAGCGTCTCCACCAGCGGGTCGTCCCTGTGCAGGAGCATCCGGTGGTCGAGGTTCTGATCGATCCATTCCTTGACGATGCGGCTGATGTCGGAGAAATCGGCCACCATCGACTGCTCGTTGAGCGACGGCGCGGCGAGCTCGATCTCGACGCGCCCGTTGTGTCCGTGCAGGTGGGCGCACTTCCCTTTGTAGCGCAGGAGGCGGTGGCCGTAGCAGAACTCGACGCTCTCGGTGACCTTGTACATGGGCGCAGAGACGCTAACACAGCCCCGCGAGGGCGGTCAAACGAGCGCCGCGAGGATCTTGCGCACCAGCGAGGACGTCGGGAGCCGGGCCATCTCCGCCGGCGCGACGAAGCGGTAGCGGCCGCGCGGCGGCTCGGCCAGAAGACGCGCCTCGTGGATGCGCACCTCGAGGCGGCGGTAGGTGATGGCGTGCCGCACGGTGGCGATCGTCTCCCCGGCCGCCAGGCGCAGCCCCGCGCTCCCGCCGCGCGCGCCGAGGGTGGGGAACTCCCACAGGCCGTGCATCAGGTGCCGGTCGGCCCGGCGGCGCAGCAGGTAGCGGCCGCGCCGCGACACCACGGCGACGTCGGAGCGCACCTCGACCGGGGATCGGGCCCGGCGGATCGGCGGGATTCTCTCCTGGAGTTCCGCTTCGATCTCCTC
>CAYLND010000127.1:0-10588 GCA_964384905.1 uncultured Acidobacteriota bacterium
GCCCGAGCTCGGTGTTGGGAAAGAGCTTGCCGCCGGCGAACAGCGCCGTGCCGATGCCGGTGCCGAGCGTCACCATGATGACGGTGCCGCTCTCCCCCCGCCCTGCGCCCCAGCGCATCCCGGCGATGCCGGCGGCGTCGGCATCATTGAGGAACAGCCCCCGGCGGCTGAGCCCCCGGGCCGCCCCGGAGCTGCCCGGGGTCAGGGGCCCGCGGACCGCGCCTGCGTCGATCAGACCGCGTGCCTGCGCGTGGCTGAGCCCGGCGCGGTCGTGCAGGACCGCCTGCAGGGTGCGGCCGGTGTCCTCGGGCAGCACTTCGATGAGAACCGTCTCCACGGCTGGGATGAATCGGACGTCGATGCGGGAGACCCCGCCGCGCCCCCCTCAGGCCGGAAAGGCGCGGATCGCCTTGGTCTCGTCCTGGAAGATCTCGTAGATCAGGTGCAGCGAGAGCATCGACAGGACCTTGTAGACGGTCTGGCTCGGCATCAGCAGCTTGACGTCCCCTTTCTTCTCGACCGCCCGCTTCTTGGCGGCGATCAGCTCTCCGATCCCGGCGCTGTCCACGTAGTCCACGTCCTTGAGATTGACGATCAGGCGGGTGTGGCCGTCGGCGATGAGACGCTTGACGGTCTCCTCCAGGGTCGCCACCGGCTCTCCGAGGACGAGTTTGCCATTCAGATCCACGACCGTGATGTTGCCCGATTCCCGGGTCTTCACCTTCATGACGCTCACCTCCAGCAGCAGGCTGGGCGCTATTCTAAGGCAGGCGGCGTCCCGCCGCGAGAGAAATCCGCCGACGTCCGGCGCGGCCTGGCGTCCTTCTTGAGCGCCGCGAGGCGCTTCTGCGCGAGGGCGTAGGTGGATTGCAGGACGTCGGCGTCGGGATCGGGCGGCGTGACCCGGGCGTAGTCCAGGAGGGCGGCCTCGCGCACGCCGTACTGCTCGGCGATGCGGCCGAACACGTACCAGTCCTCGGGCCGCGGCTCCTCGCTGCCGTTCATCTGCATCTCCTTCAGGATCAGCTCGCGCGCCTCCGCGGTCTTTCCGGTCTCGGCGTAAAGAGCCGCCAGTGTGTGCAGATCCGCGGCGCTCCCCTGGCGCGTCAGCATGACCGCCCGCTGCGCCCGTTCGATCGCCGCCTCGCTCACGCCCCCGCGGAAGAGCGCCAGCCACGCCAGGTTGTTGAGGTCCGGCGCCTCCGCCTTGCCGGTCGTGGCCAGGCGGCCGTACAGGTTCTCGGCGGACTCGAAGTCCCCTGTCCGGCCGGCCACGTTGGCGAGCAGGCGCGTGGCGGTGAGATCGTCGGGCAGCCTTTTCAGCCGGTCCTCCGCGAGCCGCCGGCACTCCTCCCAGCCGCGGGCGCGCACCAGGGCCCGTCCGAGGTAGCCGAACGCCGCATCCGAATCGGGTCGCAGCGCCAGCAGCAGCCGCCCGGCGCGCACCATGTCGTCGACACGCCCCAGCTTCAGATAGGCGACCGCCAGGGCGTGCTGATAGCGCAGCCGCTGCTCGTCCGTCGTCGCCTTCTGCAGACCGTCCTGAAGAACCGGGAGGGCGCGCTCGGGCGCGTCGCTTACGGCCATGAGACTGGCCGCCGCCCGGCGCATCTCCTCCGGCCCGGCCGTCGAGCCCTTCCTCCAGAACAGAGGGAAGGGTGGCGAGGACAGGGGATCGTCGTCCGTCGGGCGCGGCATCTCCTCGCGGACCCAGTCCAGCCAGCGTCGCGCCCCCGCCTCGTCGCCGCCCTCCAGGCGCCGGAGCACTTCGCCGCCCGCCTCCCACGGATCGGTGCCGACGGCGAGAATCCGGTACGTCCCCTCCTCGCGCACCACGAAGAGATCGATCGAGGTCGCCGGCGCGCCGGCCATGCCCTGCAGCCTGAGGCGGTATCCGAGGCGGTCGTCCCCCTCGCTCGACGCCTGGAAGAAACCGAGCGCCAGATCGAGACCCACTTCGGCCGGCAGGCCGGCCTGGTCGAGCGGTGCGGAGATCGCCTGACGCAGCTGTCGCAGATCGGCTCCCGTGAAACGCTCCGGCACCCCGGCGGCGGCGCCGTGCGCCAGGAGCGCGACGAACTGGTCGCGCGACGCGTCCGGATCGAACACGACCATCATGAGGCGCTTGACGGCGCTCATCGGCTCGTCGTCGGACAGGGCGATCTCCTCGTGGCGTCGCGCCTTGCGCAGCATGTCGGCGAGCGACAGGATGTTGGCCCCGTTGCCCGCGCCCTTGGCTCCTTCGGTGAACAGGACGGCCGCCGCGGGGTAGTTGCGCAGGACCATCTGCCAGCGCGCCGCCCCGAGCAGCACGGCGCTGCGCGTCTCGGCCGTCGTCGCGAGGCTCGAGACCTGCCGGATCGCCGGCTCGACGCCGTCGAGTGCGGCGGTCGCCAGCACCTGATAGATGTCGCGCACCGGTCCCGCCTCCGCGTCCGCGGCGAGCTGGCGGACCGCCTTGAAGTCCCTGATCCGCGCCAGGTCGGCGAGCAGGTTGAAGTCGTATCGCCGGTCGTCCAGATCCTTGCGCAGCGACCGATATTCGGCGATCGCCTCCGCCAGCCTGGCCTTCGGCCCGAAGCGCGCTCCCGCCGGGTCGTACTCGAGCAGGATGGCGAGATTGGCGCGCGCCGACGCGTCGGAGGAATCCAGCTCCTTGGCGCGCCGGTAAGCCGCCTCCGCGGCGGCCATGTCGCACCCCTTGTTGAACGGACGGCCCACCCGATCGTTGGACAGCACCCATCCGAGCACGCGCTGGGCCACCACCGACGACGGATCGAGGGCCACCGCCTTGCGGGCCTCCTCACGCGCCGTCTCGCCCATGCCTCCGGCCAGGAGGGCGCGCGCCACGTCGGTGCGGTGCAGCGCCTCCTTCGGATGCAGCGCCGACAGCCGGTCGAACTCGTCGAGCGCCTCCTTGATCCGCCCGGCCTGCAGGTGCTCCTCCCCGACCTCGCCGAAGGTCAGCACGATCGCGCGCCCCTTCTTCAGATCGCGCACCCCCTTCTGCAGCTCCCCCACCTCGCCCGGGCTCAGCCGGCGCCTGGGCATCTCGAACCGCAGGTCGGCGGTGACGACGCCGTCCGCGCCGGCGAAGAAGCTCTGCGTCATCCGGGCGGGCCCCAGGCTGGTCTCCCCCTTCTCCGGAAGGGGGCGTGGGGCGAAACCGGGTGGCGGGACGATGCGGTAGTGCCATTCGGTCCGGAACGGCTTGGGAAGGTAGAGATCGTTCTTGCGCGGCTCGTGCGTCTCGGACGCGTCGGCGATCTCCTCCGGCAGCTCGGCGGTGATCGGCCCCGGCTCGATCGCCACCGCCGCCTCGCCGCCCGCGGTGGTGCCGCGCGCCGCGCCGCTGGCCTCCAGGGTGAGGCGGAACGGCAGGGTCAGGTCGGCGGGGTCCGTGACCTGGTACTTCTCCAGCTTCTTGGCGCGATAGCGTCCTTTCACGTAATCGTCCAGACCCTTCTTGATGGTGTCGCGGTCCGCCTCGGCGTAATACCTCCGGTAGTTGCGCTCCGCCGCGCCCCAGACCTCGGTCGTCTCGACGACGCGCGCGGGCCCGTCCTCGGCCAGGAGGAACTCGCGCGTCTCGAGCGTGCGGTTGTCGGCCGCGGTCGATTCGGATGTGCGCACGAGGGCGGTCGTGCCGGAGGCGGCCACGAGCGCCAGACGTCCTTGATCGGGAGTGGGGAGCTCGCCGGGGGCGGCGTACGGATCGGTCGGGTCGATCCACACCGGCGGGTCGACCGCGACCCGCACGATGGCATGGTCGAACGCGCCCAGCCCCGGGAGCTCGGGGTCGACGTCCGGCCCCTCTCCGCCGCGCAGCAGCGCGACATGCGCGGGCACCCCCGCCGCCCGCAGCATGGCGACCAGAAGGGCCGCCTGGTCCTTGCAGTCGCCGTATTTCCTGCGCAGCGTCTCGGACGGCGGGCGCGGCACGATCGCCGCCTCGTCGAACTCGACGCCGGTATAGCGCACGTTGTGGTGCAGTGACTGGAGCAGGGCCTTGAGGACGGCCGGGCGCGCCGTCGACCGACCGACCGCATCGCGCACCAGCTTCTTCAGATCCGCGCCGGCGATCTGCTGCTCGACGATCTCGCCGTAACGGGCCGCGACGTCGCTCCAGGAGCGGCCGGTCGTGAGCGACACGACCGGCCACCAGGGGACCTCCGGGGGCATGAACGGCTCGGATGGCTTCAGCGCGTCGAGCGGGCCGTTCTCGAACGTGTAGCGCACAACCCCGGCCGCCTCCTCCCGCCGCTCCTGCAGCCCGGGCAGGAGGCGGACCGCCCGCTTGAGCGGCAGCGCCGCCGGGGCCTCGACGGTCAGACGCGTGCGGCGGACCGGAACGTCCTTCCCGAAGTAGAACTCGTCGACCTCGCCGCGATCGAAGAACGGAGCGCCTTCGCGCGTGGCGATCTCCTCCTCCAGGACCGCCCCCGCGGCGACGGCCGGGAGGGGCGCGCGCAGCACGCGGCGGTTGTCGAAGACGTCCTCGCCGTCGCCAGACGCCGGCGATTCGTCCACCGACTTCGGGTCCAGCTCGTGCGCCACCCCGTCGGCGGTGATGACGCGGGCGCGGATGACCGGGCGATCCTGGCACCAGGGCGACCACGGCACGCTGGTGGTGCCCCAGGCGCGCACCCCCGCCGGCGTCAGGATGCGCGACACCAGGTGATGCGTCGAAACCTTGCCGCCCTTCTCGTCGAAGACCACCCGCTCGTCGTCGAGCAGGACCTGGACGTCCGCTCCTTCGACGGCGGGCAGCGAGGAGGCGGCGCGGATCAGATCCGCCGGGTCGGCCACGAACGCACCGCGGCTCCACGGGGCGTCATCCGGTCCCGTGGACGCGAGCCCCCCCAGCGCGAGCGCGAGGCCCGCCATCAAGAGACCCCCGCCTCCCGCGGCGAATCGAACCGTGTGCGTTCCGCTCATGCGCGCGTGCCGGACGCGAGAATTCTACCCCACCGGAAGCGGCCGCGTGGAGCGCGCGCCGGCAGGGCGGAGGCGGATCCGACCGTGTGGTAGATTGGGGCTCGTGCCGCGGGGAGCCGACGCTTGAAGAGCCGGGACCGATGCTGACAACGCCGCGGTCCGCCCTCCGCCCGGGCGCAGCCGCGGCGCTGGCCGGGATCCTTTCGGCCGTCACGGCGTGCGCCGGCGGAAGCCCCCTGGGCGAGCCCGCGGCGGCGACCGCCGCGCCGGACGAGTTCGCCGGCAACACCCTGTGGGACGACGGGCGGGCCGAGATCGATGCGTACCAGGCGTCCGTCCGCCGCTACGGCGTGCCACGGCTGTTCACGGCCTATCTGATCGTCGTGAAGGAGGATCTGTCGAAGGCGCAGCTGGTCAAGGCGGACCCCGGGCACGACCCGGGCGACCGGCTGACGGTGCTCAAGCTGAATCACGTCATCGGCTATCAGACCGGAATCTACGCGTACCATCAGATGGCGTCGTGCTTCTTCGATCGGGCCACCATGGACCTGGTGAAGATGTCGCTCACGTCGAACGAGTGGTGCGGCAATACCTACAAGGAATACACCCGGCGCGCCGGGCGCGGCTCGCTGCACGTGCACACCTACTGGGACGGCATGGCCGAGGCGACCTACGACGTCCCGACCGGGCACGACGTGGTGTTCTACGACGCCCTGCCGCTGTGGATCCGCTCGCTGCCCCAGAAGCCCGGCACCACCCGGACCCTCCGCCTCGTTCCAGGTCAGATCGAGAGCCGGGGGCCGAAGCCGGAGCCGCGCGCCGCCACCCTGACCGCGGCCGCGGCCCAGGAGCTGGTGAAGGTGCCGGCGGGCGGCTTCACGACCCTGCGCTGGGATCTCGACGCCGGCGAGGCGCGACCCGACTCGTTCTGGACGTCGCGCGACTACCCGTACCTGCTGGTCGCCTGGGATCGGGCCGACGGCAGCGGCTACCGCCTGAAATGGACGCAACGTCTGGCCTACTGGACCCTCAATCGCCCCGGGGACGAGACCTACCTGGACGGTCCCGGCAGGGCCTCTCCGCGATAGTCACTGCTTCTCCTCGGGAGCGAACGAGGTGCCGGCGGCGCGAGGCGTGGTCGCAGCGCCCGCCGCCGGGTCGCGTCCGCCGCCGGCCGACCCGCTCGCCGCCGCGATCTCCGCGAGGCGGATCGGATCGCCGAGACGGGCGATCTCCAGCGGCCGGCCGACGACGATAAGACCGTCGCCCGGCTTCAGGTCGGTGGACGGGTCGGGGATGATGCGGCGCTCCTGCCCGCCCGGCATGCGGCGCTTGATCTCGATGATGTTGACGCCGAAGCGCTGGCGGGCTCCGAGCTCGCGCAGGGACATCCCCGGGAACGACTCGGGAAGCGTGACCAGGGCCACCACGTACTCGCCGGGCAGCTCGACGAACGTGGTCTCGGGCTTCTCCCCGGCGCCGCGGCGATCGAAGCGCGCCAGGCGCGCCTCCTTGTGGAGGACCTCCTGGCTGTAGACCGCGATGATGTCGCCGGCCGACAGCTCGCCGACCAGGTGCCGTGACTCGGGTCCGTCCACGACCGGCAGGCGATCGCGGCTGACCTGCTTCCAGCGCCCGATCGCCTCGCTCAGACGGTCGTCCTGGTTGAGGACAGGCACGTCGGTGTACATCACGTCCTTGGCGCGCAGCGCCTGCGCCGCGTCCGGGTTGCGCAGCGGCTCGTACAGGTCGCCGAGCGTGATGGCGCCGGTCATCCGGCCGTCCTCGCCGACCACGAACATCTCCTTGCGTCCCTCCTCGAGCAGGCGCTTCAGCACCACCCCCACGCTCTCCAGCTCGTTGACCGGCGCCGAGCCGGAGCGCATCAGGTCGCGCACCCGGATGGTGTCCATCACCAGCTCCTCCATACGGCCGCCGAGACGCACGCCGCGCTCGAGCAGCGGCTCGGTGTAGATCGACTCGCGATGCACGAGACGCGACACCACGACCGCACCCGTGCAGGTGACCATCAGCGGCAGGATGACCTGGTAGTCGCCGGTCAGCTCGAAGATGATCAGGATCGCCGTCAGCGGCACCTGCGTGGTCCCGGCGATCATCGCGCCCATGCCGACCAGCGCGTAAGCGGCCGGCTCGGACGTGGTCAGCGGGAACGTCTCGTGGGCCCAGGCGCCGTACACGTACCCGAGCGTCGAGCCGACGAACAGGGTCGGCGTGAACAGCCCGCCCGAGCCGCCCGAGCCGTCCGTCAGGGCCGTCGCGGCCACCTTCAGGAACGGCAGGAGCAGCACCAGCTGCAAGGGGATCTCGCCGCGGAGGACGAGGTTGGTGGTGTCGTAGCCGTTGCCGAACACGTGCGGGAACCGGACGCCGATGACCCCGACCAGGGCGAAACCGATCACCGGCTTGATCCAGTCGGGAAGCGGCAGCCGGCGGAACCCCCGTTCGGCGCCGCGCAGCGCCACGATCAGCAGCGCCGAGGCGACGCCGATGCCGATCCCCATCCCGAGGTAGGCCCACAGCTCCCAGCCGCTGGTCAGCGTGGTGGTGGCCGGGGGGGTATAGGCCGGATAGGCGCTGACGAGCTTGCGCGAGATGACGGTGCCGATGGCCGAGGCGACGACGATCGGCCCGAAGCTCTCCAGGGCGAAGTTACCGAGGATGACCTCCAGCGCGAACAGGGCGCCGCCGATCGGCGCGTTGTAGGCCGCCGCGATCCCGGCGGCGGCGCCGCAGCCGAGCAGGATGTTCAGCCGGTTGCCGGAGAGATGAAAGCGGCGCCCGAGGAACGAGCCGAGGGCGGCGCCGACCCGGACCAGCGGTCCCTCGCGCCCCAGCGAGCCGCCCGTCGCGACCGTCACGATGGTGGCGGCCGCCTTGATCAGGCTCCGCCCGATCGGCAGGACCCCGGCGCGCTGCGCCACCGCCTCGATGATCCCCGAGGTGCCGTGCCCGCCCACCGGCTGGCGCGTGATCAGGATGAGAAGCCCGACCAGGGCGCCGCCGGCGACCGGGATCAGCAGGCGGTGCCACGCCGGGGCGGCCAGGGCGTGCTCCAGGAGCTCGTGACGCGAGCCCCAGAAGAGGCTCTGCGCCAGACCGAGAACCCGGATGAGCGCCACCGACGCGAATCCGGTCGCCACACCGGTGAGCGGCACCAGGATGAGGAAGCGCTTTTCCCCCGGCGGGCGCGTCCTCAGCGACGCGAACGGCCGCCAGTCCGCGAAACGACTCATCCGGTCCTCCGGGTCTCATTGTAATTCCTCGGCCGCCCGCGCGCCCGCGCGCGGCGTTCAGCCGCCGTCGCTTTGGTAGAATGACCCGCCCCGCATGGGCGCCCCCGGCCGGTCGAGGCCGCATTCGACTCCATGCGACGGGCCGGGAGCGATTCGACCGTTTCGATGAGGTCCACCGGCAGCATCCCCGACCGGCCCCCGGTCCGCCCGCCGGCCTCCGGCTCCATCCTCAAGATGGCGGCGCCGCTCGTGCTGTCGTTCCAGATGCGCTCGCTCTTCACGTTCGTGGATCTCGCCTTCGCGGCGACTCTGGGGGACGCGGCGATCGCGGCGGTCGGCGGGCTGTCGTTCCCGTACGAGATCCTGATGGCGGCCTGCTGGGTCGGTGTGTCGACCGGCATGACGTCGAATCTATCCCAGGCCATGGGCAGGCGCCAGGGCGGGCGCATCGATCAGGTGCTGTCGGTGTCGCGCCGGGTCGTCTGGTCGCTCGTGCCGCTGTTCTCGGCGGTCGCGCTCTACATCTACTTCGGCGCGTACCACATGGGCCTCGACGCCGAGCTGGCGCGCAAATTCTCGATCTACGGCGGCGTGCTGATCGGCGGCTCGGCGTTCACCGCCTTCTGGTCGATCATCCCCGACTCCATCGTCAAGGCGCACCACGACACCCGCTCGACGATGTGGGCCGGCATCTGGTCGAACCTGATCAACGTCGCCCTGAACATCGTGTTTCTCTTCGTGTTCCATTGGGGGGTCTTCGGCATCGCGTTCTCGACGGTCCTGGGCCGGTTCGGGGGCCTGGTGTACGCCCTGCGCAAGGCGGCGTCGCACGAAGCGGCCCGCAAGGAGAGCGGGCTCGACACCGACCCGGCGCTCGATCCGCATCCGTTCCGCTCGCTGATGGCCCTGGCGGTTCCCTCGACCCTGACCTTCGGGCTGATGGCGGTGGAGACGGCGCTGGTCAACTGGCTCCTGGCCCGCCGTCCCGGCGCCACCGAATCGATCGCCGCCTACGGGATCTACTCGCGCGTCCTGCAGTTCGCGGCGATGCCGATCATCGCCGGAGCGGTGGCCGTTCTGCCCTTCGTCGCGCGCCGCTTCGGCGAAGGCGACATCGCGGCGATCCGCCGCGGCATGCGTGACGTCATCGCGGCGGCCGCGGTCTATTGCGTCGGTCTGGTCACACCGGCCATGCTGCTCGGCGGCCGCCGCCTGGCCCACGCCCTGGCGGAATCGCCCCGGACCGCCGATCTCGGCACGGTCGCGCTGGTCTTCTGTCCGATCGCCTGCCTGGCGATGATCCCGTTCGCGTTGTGCCGCCCCGCCTTCGAGGGCCTGCAGCGCGGCCGCCCGGGCCTGGCGATGGCGGCCATCCGGTACGTCCTTCTGACGATCCCCTGCGCCCTGGCCGGCATGAAGGGGGCCCGGCTGTCCGGCGAGCCGGATCTCTTCGGGCTGCTGGTCGGGCTGATCGTCTCGTCCTCGATCGCGTCGATCCTGTTTCTCGTGTGGCTCCGGCGGGCCCTTCTGCGTCTCAAGGGCGACGCGACCGGTCCGGGGCCGTCGATCGGCGCGCCGGCCGCCGCCGGAGTGGACGGTCCGGACCGCGCCGCGCAGCCGGGCCGCGAGCGCTTCGCGGCGCCCGCCGGCGTCCCGGGGACTCCGGAACATGGACGCGCGTCGTGAGGCCGTCTTCGTTGCCGCGCCTCCTCCCCGGCCTCCTGTTCTGCCTGGCGGTGTCGGGGATGAGCGGTCTCGTCTACGAGGTCGTCTGGATGAGATCGCTCGAATTGATCTTCGGAACGACCTCGTTCGCGGTGGCCACGGTCCTGGCCGCCTTCATGGGCGGGCTGGCCCTGGGCAGCGCGGGAATGGCGGCGGCGGCGCGACGACTGGAGCGGTTCGAGCCGCTGCGCGTCTACGCGGCCATCGAGCTTCTGGTCGGCGTCTGCGGGCTCCGCGTCCCTCTGGCGCTCCGCGTGATCCTTCCCCTGCATCAGATGATCGGAAGCCGCTTCCACGCCTCGTTCGCGGCCCTCAGCCTGGGACGCTTCGTGCTCTGCGGCGCGGTGCTCCTGGCGCCGACGGCGCTCATGGGCGCGACGCTTCCGGTCGTCAGCCGGCTGGCCGAGAGGGGTGACGAGGAGACGGGACGGAGGGTGGGGGTCCTGTACGCGGTCAACACTCTCGGGGGCGTGATCGGCTGCGCCGCAGCCGGTCTGGCGTTCCTGCCCTCGATCGGACTGAGACGGACCGGCTGGCTGGCGGTCGGTCTCAACCTCGTGGCCGCGTCGGGGGCTTACCTGCTGGCCCGGCTGCGGGACGCCCGTCCGGCGGAGGTCTCCGGGGGCAGCCCGCGGCCGGCGCCGGCATCAGGGCCGGTGGCGACGGCGGCG